>NZ_JAHLZY020000001.1:3715840-4025493 GCF_018967865.2 Hymenobacter siberiensis
AGTCGAGCGGGTCGATTTCGGGGTGGCTATTGGGAATGCCGGCGTTGCCGGGCAGCACGTGCACCGTGGCCCCGTCGCGGGTCAGCTTTTCGGCCAGGGCGTGCTCGCGCGCGCCGGAGCCGAGGAGGAGAAGGGTTTTAGTGTTTGACATCGTTCTGGCATAACCTCACCCCCCGGCCCCCTCTCCTTGGGGAGAGGAGGAGCCGAGGCGGCGTGGGTTTAGAGTTGTTTAAATTCCTCGTCGGCCGCTCTCAGCTTGGCTTTGGTGGCGAGAATATCCTGGCTCAGCCGTTCGCGCAGGCGGGGCAGGTTCAGGGCGCGCAGGGCACCCTGGGCGGCGTTGTCGGGGCGCACTACGGTGAGGTTGGGCGTGCCCGAGGGCATGATGACCGACGAGTTCAGGTTCATGGCCAGCTCGGCGTAGTCCTTGTAGGGCGGGCACGAAATCACGGGCACGTTCACGTTGGCGGCCAGGGCGCCGCCAAGGCCATTGCTCAGGCCGGCCACGGCGATGATGACGCCGGGCTCAATGCTGTTGTTCCAGATGTCGGCCATGCCGGCGATGGCTTCGCCGTTTTTGTGGGCCGAGGTCACGCGCAGCTGGGTGAATACGTCGTAGCCCTCAAACTGCTGGCGGATTTTCTCGCAGTGCTCCTTATCGGCGGGCGAGCCCATCACGATGTTCACCCAAGCATCCTTAATGAGGCCGGCCTGCACGAGGTTGGCCAGCATGCGGGCGCGGGCGTCCTGGCGGCCGGTGTGGGGCGCGTCGGCGGTGCCGGTTTCGGCGGTGGGCAGGGGCTCGCCCACAATGCGCTCGTAGATGTCGAGGTAGCGGCGGCTGGCTTCCTGGGCCACTTCCGGGGTGAGGGCGCGGGGGTACTGGCCGTCCTTTTTGTTGGCAATCAGCCACTGACGGACGTACTCCTTGTCCATCTGCTCGACCGTTTCGGGGTTCTGGGCGTAGTCCTCGGCGCTCCAGAAGCGCGACGAGTCGGGCGTGTGCATCTCGTCGATGAGAATCAGCTCGCCGTTCAGCAGGCCAAACTCATACTTGGTATCGACCAGAATAATGCCCTTCGCGGTCAGCTGCTCGGAGCCCACTTTGAACAACGCCAGGGATTTTTCCTTCATCTGGTCGTACAGCTCCTTGCTCACCCAACCTTCGCTCACGAGGTTTTCAGGGGTGATTTCGCGGTCCGACTCTTCCTTAGTCGTCGGCGTCACAATTGGCTCCGGAAACTGCTGGTGCTTGGTCAGGCCGTCGGGCACGGTCACGCCCGAGAACGTGCGCTGGCCCTTCTGGTAGCCCCGCAGCATCGAGCCGGTGATGTAGTTCCGCACAATCATTTCCACCTTAATGGGCTCGGCCTCCTTCACCAGCATGGCGTTGGCATCGATGAGCTTGATAACGTGATTAGGAATGATGTGGGCCGTCTTTTCGAACCAGAAATTAGCCAGGCCGTTTAGCACCGCACCCTTGTGGGGAATGGCAGTTTCCAGCACCGAGTCGAAGGCCGAGAGGCGGTCGGTCACGATGATGAGGCGGTCGCCGCTGGGCGCACGCAGGCTGTCGCGCACTTTGCCGCGGTGCAGCAGGGGGAGTTGGGGAGAAGCGAAGTGGGTGAGGGTGTTCATTAGCGACGTTTCTGAAAGAGACTAGTTTTGATTGACGATTTGTATGGTCGGGGCCGTAGCGGCATTCTTTTGGGCGATGTGCGCCACGATATTCTTGAAGATTTGCAGCCCCTCCCCTTCTTCCGAGGCATCGGGGTTCTGGCGGCGGCGGCGGGCCCAGTCGGGGTGGTTGTAGGCCGACAAAAAGGCCTCGGGGTGCGGCATGAGGCCAAAAACCTGGCCCGTGGGGTCCGTCAGGGCCGCGCAGTTCAGGGCTGCACCGTTGGGGTTGAAGGGATATACGTCGGTGGCGCTGCCGTCGAAATCGGCGTAGGTCAGGCAGTTCAGCCCGGCCGCTTCGATGGCGGCCTGCGTGGCGGCATCCGGAATCACCAGCCGGCCCTCACCGTGGCGCACGGGCACCTCTAGCGTATCAATGCCTTTGAGAAAAGGCGTGTTCGACAAGGGGTTGGCGCGGAGCGTCACCCACCGGTCTTCGTAGCGGCCGCTGGCGTTGTGCGTCAGCGTCACTTCGGGCGTCACGTCGCCGCCCATATTGGGCAGTAGCCCCAGCTTTACCAGCACCTGGAAGCCATTGCAGATGCCGAATACGAATTTGCCGTCGGCAATAAACTGCTTGATGTCATCGAGCAGGGTGCGACCCTTGGGACCGTTCTGGCGGTAGCGCAGCTTGTTAGCCAGCACCACGCCCGAGCCGAGGTCATCACCGAAGGAGAAGCCGCCGGGGAAGTTCAGAATGTCGAAATCGTGGATGCTCACCTGTCCGTGCAGCACCTGGTTGAGGTGCACGATGGTAGCTTCGGCCCCGGCCAGCCGGTAGGCCGCCGCGAATTCTTCTTCGCAGTTGATGCCGAATCCGGTCAGAATTAGTGCGTGAACCATGGAATTAGTGCGAAAGGGTTGAAGAGGGCACGCCCAGCAGCTGGTTCACCGGCCCGTTGGTCCAGGCAGCGCGCAACGTGGCGGTGTTAGCCGCAATAACCGGCTGGCCTGCGTGGCGCACGGTCAGCTGGCCATCCAGGGTCACGCGGCCGAGGCGGGTGGCGCGGCTACCGAGCAGCTGCTCGAACGCCACCACATCCTCCGGTGCTACCGTAGCCAGAAAGCGCGAGTGCGACTCCGAAAACAGCTGCGTCGCCAGCGGCAGACCGACGGTGGGCAGGTCGATTTCAGCCCCGTAGCCGTAGCCAAACGTGGTTTCGGCCAGCGCTACGGCGAGGCCGCCGTCGCTCAGGTCGTGGCAGGACTGGATGATGCGCTGGTCGTTGGCTTCGCCGATAAGGGTGTACAGCGCCTTGGCTTGGGCGAAGTCCACCTTCGGTACATTCGCACCAAGCTGGCCGTGCAGGGCGTAGAACTCAGAACCGCCCAGCTCGTCGTAAGTTTCGCCGAGCAGGTACACTACGTCGTCTGCTTGCTTGAAATCCGAAGTCACGGCGCGGCGCACGTCTTCCATTTTGGCCGTCATCGAGTAGAGCACGGTGGGCGGCACCGAAATCTTCACGCCATCGGCCTTGAAGTCGTTCTTCATCGAGTCCTTGCCGCTGGTGAGCGGGATGCAGTAGGCCGCCGTGGCGTCGCGTAGGGCTTCGCACATGCGCACCAGCTTGGCCAGCTTCTGCTTGCCATCGGGGTTACTGATGGGGTCGTACACCGAGTCGGGCACGCAGAAGTTGTCGTTCACCGACCAGAAAATCCCGTCGCCGGGCGTCAGGTTCGGGAGCTTCCCTCCTACCGCGATAATCTGGCGCACCCCCTCGTCGAACGCGCCGGCCGACATATGGTAGGCGTCCAAATCGCCGTAGCGCGGCAGGATGCCGTTACTCACGGCCACGCCTTCCCAGCTCTCGAAATTGAAGCGCACCACGGCCGCGTCCTGCGGGGCCTGGCCGGTGGCGCCCATCAGGGGCTTCACAATGGTGCGGCCCTTCACCTCGTGGTCGTACTGGCGAATCACTGATTCGCGCGAGCAGATATTGAGCGAGCCGAGCAGCTGCGTCAGCGTTTCGGTATAGTCCGTTGTAGCCGGAATCTCGGGCTCAGCGGCGGTGGGTTTGGTCCACTCGGCTTCCAGAATTTTGCGCGGCACGCCCTCGTGCAGAAACTCCATATTGAGGCGGGCCACCGGCGCACCATCGAAGCGCACGTCCAGGAAACCATCCGAGGTAAAGTGGCCGATATCGGTCAGCTCCACTTCCATTTCCTGGCCCAGCGACATGATTTCGGCCATTTTTCCGGGCTCGACCACCAGCGTAAACCGCTCCTGCGACTCGCTCACGAAAATCTCCCAGGGCCGCAGGCCGGGGTACTTCAGCGGTACACGCTCCAGCTGCACTACCGCGCCACCCGAGATGCCGGCCAGCTCGCCCACGCTAGACGAGAGGCCGCCCGCGCCGTTGTCGGTGCTGCATTTCAGCAGGCCGCGCCGGGCCGCCAGCATCAGGAAATCCATTGCCAGCTTCTGGGTGATTGGCGAACCGATTTGCACGGCCGTGGCGGGCGCGGTTTCATCGAGCTCGATGCTCGAAAACGTCGCGCCGTGAATGCCGTCCTTGCCCACCCGGCCACCGGCCATGATGATGCGGTCGCCGGCATCGATATTCTTTTCCCACGAATCCTTACCCGCAAACTGCATGGGCATCACCGCGCCGGTGCCGCAGTACACCAGCGGCTTGCCAGCATACCGGTCATCAAATACAATGGCGCCGTTCACCGTTGGAATGCCCGACTTGTTGCCGCCGTCTTCGATACCCTTGCGCACGCCTTCCAGAATGCGGCGCGGGTGCAGCTGCCCGGTCAGTAGCGGCCCATCGTACTCGGGGTTGCCGAAGCACAGCACGTTGGTATTGAACAGCAGCCGCGCGCCGCCGATGCCGGTGGCCAGTGGGTCGCGGTTGTTGCCCAGAATACCCGTGATGGCCCCGCCGTACGGGTCAATCGCCGAGGGCGAGTTGTGCGTTTCCACCTTCCACACGAACAGCGAGTCGGCGTTGATGCGCACCGCGCCGGCGTTGTCGGAGAATACTTTCACCAACCAGTCGTTGCCGTTGGCGCGCAGCTGGCGGTCTACTTCGGAAGTGGCGTCCTTGATGTAAGTTTTGAAGAGCGAATCAACCTGCTTCTCCTCACCCGTTTCCAGGTCTTTGTAGTTGATGAGGGCCGAAAACTCCTTGTGTTTGCAATGCTCCGACCACGTCTGGGCGATGATTTCCAGCTCGCAATCCGTGGGGTCAGCGGGCAGGCCGACGGCTTTCCGCTCCTCCTGAGTTTCGGCGGTGGCGAAGTAGTCGCGCACGGCCCGCATCTCCTCCAGGTTCAGCGCATAGATGTTCTCCCTCGAGAGCTGCACCAGCTCCGCATCAGTACGGCCGGTCAGCGAAATGACTTCGGTGATGGCTTCGGCGCCGCCGCCGGGGCGCGGCGTGTAGTCGCGGATACCATCGGCCACGCGCCCCACTTCCAGCCAGTTGATGAGCTTATTGCCAAGAAGCTCCTCCGCGATACGGCGCAGGTCAGCTTCGGGCAGGTCGTTTTCAATTAAATAGAGCTTCTTACTGAAAATGTGCTGCGTGTGCACGTCGAGCGGCTCGTTCAGCAGGTCGGCCAGGGCATTTTGGGCCGAGGTGCCTTCGTCGTCAGTCACGCCGGGGCGGCGGGCTACCAATATATAGGTAGCGAAGCCGGGCGCGGCCGTCAGCTCGTTCAGGCGCACGTCGTGCAGCACCGGGTCGGCGAGGCAGCGGGTGGCGAAATCGTGCAGCTGGGTTTCGCTGAGCGGGTAGCGCACCGTGTAGAGGGCGGCGCTGCGCACACGGCCAGTGGCCAGGCCGAGATGGCGGGCGGCGGCTTCGGCCACGCGCTGGCCGTCGCCGTCGTGCTGGCCGGGTTTCAGGGTAAGCTGAATGGTGTGGGTGGTGTTTTCGGACATTGAGAAAATCAGAACGTCAGCGAAACAACGTCATGCTGAGCGGAGCGCAGCGGAGTCGAAGCATCTCGCTTGTGACAGTAAATCAATCGTTGTAACATCATTGGTTAGTGGTTGCAAGCGAGATGTTTCGACTTCGCTGCGCTCAACATGACGTACTCAAAACGCTTTCTCCGGCCGGCTGCCGGGCTTCACTACCGGCACGCCGGCAGCACACAGGGGGCAACTCTCGGGGGCAAAGGTCGCTGCCTGCACCGAAAGCAGCGCGAAATGCGGGAAATCCAGCCCGCCCTTTCCGCCCGTGCGGTCAATCAGCGAAGCCACGGCCAGCACCTCTGCACCCATAGCACGCAGCACCTTAGCTACTTCCAGGGTACTTTTGCCGGTCGTCACTACATCTTCGGCAATAACCACTCTTTCACCCGGCTCGATGGTGAAGCCACGCCGCAGGGCCATCTGTCCGTCCGCGTCGCGCTCGGTGAAGATGCCGGGCACGCCCAGCTGCCGGGCCAGCTCGTAGCCAATCACCACGCCGCCCATGGCGGGGCCTACCACCACGTCGGGCTGCAGGCCGGCAGCCTGAATCTGGCCAGCCAGCGCGGCGGCGGCCGGTGCGGCCAGCTCCGGGCGGCGCAGGAAGCGGGCGCACTGCACGTAGGTATCGGAGTGCAGGCCCGACGACAGTCGGAAGTGCCCACGCAACAAGGCATCTTCCTGATGCAGCTGCCCGGTCAGCAGCTCGGCATCGAGGGCAATGGGCGAATGAGCTTGGGTGGTTTCAGTCATTTGATTCAGAAAGACTAACATGCAAAAAGCCGCGGTGAAGCGGCTTTTTAGTTCAGGCGTGGGTCGGGCTCGTTACGGCCCGGAATTCGTTGATTTGTTCCTGAAGCTCCCGGGCAGCGGCTCCAGCATCGGGAGCCTGCCAGATTCCCCGCGAGGAATTGATGAGCAGGCCGCTGCCATCCTGCCGCAGGCCGGCCCGCAGCGTGGCCGAAAGGTCGCCGCCCTGCACCCCGATGCCCGGCACCAGGAACCATTGCTCGGAGCAGGCGGCGCGGAGCTTGGCCACGGTGGCCGGCTCGGTTGCGCCTACTACCAGGCCCACGGTCGAGTCGGGTATTTCCTCGTCCATGAGCTTAGCCAGGCGGGCGGCCCAGTCGCTGATGGAGCCACCGCGCGTCATGGCCGCGTCCTGCAGGCCGTGCTGGGGCTTATTGGAGGTTTTCGCGAGGGAGAAAACGATTTTGCCGGGCCGGGCGAAGGGCCGAATGGTGTCGTCGCCCATATAGGGGTTCACGGTCACGCCGTCGGCACCCACAATGTCATAGGAGAAGCGGGCGTACTGCTCAGCCGTGTTGGCGATGTCACCGAATTTGCCGTCCAGAATCACCGGAATGTCCTTCGGGATATCGCGCACGGTTTGCTGGAGCAGGGCCACTCCGTTTTCACGGCTCAGAAAGAACGCAAGGTTGGGCTTGAACGCAGCCGCGTAGGGCGCGGCCTGGGCAATTACTTCGCCCAGACGGCGGGCCACGGTGACATCGTCACCGGTGGGGTCGAGGCCGACACAGAGCAGGGAATTAGCGGCTTGAACGCGGGCAATGAGCTTTTCCATAGAAATTTATTAATATGTTGAATATGAAAATGTGCGGAATGTGTGACCGGGGCTGCCCAATTCTTCACACGGACAACAAATCTTTGAACCGCCCTGCTGGACGCAACATGATGGCCCTGAAACCATTACTGGCCTCTGTCATCAACTTTATTTTCCATATTTCGCACATTTTTCTCATTTTCCCACATTTTCTATCTGCGCCACCTCGGTCGCCAGCCGCGCCGAGAGGCCCGGCGACAACCATTCGCCGCTGGCCACCTGCACGGCCTGCGCTCCTACGCGCAAGTAGTCCTGCACGTCGCGCAGCGTAAAAATGCCGCCCGTACCGAAGATGGGCAGCATCAGTTTCTCGTCATTGGCCAGCTCCCACACGCAGCGCTGGGCCAGTGGCCGCAGCGCCTCGCCCGAGAGGCCACCGACCAGCGGCGCGGCAGCGCGGTCGGTGGGCAGGTGCAATACCTTCAAGGTATTGGTAGCAGCCAGGGCGGTCGCGCCGCCCTCCTGCGCCGCCAGGGCCAAGCCCCGGATGTGGTCGGGCCACGGCGGCAGCTTTACAATCACGGCCGCATCGTCGCGCAGCTCGTTGCGCACGGCCTCGGTGGCCTCGCGCACGAAGCGGGCTGTTATATCGGCCCCCGAGCCGCCGGCCGGTACGGTAATGTATACCTCCACCCCAGCCAGTTGCTCGCCCACTTCCCGTTGCAGGTAGCGGGCAATTTTACGGAAGCCCGGCACGCCCGGCGCCGTAATGCTCACAAATACCGGCACGCCGAAACGGCGCAGGCGCGGCAGGTGCTCCTGCACTAGCCCTTCGGCCCCTTCGATGCGCAGGTCGGTGCGGTTGAGCAGGGTTTGGTCGGCGACCTGCAGGATGCCTTCGTCGCCGGGCAGGCCGGCGCGGGGCTCCATGGTCACGGTTTTGGTAAAAATCGCCCCCAGCTGCTCGTAACCCTCGCCGCCGAGCTCCCACGGGGCCGCCGCCAGGCACACCGCATTCTGTAACGTTATGGCTCCGAGTTTCATATTGATTTGAGCTGTTAGCTAATAGCTGTTGCCTACTAGCTCTTTATACAAGATACTAACAGCCAACGGAATTTTCCACAAACTAACAGCTAAGAGCCATCAGCTAATGGCCAGAATTTAGATAATGTTGTCGCGGTTAATCAGGAACGGCACGCACTCGCGGATGTCCGTCTGACCGAGGATGAACTGGGCCACGCGGGCCATGCCCACACCGGCACCCGAGTGCAGCTTCACGTCGTGCTCTTCGTGGAAGCCGAGGTACCCCTCGAAGTCTTCCAGCTTCATGCCCTGGCGGATGAGGCCGGCCAGCATCGAGCTGGTTTCCAGCTTGTGGCGCAGCTTGGCACCGTTGAACTCCCGCTCGGCCGAACCAGCCGACTCGCCGGCCAGCGGCAGCAGCAGGTCCGACGAGTTCACCACGCGGGGGTCGTCGTCGTTGTTGCGCATGTTGAAGAACTTGATGTCGGCCGGGTAGTGCGTGATGAAGATGGGACCCTCCAGCTCGGTGAGGCGGTTTTCTTCGGCAGCACCCAGGTCGTCGCCCCACTGCAGCTCGGGAAATCCTTCGGGCTTGAGGCGCTCGATGGCATCGGCGTAGGTCATGCGCTTAAAGGTGAGGTCTTTGATGTCCTCAGCATCGCGGCCAAACAGGGCCAGCTCCTTGGCGCACTTGGTGGCTACTTCGTTGGCGGCGGTGCGCACAATGCCGCTCAGGTGGCCCAGCAGTTCGTCGAGGTCGCCGAGGTGCTCAATTTCGAACAGGGTGAACTGCGCCAAGCGGCGATTATCAGCGTTCAGCTCCTTGCGGAAGCTCTGGATTTCGCCGCACACGCGGCCGCCTTCCACGGCCTGGGTCAGCATTTCGATGTAGAGCTGGTTCGACTGGGGCAGGAACATCTTCTTGCCGTCGTACCAGTCCAGCGTAAACAGGGTGTCAGTGTTTTCGCAAGCACCGGTCACGCCCACAATGTGGGGCATGTTGTGTACAGTCACGAAGCCTTCCTGCTCGCAGTACTTGCGGGCGCCGCGCATCATGGCATCCCATACTTTGATTACCGCCATGCGCTTGGGGTCGGTGCTCAGGTTGCGGTTGCCGGCGTGGGCCGAGGAGAGGGTAGCGGCGGCTACCTTGGGGGCGAGGGTGTTGGTGTCCATAAGATATTAGTTAAAAGCGGGTTTAGACTAAAAAGCTAGGGAGAAAACCGAACCAACTACGCACAAAAAAACCGTTTCGGAATCCGAAACGGTGGCGGGGCAATAACCAGAAAAAACAGCGGAAATAGCGGCGGCAAAATCGGTAAAACCGACGGCAGCAAAGACCTTCCGGTCCTCTCGCGGGTCGCTGTTGAGCAGGGTCCCGCGCTCTATCAACTGGTGTTTTGGTTGAAGCACGATGCAAAATTACGGAATGTTTACGCCGGGCAAACATTGGTAATGTTACCTTTTTGTTGGGTACTTATTTTTCAACTTTCATTTTCGCCCTAACTGGCTAATCGACCCACTCTTCACTCTGCTTTTTTGCTTCGGAAAAAATTCGGGCCTTCGTAACTAATTGCTTTGCAAGGACAACGTACCGTAACTTTGACTGTTTATTCCGGATATGTAGCCTTCATCTGCATTCAGCGGAAAGTAAAAAGCCCCTGAAATACACGGTATTTCAGGGGCTTTTTACTTTCCGGCCGGCTTACTTGCTATAACTGTAATTAATCGGCCAGAAACCGGGCGACAATTGTAATTATGGCCACAACTCAGCTGGTAGGGCCGGTGTCTACGTTCGACTCAATGGTGCTCTGCACGGTGGTGCTCACGGCCGAGAGAATATCATAGCCCGTAGCGGCTTCAATGGCGTTTACCGTGGTGCGATAAGCGCCCCAGGCCGTACCGATGGAGTTATTGTTGGGCATGTCCACGGCGATAACGCGGGTGCTGGTAGTTACGCGGCCGGCGTCGCCGGTGCCCTCGGGCAGCACCACCATCACCTTCCAGCAATTGCTGGGCACAGTGATGCGGCCGCTGCTAATGGTGGTGGCGTAGCCATTGGAGCCGGTGCCGCCGCTGCCGTAGCTGCCGGCAATGATGTAGACTTCGTTGCCGGCATTCACCAGGGTACGGGCGTAGTTCTCGAGGCCGGCCCAGGTTTGCTGGTTGTTGATGGGGGCCTGGGGCATCATATTCGTCATCAGAAAGGTGGCCGTGTTGTCGGCTACCGAGCCGGTGCGGTCGGCCGAGGGGCAGTTGTGGCCACGGTCGAAGCCCGAGCCCGAGTAGCTGGTGCTGCCTACGTGGTACCAGCTGCTGGGCAGGCTGGCATCGGAAGCGAAATTATCCTGGCGGGCGGTAGTGCCCAGCCAGGCGCTGCTCAGGTGCCAGCTCACCCAGTTCGGCTTGCCCTTATCGCGGCTGTACGAGAGGGTATACTGGGTTTTGGTCATCAGGTAGTTGTTGGGCGAGTTGGTGGCGTCGGTCACGGCGCCGCTGGGGTTGCCCATGGCCAGGTTGTTGTCGCGGGTGGCATCCTGGTTTACGGTGGCGGCAATGGGCTGCTGGCTGGGGGCTACTTGCTCGGTGCGCGAGCACGACGCGGCCAGGGTCAGGAGCAGCGCGGCGCTGCTGATGCGGGTAATGGTTTGCTTCATAAAAACAGGCAGGCAATGAGTTTTTGAATGATGACCGCAAAATTCCCTCTTTGGGATTGCCTCACCACCACCGTAATATTAACGCTACATTACCAATTGCCTAAATATTAGAGCATCAACATTTTGGCATTCGCTTTACAACAATTAAAAATCATAATTTACCTGTTTATTATTCAGACATATGCGCTCTGCCTTGTCACTTCGGTATTAGTTGGTTGGCAAGGCGGCGGGCCAGGGCCTGCCTAAACGACTGCCAATCAGCCTCACGGAAAACAGAAAGTCCCGCTGGCAATGCGCCAACGGGACTTTCTGCAAAGGGCCTGCGGTGTGCTGTTGGCCGCTAATTATCAGGCGTTGCGTAGCCAGCCGCTGTCCGGCAGCATCGCGTAGCACTACATGGTAGAGGCCGGGAGCCAACCTGGGCAATTCCAGACCGGTAGTGACCTGGCCCACGGGCTGCTGGCTCACCAGCTGGCCCATTTCCGAATACGTCTGCACCAGGCCGCCCCCGGCCGGCATGTTCACAAAATGCACCTTCACGGCCTGGGCATCGGGGGCGGGGTTGGGGTAGGTTTCGAGCTGCGGCACGGCCACTGCTTTGGCTACCGCCACCACCACTACGGACGAGAAGGACTGGGTGCTACCGTTATCAACCTGCCGCAGGCGGTAGTAGAGGGTGCTGACGCCCAGGTTGCCGGCTTCAGCATCGCGGAGCTTGTAGCCGAGGGGGCTAGTGCTGCTGCCGGCTGCCGCTACCTAGCCCACGGCCTGAAAGGCGGTTTCGCCGCCCGTGGAGCGCTCCACGGCAAAGTAGCTGCTGTTTTTCTCGGTGGCCGTGGTCCAGCTCAGGTCGGTGGTGGCGTTGTTCCACTTGCCTACAAAGGTTGTCAGCTCCACGGGCAGGGGCACAATGGTGGTAATAATGCCCCCGGCCAGGTTATCGGCAAAGGCCTGAAACACGTTGATGTTTACGCCCAGGGCCGCCGTTGAGGAATAGGGTCATTGCACCAAATGCGTAGTTAGCGTTTTCTGGTTGAGCTTAAAAAAACATGTGTCGATTGCTGAATCGGAAGCCCCTTTCCAGCGCCAGGATTCGGTGAAATGATTTACTGGCTGCTCAAATAGTTACAACAGCCTCCTCACAACTTGCCTTGTTCAAAGCGTGTTATTGGTCAATGCGTTGTGAATATTAGCTCAACTATAGCAACGCTAACTGTGCATTTGGCACAATGGCCCTAGCTTTTTATTGCGTATATTTGTAATATAACATTTTTAATATTACTTTTTATTCAGTTATCGTGAAATAAGCTCGTAAGCCGTTTGTTTTCGATTGATGCAACATTATTTTAGGTTCCTATTTCCACCTGCTGCATGAGCCCTACTCTACCCTTCAAGATTTTTGTAGTCGAGGACAATGAATGGTATGGCGAGCTACTCCTGCACCGCCTCAGCCAGAACCCGAACCACAGCGTTTCGCGCTTCACCACGGCCCAGGCATGCCTGGAGCAGCTGGG
Organism: Hymenobacter siberiensis; assembly: GCF_018967865.2. Taxonomy (NCBI): domain Bacteria; kingdom Pseudomonadati; phylum Bacteroidota; class Cytophagia; order Cytophagales; family Hymenobacteraceae; genus Hymenobacter; species Hymenobacter siberiensis. Next base: position 3,728,195 of record NZ_JAHLZY020000001.1, read on the forward strand.
CGAAAAGCCGGATTTTATCACGCTCGACTATTCGCTGCCCGATGCCAAGGGCGAGCAGGTGCTGCGCCAGATTCGGGAGCGGCTGCAGGGCACCGAAGTAGTGGTGATATCGGGCCAGGAGGACGTGAGCACCGCCGTCAGCATGCTTCAGCAGGGGGCCTACGACTACCTGGTGAAGGATGAGAACACGCTCGACCGCCTCTGGAACCTGGTGGGCAAAGTAGCCCAGCAGGTGAGCCTGCGCCGCGAGAACAACCAGCTGCGCCAGCAGATTGGGGTGCGCCACGGAGCCGGCCAGGCCATTTTCGGCGAGCACGCGTCGATGCAGGCCGTGCAAACCCTCATCACCAAGGCGGCCCGCACCACCATCACGGTGAGCGTGAGCGGCGAAACCGGCACGGGTAAAGAACTGGTGGCCAAGGCAATTCACTTTCAGTCGAGCCGGGCGTGCCTGCCATTTGTGGCCGTAAACATGGCAGTCATTCCGCGCGAGCTGGTGGAGAGCGAGCTATTTGGGCACGAGAAGGGGGCATTTACCGGGGCGGTGGCCCGCCGCGTGGGCCGGCTGGAAGAAGCCACCGGCGGCACCCTGTTTCTGGACGAGATAGCCGACCTCGACCTGAGCCTGCAGGCCAAGCTGCTGCACGTGCTGCAAGAGCGCGAAGTAACCCGCTTGGGCGGCAACCAGACCATCCCGTTCGATGTGCGCCTGATTGTGGCCACGCATCGCGACCTGCTGACGGAGGTGCAGGCCGGCCGCTTCCGCGAAGACCTGTACTACCGCCTGCTGGGCCTGCCCATTGTGCTGCCCCCCCTGCGCCAGCGCGGGACCGATGTGCTGCTGCTGGCTGGGGTATTCGTGCGCGATTTCTGCCAGCTCAACAACCTGCCGCCACGCCAGCTCACCGACTCGGCCCGCGAGCAGCTGAAGGCGCATCCGTTTCCGGGCAACGTGCGCGAGCTGAAGGCCGTGGTGGAGCTGGCTACCGTGCTGGCCGACGGCGAGTTCATTCATGGCGAAGACCTGCCCCTGCGCCCCGGCAAAGCCACCTTTGGCCCCGGCAGCCAGCTTTCGCTGCGCGAGCAGACCACGGCCATCGTGCAAAGCTGCCTCAATGAGCTGGACGGCGACGTACTGGCCGTGGCGGCCCGCCTGAACATCGGGAAATCTACTATTTACCGTATGTTACGGCAACGCGAGCTGCACATCGGGTAAATACCGGCGAGGGGGCTGCCGGGTTTTCGCCGGATTTGTTGGTGCGCTTTGCCTTTGCCTGCGACATTGTTTTACGCTTAGCTCTTTTTTTAATGCGTCGCTCTCGTTATCCTCGTCTGGCTCGCCGGGCCGCTGCGTCAGCAGCCCGGCGGGTGGCCGGACGCAGGATGCAGCTCCCCCCGCTCGCACCTGCCGGCAATGCCGCCGCCCTGCCGGGGGTGGTGCCAAGGCAGGTACTGGCCAACCGGGTGGCGCTCATCCTGTTCAGCTACGACATGCGGCACCGCCAGCTGGTGCACTGCAACCAGCATTGCCACACCGTGCTGGGCTACACGGCCCAAGCGCTGCTGGCGCTGGGCGCCAGCCTGGGCCAGCAGATAATGCACCCAGACTCCCTGGCGCAGCTCATGCAATCGGATATGAAGCAGCTGCTGGCGCGGCACCAGACCGCCATCTGGGACTGCCGCGTGCGCCACCACGACGGCAGCTGGCACCTGCTGCGCCTGCGCATGCGGGCCAGCGTGCTGGGCCCCGAAGGCCAGGTCTGGGAGATTATGGGCAGTGCCGAAGACGTGACCCGCCATCGCGCCGCCATGGACGAGCTGCGCCAGAGCCGCCACCAGCTGCGGCAGGTGCTGGACGTGGTGCCCAACCTGGTGGCGGTGTTCGACCTGCAGCAGCAGCGCACCACCTACACTAACCGCCGCATCGAAACCCTGCTGGGTTATACCAGCGAAGAGATTCTAGCCTTCCCGCCCGGCCACCTGCTCCCGCACCTGCTGCCGACCGAGTCGCTGGTATGCTACCAGGGCACCATGAAGGACGTGGCCCAACTGCGCGATGGCGAGGTACGAGCCGTGGAGTACACGGCCCGCCACCGCGACGGCACCACCCGCTGGCTGCACAGCGCCCACGCGCCCTTTGGACGCGATGCCCAGGGCCGAACCACCAGCGTTATCAGCGTGACCGAGGATATTAGCGAGCAGCGGGCCGACGACGAGCAGCACCGCCTTGCCACCGCCCGGCTCACTGAGCAGCACCGCCTGTTCCGGCAGGTGATTGATGCCCTGCCCCACCCCATCTACCTAAAGGATGAGCACGGCAATTACCTGCTGGCCAACAAGTCGCTGGCCGCTTTGTATAATATGACGCCCGATGAGCTGGTGCGCGCCGGCAAGCCAGACATTCCAACCACGGAAGACGCCGCCCGCTACCGGCAGCAGGACCTGCAGGTGCTCACCACCGGCCAGGACCTGACGCAGGAGGAGTGCTTCACGAACCCCGATGGCCGGGTCAACTGGTTTAGCAGCGTGAAGCGACTGTTTGTGCAGGACGACGGCACGGCCCAGGTGCTGGGCGTGGACAGCAACATTACCGAGCTAAAAAGCACCCAGCAGGCCCTAGAGGGTGCCATTGCGACAGCCCAGGTTGATGCCCAGGCCAAGGAGGATTTCCTGGCCAACATGAGCCACGAAATCCGCACGCCGCTGCACGGCATTCTGGGCCTGACGGGGGTGCTGGTGAAAACCACCCTCAGCCGCAGCCAGCACGATTACCTGCGGCTGCTGGGCGAATCGGCCGAGCACCTACTCAATGTGCTGAACGACGTGCTCACCACCGCCCGCCTCGGCGCGGGCAAGCTGCAGCCCGAGGCCATATCTTTTGCTCCCATAGAGCTGCTGCGCGGCTGCGCGGCTCTGCTGCGGCCCCGCGCCCGGGAAAAGGGCCTGCACCTACGCATCGAGAAGCCCACGCTGCCCGGCCCCGTGCTGGGCGACGCGCACCGCCTGCGCCAGGTGCTGCTCAACCTGGTCAGCAACGCCATCAAGTTCACCGAAACCGGCACCATCCACCTGCGCTGCCGGGTGGTGCCCGGCCCCCGCCAGCACACCGAGCCTGCGGGCACGGTGTGGCTGCAATTCATGGTGAGCGACACCGGCCTGGGCATTGCGCCCGAAACACTGGATAAAATCTTCGAGCCCTTCACCCAGGCCACCGCCAGCACCGACCGCGAGTACGGCGGCACGGGCCTGGGCCTGAGTATTTCGGAAGGCCTGGTGAAACTCATGGGCGGTGTGCTGCAGGTGTCCAGCGAGGTGAACCAGGGCAGTACGTTTGCCTTCACGCTGGCCTTCCAGCCGGTAGCCGCCGCCCGCCCGGCAGAACCTAAAACGCCGGCCGAGGCCCCTGCCCTGGCCGATGCCGGCCGCATTTTGCTGGTAGAAGACAACCTGGTGAATAGCCTGCTGGCCGAAACCGTGCTGCGCAACTGGGGCTGGCAGGTAACCACCGCAGCCAGTGGACTGGCCGCCATCAACCTTTTTAAACACCGGACCTTCGACCTGGTATTAATGGATATTCAGATGCCGGGCATGGATGGCGAAACCGCCGCCCGCGCCCTGCGCCAACACCCCGACCCCAGCCGGGCCGCTACTCCGGTCATTGCCCTCACGGCCCGCGCCCAGTCCGGCGAGGCCGAGCGCCTGCGGGCATCCGGCTTTGCCGGCTACCTTGCCAAGCCCTACCGCGAAGAGCAGCTCCTCGAAACCATGCAGGCCGTGCTGGCACACCACAGCCAGGCCAGCAAATCCCCGTCTACTCCCCTCACCACTCCCACTATGCCTTCCGCAGCACCGTCTCTCTATAACCTAAGCAATGTGCGCCAGCTGGTGCGCAACGACGAAACCATCGTGCGCCGCCTGGCCTGGGCCTTCATCGAAACCACGCCCGCCATCCTCACTGCCCTCGACGAGGCCCTGACCAAAGGCGCCTGGGAAGCCCTGGGCGACGCCGCCCACCACCTCAAAAGCTCCCTCGACGGCCTGGGGGTGGAAAGCCTGCGCCAAGTCATCCGGGAGGCGGAGGCCTACGCCGAAACGCCGCCCGCCCCGGCCCACGCCGCCCGGCAGGTCACCCTCATCCGCACCGTTACGGAGCAGGTAATGGCCGGCCTGCGCACGGAGTTTCCGGAGCAGCAATCCTAGCGCCCATGCCCATTCCCCTGGCCCCGGCGGCCCCGCTCATTCACACCGACACGCTGGTGATTGGGGCGGGGCAGGCCGGACTGGCCGCCGCTTATTACCTGCAACGGCACGGCGTTGATTTCCGCCTGCTGGATGCCGCGCCCACGGCCGGCCATGCCTGGGACACCCGCTACGATTCGCTCCGCCTGTTTTCTCCGGCCTGGGCCAGCGGCCTGCCCGGCCGGCCCTGGCCCGGCCGCCGCCTCCGCTACCCAACCCGGGCCGAAACCAGCGCCTACCTGCGCGACTACGCCGCACATTTCGCGTTTCCGCTCGATGCCGACCAGCGCGTGACCCGCCTCACAGCCGCCCCCGGCCAGCCCGGCTACCACGCGCACACCGCCGCCGGCCGCACCTACGCCGCCCGCCGCGTGATAGTGGCCACCGGCCCCTACACCACCCCCAAAATACCGGCGTGGGCCACCCAGCTGCCCGCTGCCGTGGCCCAGCTGCCCAGCCGCGACTACCGCCGGCCGAGCCAGCTGCCCGGCACCGGCCCGGTGGCCGTGGTGGGCAGCGGCAACTCGGCCCTGCAAATCGCGGCCGATATTGCGGCCACCAGCCGGCCGGTTTTCGTGGCTTTCGATGAGAAGACCCCGGCCATGCCCAACAGCCAGCTGATGTGGGCCGGCCTGACCCTCATGGGCCTGCTGCGCATTCCGCGCCACACGGCCCTCGGCCGCTGGATGGTGAGCCAGCCCGAACCCGTGGTGAGCGGCGACCTGGCGCGCCTGCGCCGGCTGCCGGCGGCCACCTTCATTGGCCGAGCCACGGCGGTGCTGCCCACCGGGGCCATTGAGGGCCAGCGGGCGGCCTCCCCTCCCCTCGATGCCGTGGTGTGGGCCACCGGCTACCGCCCGGCCTACGACTGGCTGGAGCTGCCCATTTTTGAGGCCAATGGCCAGCCCCGGCACCAGCGCGGCCTCACGGCCGCGCCGGGCGTGGCGTTTCTGGGACTCGACTGGCTCGATAGCCGCAACTCGGCGCTGCTCAACGGTATTGGGGCCGATGCCCGGCGCGTGGTGCAGACCCTGCTGCAAATGCCCTAATCTTATTGAAACCTGGCCGGGGCTTTCGGGGTTGGATACATCAGATGCAGCTTGCTGAATCGGGCTGCTTTTTGTCCACTAGATTTTTCTGTAGCATTATGTTTATTTTCATGCTTGGCCTCTTGCTGGTCACCGCCATTATGGCGGTCAAAACTGTATCCAACGTCGAAGAAATGCTCACGCCCATTCCGGTGCGTGCCCAATAATCCTCCAATTTTTGTCAATAAAAAAGCAGCCCGAAAGCTGCTTTTTTTTATTGACTGATAATGCCCTGAATTTTCGGTTAGCGAATAACCAGCTTGCACATCTGGCTGGTGTTATCCGACTCAAGCCGCACGTAGTACAGGCCGTTGGCAAATTTGCTTAAATCAAGCGTGCGGGAATATTTGTCGTTGAATTCCGTGACGGTTTCGTGGTAGAGCACCGAGCCGATAACGTTCAGCACGCTCAACTCCACTTTCTTGCCCTGCAAGTTATTGATGGTGAGGTGCACAATGCCGGTGCTGGGGTTAGGATAAACCAGCAGGGTTTTGTAGTCGCTGGGGCGGGTTTGCTGGCCGGGGCGGTGCATGGAGGCGGCCGACACGGTGGGCACCGTGTGCAGCAACGGCCCTACGCCAAGGCTAAGGCAGACAAATAATAGCAGAGCTAAAAGTAAGCGTTTCATCATAGAGTAAATTAGTAGGCGGTAGAAAGGGCAGTAAGTTATTGAATTAACGGTAAAATTCACTTTTAGTTGACAAAGATACAGCCCTTGTGCAATAAGCTACACCAGAATACCCGAAAACCTCGATAAACTCCACTACTTTCACTTCCACTGTCCTTATTTCCCCGACCAGTTAAATGGATATTTTGTTGATTGGCGGTGGCCTGGCCGGGCTGGCGGCCGCCCTGGACCTGGCCCGGCGCGGCTACCAGGTAGCAGTAGTGGAGCGCAAGCAGTATCCGTTTCATAAAGTGTGCGGCGAATACGTGAGCAATGAGGCGCTGCCCTACCTGCGCCGCCTCGGGGCCGACCCGGCTGAGTTGGGTCCGGCGGCCATTTCGCGGTTCCTGCTGTCGTCGCCGGGCGGCCGCACGCTTAGCAGCCCGCTCGACCTGGGCGGCTTTGGCGTGAGCCGCTACGTGCTCGATGATTTTCTGTACCGGCAGGGCGTGGCGGCCGGGGTGGTGTTTCACCTCAAAAACACGGTGACAGACGTAACCTTTGATCCCGCCGCCGACCGGCACACCGTGACCCTGGCCGACGGCCGCACCCTCACGGCCCGCGTGGTGCTGGGCACCTACGGCAAGCGCGCCAACCTCGACCGGCAGCTGCAGCGGCCGTTTTTCGCGCAGCGCTCGCCCTACCTGGGCGTGAAGTACCATTTGCGCCTGCCGGGCTTTCCGCGCGATGTGATTGCGCTGCACAACTTCGCCGATGGCTACGCCGGCATTTCAGCCATCGAGGAGGACAAGCTGTGCTTTTGCTACCTCAGCTCGCGCCAGAACCTGAAGGACCACGGCACTATTCCGGCGCTGGAGCGGGAGGTGCTGGCCCGCAACCCACGCCTGCGCGAAATCCTGGACGCGGCCGAAGTGCTGTATCCACAGCCCGAGGTCATCAACGAGATATCCTTCGCCCCCAAGCAGCCCGTGGAGCAGCACATCCTGATGGTGGGCGACGCGGCGGGCCTCATCACGCCGCTGTGTGGTAATGGTATGGCCATGGCGCTGCACGGCGCGGCGCTGGCGGCGGCGGCGGCCGATGTTTTTTTGGCGGGCCGCACCAGCCGCCCGCAGCTGGAAACGGACTACGCCCGCGCCTGGCAGACCCAGTTTGGGGCGCGCCTGCGGGTGGGCCGGGCGGTGCAGCAGCTCTTTGGCGGACCGCTGCTGAGCGAGGCGGTGGTGGGCGGCCTGCGCCACTGGCCGGGCGCGGTGCGGGCCCTGATGCGCCGCACCCACGGCCAGCCCTTCTAAAATCTGGCGGCAGCGCGGCAGTCCGGGCACCAAGGCCGGAATGTTATTGGTGTTTTTTTGGACCCAAACGTGTAAAATCCTGCCTTATTCCGTAAGTAGTGGACCAATGTGCGGGACTACCCGTAATTTCAGCCGTCAGGCGCATTGGTTATCATGCGTTTTTAAAATCCGAAAATCCTTCCCGGAATGCCGAGTTACTTAGGTGCCATTGGCACAGCCAACCCCGTCCACCGCATTGCGCAGCCGCAAATTGCCGATTTCATGGCCCAGGCCCTGGAATTTGGCGAAAACGACACGCGCAAGCTGCGGGCGCTGTACCGGGTGTCGGGCATTGCGCACCGCTATTCGGTGCTGCCCGACTACGGCCGGGCCAATGGCGACTACACGTTTTTTCCCAATACCCCCACCCTGGAGCCGTTCCCGAGCGTGGGCCAGCGCATGGCCGTTTACCGGCGGGAAGCGTTGCCGCTGGCTACCGAGGCCGTGCGCGAGTGCCTGCGCCAGGTGCCCGACGTGGCGGCGGACACCATCACGCACCTGGTGACGGTGAGCTGCACGGGCATGTACGCGCCGGGGCTGGACATTGAGCTGGTGCAGACCCTGGGCCTGCGCCGCGACGTGCGCCGTACCTGCGTGAATTTCATGGGCTGCTACGCCGCCGTGAACGCCGTGAAGCTGGCCGATGCCTTCTGCCGCGCCGATGCTCAGGCCCGCGTGCTGATTGTGAGCGTTGAGCTATGCACGCTGCACTTCCAGAAGAGCCCCGAGGAAGACCACCTCATCAGCAACGCGCTGTTTGGCGATGGCGCGGCGGCCTGCCTGGTGCAGGCCCGCCCGCTGCCCAACGGCGTGCCCAGTCTGGCGCTGCAGGCCTTCCACTGCGGCCTGGAGCCCGATGGGCACGACGATATGGCGTGGCACATCAACGACTTTGGGTTTGAGATGACGCTGAGCAGCTACGTGCCGAAGCTGATTCAGCGCGGCATCCGCAACCTGACGGATGGGCTGCTGGCCAGCCTGCCCGTGGAGCTGGCCGACATCCGGCACTTTGCCATTCACCCCGGCGGGCGTAAGATTCTGGAAACTATTGAGACCGAGCTGGGCCTGACCCACGACGATAACCGCCACGCCTACCGCGTGCTGCGCGACTATGGCAATATGTCGTCGGCCACGGTGCTGTTTGTGCTGCGCGACGTGCTGGCCCACGCCACCCCGGCCGATGCCGGCGCGCCCGTGCTCAGCTTCGCCTTCGGCCCGGGCCTGACAATGGAGGCCATGCTGCTGGAGGTGAGTTATGAGTTAAAAGTCATGAGTTATGACTCAAGCAAAGCGGACGCTCTTATATCCGCGTAGCAATTTTCGCATAGACACATCCAACTTGTTATGAGATGCATATCTTATCTTGTAGCTCATCATTCATACCGCATCATTGGATTTTTCTGAACGCGCTGCCGGCCCGGAGCTGATGGACGACCTGACGCTGGCCAACGATGCCCTGCGCCAGAACCTCGACGAGCTGGAAACCATCAATACCTGGCTGGGCGGCTATGCGCCAGTGCTGAACGCGCTGCAACGCCTGAAAAGCCGGTTTCCGACCAGCCGGCCCCTGCGCCTGGCCGACCTGGGCAGCGGCGGCGGCGACACCCTGCGCCACGTAGCCCGCTGGGCCCGCAAAAACGGAATCGCCATAGAGCTGACGGGCATCGATGCCAATGCCTTTATGCTGGAATATGCCACGGCCAAAAGCCGGGAATATCCCGAAATCAGCTACCGACAGTTCGACATTTTCTCCCCGGAGTTTCAGGCGCAGCCCTTCGATGTGCTGACGTGCAGCCTGTTCTGCCACCATTTTACCGATGATGAGCTGGTGCCGCTGCTGCGGCAGTGGCACCAGCAGGCCGGCGTGGCCGTGGTCATCAACGACCTGCACCGGCACTGGCTGGCCTACCACAGCATCAAGTGGCTGACGTGGCTACTGGGCGGCTCCTACCTCGTGCGACACGATGCGCCGCTGTCGGTGGCCCGCGCCTTCCGGCGGCAGAACTGGGTAGATTTGCTGGCGCGGGCAGGCATCACGAAGTACGAGCTGCGCTGGCGCTGGGCCTTTCGCTGGCAGGTGGTTTTTTAGGGGTTGGGTGAGCTGGCTGCTTATATTGATACCCAAAACGAACGGTTTTTTAGCCCGCAGAAGGCGCAGAGGCAGCCAGACCGGTGTAAGCTAATCTGAGTGGTTTCAACGAGCCACTAACGGCTGCTTTTTCAGAATTATGTCCCGAAAGAATAGTCAAATAGTAAAACTTATGCGGCTTAATTAGCGGGATTCGCGCGCTCGTGTGCGAGATAAGCCCGGTGTGGGCTGCGGACGCGCAGGTTATGCAGCCCGCAGGCCACCACCATGACCGTATCGCGAAACCAGTCGCCGCGGACCCGCAGCTTGTCGCGCACCATGCGCAAGCGTTTGATGCCACTGTGCACGTGCTCAATCACCACGCGTAAGGGACTCAGCAGCTGGTTGTAAAGTTTCTGGGAAAAGGTCAGTTCGCCCTTCGGGGGCTTCTTGTGCGGCATCTCGACCAGCACCCCCGGCGGGCGATGGCCGAGCAAACCCAAATCCTGCCGCAGCACGCTGCCCGCCGGCAGGTGCAAGGGGTATTCGTCGGCCACTTTTTTGTCGTGCATGCGCCCTGATTCCGTGGGCGAGAGGTAGTGCAGATACTGCGTATCGTCGCACAAGGTGTTGTTTTTCAAGGCATAGACTTTTTTTAGCACTATACTCTTCTTCTTGCCCTTCCCGGTCCGCGTTGCGCGGGATACCGCGTTCCACCCCGTCGTAGGTAAAGATCATATCGGGGTGCGCGGCCAGGCGCTGGGCCAGTTGCGCGCCGTCGCGCACGGGCGACAGGCCGCGGGCGGCCAGCGTTTGGTTGAGCACGTTGAGCAACGGGCCCGTCAGGCGGCTGACGCGGGTCTGCGAAACGCCAAAGCTGGCGGCTTGGTGCTCTTGCAACGAATTGGTTTTGAGATAGGTCAGCAAGAAGAAAAGCTTCGTGTCGGTACCGGACAAGGTCGCATTGGCCCGCTCCCGATGGGCCGGGATGCGCCGCCGGGTGCCGTCGAGGGTGTGGTAGCGCTGATGCCGTTCCCAACGGGGCGCAAAGTCGGTGAGCAGGTCGTCAAATTCGGCGGGCAGCAGACTGGTTAAGGCCAGAAACTGCGTCGGCCGCTCGCGTAGGGCCAAATAATTCATCCCCAAAAGTACGGCCCGGTCTCACGCACCAGTATAGCTAACTTTGCCGCATCAGCACTAATGGACGGTAAAAAACATAGTACTGAACCGGATTTGACTGGGCAGTCTTTTCTACTTCATTTCCTGCCACTGTCGGCGCTGACCAACGTACTGGTCGAGCGCTTTTTGGCGGGTGACCGCATGGAAACCAACACCGTATAGGATACGGCAACGGGGCGGCCATGCAACTGGCCCGGCGTGAAGGTTGGCAGCTGGCGCACGGCGGTCAGAGTGGCCTCGTCGCAGCGGCCGCCCACCCCTTTCAGCAGGCGGGCATCGGTGACAGCCCCGGCCGCCGTCACCACGAAGGTTACGAACACGCGGCTCTCGCCGCAGCCCCCGGCCCCGGCGGCGCTCAGCCGGTCCCGGATAGCCGCCGCCACGGCCGCGCCGCTGCCCCCGTAGCCCGGCAGCTGGGGCATCCGCTCGACGTAGGTGTATACTTTAGCTGAATCGGCAGGCCCGGAACGGACCGGCCGGGGGACGGACTGGACCGCCCCCGCCGCGGAGCCCGACAGCGCGCCAAACAGGATGGCAGTCAGGCCGAATAAACGCCAGAAAGTTACTGAATTCATACCCTAAGATAAGACCGTCTGGCTACTGCAACGGCCGCCCGCCCTCTCCGCGCCTCCTACTCGTTACTGCTGCTGCTCTTTCGGAATTATACTCCAAAAGAGCAGCGAGCGGGAGCTGTACCAACTGCTTCCCGCTAAAAAAGCCCGGCGGCTACCCGGTAGGTATTAGCGTGGGCTTCTATGATGTCGATGATGCGTTCGGAATAGCCGCCGCCCATGCACACCACCACGGGCAGGCAGTGGCGGTGGCAGAGGCCGAGCACCAGCTCGTCGCGCCGGCGGCAGCCTTCGCGGGTGAGGGCCAGGTGGCCGAGCTTGTCGGTGGCCAGCACATCGACGCCGGCCAGGTAGAACACGAAATCAGGCTGCACTTCATCCAGCAGGCGGGGCAGGGTTTCGGCTAGTAGCTTGAGGTAGTGGGCGTCGTCGGTGCCGTCGGGCAGGGGGAGGTCGAGGTCGGAGGCTTCTTTGCGGGCGGGGTAGTTACGGCCGCCGTGCACGGAAAAGGTGAACACGCGGGGCTCGTGCTGAAAGATGGCAGCCGTACCGTTGCCCTGGTGCACGTCGAGGTCCACGATGAGGATTTTCTGTGCGTGGCCGTACGCCAGCAGCCAGGCCGCGGCGGCAGCCTGGTCGTTCAGCAGGCAAAAGCCTTCGCCCCGCGCCCGAAACGCGTGGTGCGTGCCGCCCGCAATGTTGAACGCCACGCCGTGCACCAGCGCCATCCGGGCCGCCTCAATGGTGCCGCCCAGGATGGTGATTTCGCGCTCGAACAGCTCGCGTGACCACGGAAAACCGGTGGCCCGCTCCTCCTGCCGGGTGAGCTGGCCGGTGCGCAGGCGGTGATAGTAGTCGGTATCGTGCACCCGTAGGATGTCCTCGTCGGGCGGGGGTTGAGCCACGAAAAAATCGGCGGCGGTGGCGGTGCCTTCGTGCAGGAGCTGCCCGGGCAACAGCTCGTACTTGAGCATGGGAAAACGGTGGCCGGCGGGCAGTGGGTGGGCGTAGCAGGGCGCAAAAGCAATGGGCAGCATCGGGGCAAAAGTGGGTGAGATGGCTGGGGGACTCAATCCCCCAATTTTGTAACACAAAACTTACCCTAAATGCTTGTCTTTGTGCGCGCCGGTGTGCTTCTTGCCGGTGCGAATACGGCCACCAGCTACTGGCAAAGCTGAGGAAACCCCAGAGACATCAAAAAAACGCCCCGACTACTGAAGTCGGGGCGTTTTTTTGATGTCTCTGGTAATGCGGGGTATGATGGGAGTTCGCCCATGCGCTGTTTTTATTGGGCCTGCGCCCGGTCCACGGTGGCGGTGGCTTCCGGCGGCACGCCCACCGAATGTCGCCCGGCTTTGCATACAAAAATGGCGGCCTGACTGAGCGGGCATTTTTTGCTTTTATCGCCCCAAAAACGCCAATCCACCGATTACCAAAGGATAATGTCTGCGCGCCTCGTCTATTGCTGGCGGGGGCGCGGAACTTTCACTCCGTTGGCCATCAACACGATGGTGTTGCTGATAAAGCTTTCGAAGGTAGCCAGCTCGTAGGTAGTGCCCCCGGTGCGGGCATTGGTGATTTCGACGGCTTGGCAGATGATGCGGCTCGGATAGTAATTGGTGAGGGTGCGGCGCACTGGCAGCGGAAGGGTGCTGGGCTCTACAATGGTGCCGGTGGCTTCGACATCGCCATTGGTGCTGAACCTGACCAGCCGAAAGGCCTGGCTTTGTGTGTAGCTGGCCTGATACCAGCCCTGGGCGCGTTTCCATTTTACGTGGCGGGCCTCCGGATACAGCTTTTGCAGGGCCACAAAGGCCAGCGGGGGCACCTGGGCATCGGGAATGCCCTGCGCCGGCGCAACCTGCCCCCACAAAAGGGCCGCCAGAAGCAATAAGGTAGTTTTCATAACGGTATAGGCGCGGGAAACGCTGGTGGGGGCGCACGGCCTGGGCCAAAAGCACCCACTCCCTTACTACCTGAGCATGCAAAAACGCATCATCGGGGGGATGAGTTTTGTCAACTGCGGCCTACCGTGCCGGCTGCGGGCTAGTGGATAACAACTGTTGCACATAAGCATCAGCTAATAATGCGCCCATCCTCCATCTCAATAATGCGGTGTGTTTTGGCGGCGAAGTCGTTGTCGTGCGTTACGATGAGCAGGGCCTGGTGGTAGGTTTCGGCCAGCTCCTTGAAGATGTCGAACACGATTTCGCCGTTTTTCTGGTCGAGGTTGCCGGTGGGCTCGTCGCCGAGGATGATGAGCGGGTCGTTTATCAGGGCGCGGGCAATGGCGACGCGCTGCTTCTGGCCGCCCGACAGCTGGTTGGGCTTCTTGAGCGCCTCGCTTTCGATGCCCAGAATCTTTAGCTTCTCGTAGGCGCGGTGCTCGATTTCCGGATTCGATAATTTGCCCAGCTTTTCGGCGGGCAGCATCACGTTGCGCAGCACCGAAAACTCGTTCAGCAAGTAGTGAAACTGGAACACGAAGCCGATTTGCTCGTTACGCACGCGGGCCAGCGCGGCCTCTTTTTTGCCCCGCATCGGCACACCGTCAATCAATAGCTCGCCCTCATAGGCAGTGTCCATGGTGGAAAGGATGTAGAGCAGCGTGGACTTGCCGCAGCCCGACTTGCCCACCACGGCCGCAAACTCGCCCCGGTTCAGGGCAAACGACACGTCGTGCAGCACCTGCACCCGCACGGGGTCGTCGAAATACTTGATTAGCTGGCGGGCTTCAATTGCGGGGGTGTCCATGTTACTTGCCTCGGATGATGTCGACCGGGTCGACCCGGCTGGCCTTACGGGCCGGGAAATACCCCGCCAGGTAGGTGGTAATGAGCGAGAAAACCGCCCCAATGCCGTAGAAAACCGGGTTGAAACTGACCGGGTAGAAGTGCACCGTGGGCAGCGAGGCCGGGTGAAACGGCACGTAGGAAATCAGGACCGAGAGCCCGAAGCCGAACAGCAGCCCCGCCGCGCCGCCCGACAGCCCAATGGCCAGCGCCACCGCCACAAACAGCCGCTGCACATCGGCCCCCGAAAACCCAATGGCCTTGAAGATGGCAATAGTGTCCATCTTCTCGTAAATCATCATGTTCAGGATGTTATAAATCCCGAAGCCCGCCACAATCAGCAGCGTGATACCCACGGTGTACGAAATGAGCGTGCGGATGAAGGTGCCGGTTTCGAACTGCGAATTGGCAGTTTGGATGTCCAGGGCCTGCACGTCGTAGCGCTGCGCGTATTCCCTGGCCAGCTGCGGGGCCAGGCTGAAATCGTGGAGCTTCACCTGCACGTCGGTGACGTAGTTGTTGGCTTCGCCGAGCAGCTTTTGGGCCGTGAGCAGAGAGGTGTAGCTCTGTACTTTATCGACCTCCAGGATGCCCGACTGAAACAAGCCAACGACCTTGAGCGGCACGCGGTTGCCCTTCACGGTCGTGATTTGCACGATATCGCCCACACCTACCAGCATGAGGTCGGCGGCGGCTTTGCCGAGGATGATGCTATTGGACACGGTACTGATGCTGAGCAGGTTGCCGGCCACCACGTAGTCGCCAAAGGCAAAAAGCCGGTTTTCCTGCTCCACTTCAATACCGCTGATGGTGCCGGTGAGGTTGATGGTACCCACGTTGTAGAATACCTGGGCCTGGGTTTTGGGGGCCACGCCGCGCACGCGTGGGTCGTGGCGCAGGGCCGCGATGATGGCCCCGGCGTTGTGAATGCGCGGCAGCTCGTTGCTGGGCCTGATGGAACGGATAAAATTGTGCTGCCGTGGCCCGGGCGCGGTATACCGGTCGATGGGCTGCTGCGGGGCCGGCTGCACCTCGTTGTAGAGGCGCACGTGGGGCGTGCGGTTGAGTACCAGCCCATCGAGCAGCTGGTTGAGGCCCGCCATGAAGCTGAGCAGCGCAATGAACATGGTGATGCTGAACGTGACGCCAACGGCCGCCACCAGCGACTGCCGCCCACGGGCCAGCAGCAGCGACAGGGCCACATCGTAGAGCAGGGGCAGCTTCATTTCGCGGGGGCTGTAAGTTCGTCGGCGGGCGTCAGGCCTGCCAGGATTTCCACCATCTGATAATCGCGCAGGCCGGTTTTCACCCGCGCCAGCTGACCGTTGGCCCTGCGCACCGTGGAGTCGTCGACCAACAGGCGGCGCGGAATCAGCAGGGCCCTGGACTTGGTTTGCAGCACGATGTTGACCTCGAAGCTCACGAACGGATACAGCACCGGCGGCTGGCGTACGAAGGTCGCATTCACCTGAAACGTGCGGCTGCCGGCGTTCATCATCGGCGAAATGGCGCTGACGCGGGCCGTGAACACCTGCCCCTTGTAGCTATCCAGCGTGACCAGCACCAGCTGACCGGGGCGGATTTTCACGATGTCGGACTCGTCTACCTGCATTTCGAGCACGAAGTGGCGGGCGTCGCCCAGCAGGGCTAGCGGCGTTTGGGGCGTCACGGCCTCGCCCTTTTCGCGGTAGAGTTGGTACACGATACCGTTTACTTTGCTGCGCAGGACGAAGTCGCTGGCCTGCCGCTGGGCAATCTGGAGGTTTTTGCGCGACTGCGCGGCCCCGAAATCGAGCTGTTTTTTAAGTGTCTGGTAGTTGAGCACGGCCGACTCGTAGGCGGCTCGGGAGCCAGCATAGGCCAGCTCGCGCTGCTCCAGCGTCTGCTTCGTGCCGATGGTCTGCTGCCAGAGCTGGCGCTGGCGCGTGAGCTGCAGCTGGTCGTTCTGCATGGTGCGGCGTTGCAGGGCAATGCGCTGGCGGGCCTCTTCGAGCTGGCTTTGGTTGGCGGCCACGGCGGCATAGCGGGCGGCCAGGGCGGCGTTTTCCTGATTGAGCTGCTGCACATCGCTGGCAATGGAGAGCAGCGGCGTACCCACCCGCACCGAGTCGCCCTCGTGCACCAACACCGTTTGAATAATGCCGCCGCCGGTGGCAAATGCCTGGTACTGCTGCCCGCTCTTGACGGTGCCAGCCGCGTACACCGACTCCGAAATAGCCGACCAGACTGGTTTCACCCGCTCGGCCTTATCCCGGCAGCCGACCAAAGCCACGAGTAGCAGCAGCAGCCAGCGCCCGGGTGGCACGGCAGACGGGCAAGATGTTCGGTGTCGGTTGAGGTTCATGGGCTGACACGCGGCAATCGGGGGCCCCGTTTTCAAGAGGGAAATAAGATAATTACTCGCTCCGGCAGGCTGCTCCGGCAGGCTGATTGATGGAGCAGGTGATAATGCATAAGCGGCTGTTTTAGTAGCTGATGTTACGCAGTGGCGGCTGCTGGTTTGGTTGCTGGCTGCTAGTTGTTGGCAGAACGCGGTTGAGCCGTTTCTCAGGACGCGAAACCAGCAACCGGAAACAAGAAACTAAGTGCAGTTTCTGACCCAATAGCTGCCGGCGTAACATCAATAATTAGGCTAACACGGCCGTATTGGCTCCCAGAATCTCGCGGGCCTGCGCCACCTCGGCGGCGGTGCCGTGGGCCAGGAGCATGTATTTCCCCACCTTGATTTCGGTTTCGTACTCCAGCACGCTGTTGTCGGGCACGCCCAGGCTCACCAGCGCCGCGCCCAGGGCACTCACGCCGCCTACCACCACGGCGCCTTCCAGCGCGCCCACCAGCATGCCCACCAGCGGCCCGGCCAGCACGAGCGGACCCACGCCCGGAATAAGGATGAAGGCGGAGCCCATCAGCATGCCCCATATGCTGCCCCAGAAGGCCCCATTGCCGCCCCATTTCATTATACGGTCCCATATTGTAGTAGCCCACCACGTTTTCCTCGGCGTGGTAGTCGCGGCCCAAAATAGAGAGCTGCTGCATGTTGAAACTGTGATGCTGGAGCTTTTTAACGGCCTGCTCGGCTTGCTCGTGGGTGTCGTAGAGCGCGGTCATTACGGGGGCCTGGTTCATATAAAAGTTTGGGGGGGGGGTGAGGTAGTTGAATGAGGAGAAAATTGGCAACCGACCATTGCTACCGCCGACCTACTTAGTGGCGAACTGGAGAGGTAAGATTACGCGGGGCCAGCTGCCAGCCGCCAGCCGCATGACGAGCATCAAGCATTAGGCTAATTTTCAACAGGGGTTTTGCGGGGACACTGCTGGTTATTTACCATCCGTTGGCACCACCGGCGCGGACCGGCGGCCTGGCCAGTCGTGGCCGGAGCTGGCGCGGCCGGGCGGCATTTTCAGCAGTAGAAACCGCGCCAGCCACCGGCTCACGCACCAGCGTGCTATTGCCTTGATTTTTAAATTTTTATGCAGTGGAACCTACTGCCAAAAAATCCCCGACTGCCTTATTAGCTGGTGCTACGCCGGTAATGCTTGGGTAAGGGGCTGCACTTAGTTGTTGGTTACTCGTTACTGGTTAGTGCTCTTCCTAACAAAACAGCTCAACCGCATTCAACCGCGTTCAACCCGCAACCAAATAGCCGCTGTAGCAGCCCCTGCGTGACAGCCGTTACTAAAAGGAGAGCGTTTAAATAAGAACGTCATGCTGCGCTGGCCGAGGCAGCTCTACCGCATCAGTAATTATTTACTTACGCAGTAGAAACGCCTCGGCCAGCGCAGCATGACGTTCTTTTCGGGGCTTGCGGCCAACGGCCGACACGCCCTGACAGTAAAGCTATTGAAGACCTACAGGGCGTTCAGCATTTTGATAACCTGGTGCTGGCGCTTGCCCAGCTTGGCTTTCAGGCGGCTCACCAGCTCGTGGCCCTTGCCTTCCACGTAGGTCAGGTCCTCGTCGGTGAGGTGGGTGTAGGTTTGCTGCAGCTTGTGTTTTAGCTGGTCCCAGTTGCCGCGCAGGCGCAGCCGTTGGTCGGTGCGGAAGTCGCGGAAGTGTTGACGGCGCGCCATGCCCTTTTTGGAGTACAGCAGGATGCCGATGAGCGCACCCACGCCCGCGCCGGCCAGGGCGGTGAGCAATACTTTACCGGTAGCATTTTTGGGGTTTTCGCACGTCATAATAAGCGGATGAAAATTGGATAATCAGGCCACAGGCCAACTTCGGCGCTGGGCATTTGGGGTTTTGGGGTTTTGGCAAAGATTGCGCCCGGGCCTGCCGCACCGCCCTGACTTTCAACAGGCCAATTGATGATGTTCATCAAGCCGGGGGCGGGCTGGCCGCTTTCAGGGCTGCTACTGCCAGGCCGGAACGTGGTCCAGGGCCACAAAATCGAGCACCAGGCCGAGTGGCTGGGGCCGGGGGTAAGGGCGGGGCGTCAGGCCGAGGGAGTTGTTGGTGGCCTCGCCCAGCAGGGTGCGCAGGTCGCCGGGCTGGGCGTGGCGGAGGCCCATCGTCCAGGTGGCGAAACTGCGCGTTGGCCACGACCCTTCGCCCAGCACGTGGCAGTGGTGGTGGCGCGGGTCCGACAGGATGGCGTGGTAATAGAGGTGCCGGACGGCGGCCCGGGGGCCTTCCAGCACTTGCAGAAAGCGGCCCTCGGGCGTGTGCAGCAGCACGCCGGTGATGCCGTGCTGCCGGTTGTAGGCGCGGGACTGCAGCAGCAGCTCGTGGAGGGCGGTGGTCCCCATCGGCTCCATCCACTGGCTTTGGTATATAAGGTGATACGGTTGCATAACAGATAAGTAGAAAGGCGGGCGAGGGGGTTACAGCCGGGCCGGGGCGCAGCCCGGGCATCGGGACGGGCCACAACGGCAGCGGCAGTGGTGGTAAGGGCTTCGCGGGGCCGCAGCACGTGGCGGCCGGCCGTGGTTTGTTCCAGAGCCCGGCGCGCGAAGGCCAGGGTACTAAAGACGGCAACTTTCATGGAATGAAGCGGAAATGGCAATCGGCCCGAAACAAGGCTCCGCAAGGTTCCGGCCGGCGGCCGGCGCAACCCATGATGTAAATCCAATTTTCACTTGATAATCATTGGACTATACGACTTCATTATTCAGCTTATTTGCGAGCGGCGGCTTCGGCTCCGCTTCGCGGCCCAAGCCGGCTCTGGTATCATTGGTGCCGCACAGCCTTGTACACCTCCACCCAGCCCACGCCTGCCAGCGCGGCCAGCACGCACCCGCCCAGCCAGGCCAGCGGCACGGGCGCGAAGCCGAACAGCCGCTGCGCCGCTGGCACCAGCAGCGTAATCAGCAGCAGGGCCAGCGTGAGGGCCAGCATCAGCCAGAGGATGCGGTTGGGCACGCGCAGGGTGCGCCACACCGATTGCGTAAACGAGCGGTTGACCAGCGTGAGACCCACGTTGCTGAGCACCAGCGTGGCAAACACCAGCGTGCGGCCCACCGGCAGCGGCAGGCCCAGGCGCATGGCCGCGTAGTACACGCCCAGCACCGCCGCCGCAATGCCCAGGCCCTGCAGCAGGCTGCGGCCCAGCTCGGCCCCGGCCAGGAAGGTGCTGCTGAGCGGGCGCGGCGGCTGCTGCATCTGGCCGGCCTCGGCGGGCTCGTTTTCGAAGGCGATGGAACAGGTCGGGCCCATCACCAGCTCCAAGAAAATGATGTGCACGGGCGTGAACAGATTGGCCCACTCCCACCCCGCCAGCAGCGGCACGGCCACCGTGAGCACAATGGGGATGTGAATGGAAACGACGTAGAACACCGCCTTTTTAAAGTTCTGATAAATGCGCCGGCCCTGGGCAATGGCCGTCACCATGCCCGCCAGGTCGTCGTCGACGAGCACCAGCGAGGCCGCCTGGCGGGCCACTTCGGTGCCGCGCCGACCCATGGCCACGCCAATGTGGGCCGCCTTGAGGGCAGGGCCGTCGTTCACGCCGTCGCCGGTCATGGCCACTACTTCGCCGTTGGCTTTCAGGGCTTCCACCACTTTGAGCTTGGCCTCCGGAAACATACGGGCAAATACCGCCGTGGTGGCGGCCTGCGGCTGAAGCTCGGCGTTGGATAAGTCCATCACCTGCTGGCCGGTGAGCAGTACATCGGCTCCCGGCAGGCCCACCTGGCGGGCAATTGCCTGGGCGGTTTCGGGAAAGTCGCCGGTTATCATCTTCACCTGAATGCCGGCCGCCAGAAACTCCTGGATAACGGCCGCCGCATTGGCTTTGGGCGGGTTTTCGAGGGCAATCAGCCCCAGAAACCCCCAGGCAAAATCGTCCTGCGCGGCCGGGAAGTCGGGGCCGGCCTGCGCCGCCTGCGCCACGCCCAGCACCCGATAGCCCCGACCCGACAGCTCCCTGGTGACCCGCCGAATTTCCTCGGCTACGGCCGGGGCCGGGCGGCACACGGCCAGAATATGCTCTACGGCCCCTTTGCCGGCCACCAGGGGCCGGCCGCTTACCTGCCGCACATGGGTCATCATGGGCGGAGTGCCGCCCAGCGGATACTCGTGCAGCATGGGGCTGGGGGCGGTAGCGTCGGCCGGGGCGGCGGTAGCAAAGGCGGCCACAATGGCCTTTTCCATGGCGTCGAAGGGTTCGGTTTCGCTGGCGTAGCGGGCGCAGGCCAGCACCTGGGCAGCCGTGGGCGCAAGCGGACCGGGCAGCGCCACAAGGCTGGCCGTGGCCCCATCATAAAGCTGCGCCACGCGCATGCCCTCCTGGGTGAGGGTGCCGGTTTTATCGGCGCAGATGACCGTGGCCGAGCCCAGGCTTTCCACGGTTTGTGGCTGCTTGGTGAGCACGCCCAGCCGGCTCAGCCGGGCCGCGCCCAGCGCCATAAAGCTGCTGAAGGCCACCGGAATTTCTTCGGGCAGAATGGACATGGCCAACGTGAGGCCGAAGAGCAGGGCCGTGACCCAGTTGCCGGAATGGGCGAAATTTACGCCCCACACCAACACAAACGCCGCCGCCCCCATCCAGGCCATGCGCAGCACAAACTGCCGCACCTGCAGCTGCAAGGGCGTTTTTTCGGTATCAATAGCTTCCAGGCTCTGCCCGATGCGGCCGAGCCTGGTGCCTGTGCCCACGGCCGTGACCGTGAGCCAGGCGCCGCCCGCCACGGTGCTGGTGCCCGCAAAGGCCGGGTCGCCCACGGCCTTGGCTACCGGCACGGCCTCGCCGGTTAGAATGGCCTCATCCACGGAGAAGTCGTTCAGCTTGGTTACGGTGCCGTCGGCGGGCAGGCGGGCGCCTTCGGCCACCAGCACCGCGTCGCCCACCACCAGGTCTTCGACCGGCACGGTGACTACCTCGCCATTGCGGCGCACCTGGGCCCGGGGCTGCGTGAGCTGGCGCAGGGCCCCCAGCGCCTTATCGCTGCGAATTTCCTGGTACACCGAGATGCCCGCCACCGCCAGTAGCGCCACGCCCAGCGTGATGGCCTCGGCCCCTTCGCCCAGCCCGACATACACCGCACAAGCCACCAGCAGCAGCAGAAACATGGGCTCCAGCACTACTTCCCGCAGGGTGGCCAGCAGCCCCGAGCCCTTGGCCGCGGGCAGCACATTGGGGCCATGGGCCAGGCGGGCGGCCAGCACGGCTTTACTGGTAAGGCCGGGAGCGGGCGCGAGGAGGGGCATCAGCTAATTAAATGACATTCTGCTTATTCGTGTTAACAGTTCAGGCTAACGTGCGCCGCCCCCACCGCCGCCGCGTTGCTGCGCACCCGCTCCAGCAGGGCCTGCTGAGCGGCGGCCACGTTGGCGGCCTGCCCGCCCCATATTTCCAGGGCCGACTGTTGCAGCGCCCGGCCAAATGAGAACGTGAGCGCCCACGGCAGCCGGCCGGCAAACCGCTTGTGCATGGCCGCCAGGTGGCGCGTGGCAGCCTCGGGCGACTGCCCACCCGACAAAAATGCCAAACCCGGCACGGCCGCCGGCACCGTGCGCAGCAGGCAGGCCACGGTAGCGTCGGCCACCTGGGCGGTGGTGGGCTGTTTGGGGCAGTCGGCCCCGGCCAGCACCATGCTGGGCTTTAGCAACATGCCTTCCAGGGCCACGCCCTGAATGCGCAGCTGGGCGAACACCTCGTGCAGCACGTCTTCCGTCACGGCGGCGCAGCGGGCCAGGGCGTGGGGGCCGGTCAGCAGCACTTCGGGCTCCACGATGGGCACCAGGCCGACCGCCTGGCACAGGGCGGCGTAGCGGGCCAGGGCGTGGGCATTGGCCGCAATACCGGCCCGGCTGGGCCGGTCGTGGCCGATGGTGAGCACCGCCCGCCACTTGGCAAAGCGGGCTCCCAGCGCCGCGTATTCGGCCAGGCGCGGGCGCAGGCCGTCGAGCCCTTCAGTCACCTGCTCGCCGGGGAAGCCGGCCAGCTCGTGCGCGCCCAGGTCTACCTTGATGCCGGGGATGATGCCCGCCTGCTGCAGGATTTCGATGAAAGAAACGCCCGCCACCGTACGCTGCCGGATGGTTTCATCGAACAGAATGGCCCCGCTGATGCCCGCGCCCAGGCCCGGCGTAGTCACCAGCAGTTCGCGGTAGGCGCGGCGGGCCTCCACGGTTTCGGGGATGCCCAGCGCGGCGAAGCGGGCGTTGCAGGTGCCGGTGCTTTCGTCCATCGCCAACAGGCCCTTGCCGGGGGCCATCAGCGCCTGAGCGGTGGTGATTAGGGTGTTTAGGTTCATGGCTTTACTATTAAAACGACTGTCATCCTGAGCGCAGCGAAGGACCTTATCATGCTCGCATCAGTTGAATTACGGCAAACTGTTCTTCGGTGATAAGGTCCTTCGCTGCGCTCAGGATGACAGGACGGGCGCTAGGCTTTCCACTGCCAGTTGCGGATTTCGGGCATGTCTTCGCCGTGGTGTTCGATGTAGCGCTTGTGCTCCACCAGCTTATCCTTGAGGTACTGTTTGAGGTAAGCGCCCTTGTTACCAAGCTGGGGCACGCGGTCGAGCACGTCCATGGCCAGGTGGAAACGGTCCATGTCGTTGAGCACCGTCATGTCGAAGGCCGTGGTGATGGTGCCTTCCTCCTTGTAGCCGCGCACGTGCAGAAGCTGGTTGTTGGCGCGGCTGTAGGTGAGGCGGTGCACCAGCCACGGGTAGCCGTGAAAGGCGAAAATAACGGGCTTGTCGCGGGTAAACAGCGCGTCGTAATCGGCCTCGCTCAGGCCGTGGGGGTGTTCGGTACTGCGCTCCAGCTTGAGTAAATCGACCACGTTGACGACCCGGATTTTCAGCTCCGGCAGGTGCTCGCGCAGGATGCTGGCGGCGGCCAGAATTTCGAGGGTGGGCACGTCGCCGCAGCAGGCCAGCACGGCGTCGGGCTCCTGGCCGGCGTCGGTGCTGGCCCAGGGCCAGAGGCCAATACCCTCGGCGCAGTGGGTGCGGGCGGCGTCCATGCTCAGCCACTGCGGGGCGGGGTGCTTGCCAGCCACAATCACGTTCACGTAGTGGCGGCTGCGCAGGCAGTGGTCCATCACCGAGAGCAAGCAGTTGGCATCGGGCGGCAGGTACACGCGCACAATGCTGGCTTTCTTGTTGATAACGTGGTCGATGAAGCCGGGGTCCTGGTGCGTGAAGCCGTTGTGGTCCTGCCGCCACACGGTACTCGTGAGCAGGTAGTTGAGCGAGGCAATTTTGCGGCGCCACGGAATTTCGAGCGTCAGCTTCAGCCACTTGGCGTGCTGATTAAACATCGAATCGACGATGTGCACAAACGCCTCGTAGCAGTTGAACAGCCCGTGCCGGCCGGTCAATAAATACCCTTCCAGCCAGCCCTCGCACTGGTGCTCGCTCAGCATTTCGAGCACGCCGCCATCGGGGGCCAGAAACTCGTCGTTGACCTGCACGGCCGCATCCCACTGGCGGTCGGTGGCCTCAAACACGGCTTCCAGCTTGTTCGACATCGTCTCATCGGGCCCGAAGACGCGGAAGTTGCGCGGGGCGGCGTTCAGCTTCAGCACATCGCGCAGAAACTTGCCTACCGTACCGGTATCGCTGGCCTCCACGGCGCCCGGCGCAGGCACTCTCACGGCGTAGTCGGCGTAGTTGGGCAGGTGCAAATCGTGCAGCAGCAGGCCGCCGTTGGCGTTGGGGTTGGCGCCCATGCGGCGGGTGCCTTGCGGGGCCAGCGCGGCTATTTCGGGCTGCAGCTTGCCTTCATCATCGAATAATTCTTCGGGCCGGTAGCTTTTCAGCCAGCCTTCGAGCTGGGCCAGATGCGCGGGCGGGGCGCTGGCCGATACGGCCAGCGGCACCTGGTGCGAACGGAACGTGCCCTCGTTGGGCACGCCGTCCACTTCCTTGGGGCCGGTCCAGCCCTTGGGCGATTTCAGCACAATCATCGGCCAGCGCGGCCGGGTGAGGTCGCCGTTTTCCCGGGCCTCATACTGAATGTGTTGAATGTTGGCAACAACTTCTTCCAGGGCCGCCGCCATGGCTTGGTGCATCAGCTCGGGCTCGTGGCCTTCCACGTAGTAGGGCGTCCAGCCGTAGCCGCGCAGCAGTTGGTCCAGCTCTTCGGGCGTGATGCGGGCCAGCACCGTAGGATTGGAAATCTTGTAGCCGTTGAGGTGCAGAATGGGCAGCACCGCGCCGTCACTGGCCGGGTTGAGGAACTTGTTGGAGTGCCAGGCGGTGGCCAGCGGGCCGGTTTCGGCCTCACCGTCGCCAATCACGCAGGCCACCACCAGCTCGGGATTATCAAACACCGCCCCGAAGGCGTGGCTGAGCGAGTAGCCCAATTCGCCGCCCTCGTGGATGGAGCCCGGCGTTTGGGGCGAGGCGTGGCTGGAGATGCCACCGGGGTAGGAAAACTGCGTAAACAGCCGTTTCAGCCCAATTTCATCCTGGCTGATACTCGGGTATACTTCGCTGTAGGTGCCTTCCAGATACGTGCCCGCCACCACCGCCGGCCCGCCGTGGCCGGGGCCGGAGAGGTAAATCATGTTCAGGTCATGCGCTTTGATGGCCCGGTTGAGGTGCGTGTAGATGAAGTTCTGGCCCGGCGTGGTGCCCCAATGCCCCAGCAGCATCTTCTTGACGTGCGCCAGCGTGAGCGGCTCGCGCATCAAGGGATTGTCGCACAAGTATATCTGGCCCACCGACAGGTAGTTGGCCGCCCGCCAGTAGGCGTCGATAAGCGCGGCTTCTTCCGTCGTGAGCGGCGTGGGAGCGGGGCGCACGGCCGGCGGGGCGAGGGTGTTGGTTTCCATAGAACTTGGAGTTAGTCGGTTTTTCTTCGCCAGCCAGCTAAAGCTGGTGGTCGAGCGGCGCAATCATGCACGCCCCACTGCTGGGGATGGCGCATTACACGGACAAGCCAAAAGCAGCCAGCCGGGCGCAGGTCGATGGCTGAGCGATGTGGCAAATGCCCTGAATGCCCGGGCCGGCCGCAATGCCGACGAACAACGGCTGGAGGCGGTAGCGGGCTTTCGGCTGCGGCCCCAGTGCCAGCAACTCAGGGCGAGGCTGCGATTGGGCAAGCATAAATCCCCAAAAGTCAGCCTCGCTAAACGACTAGGGCCGGCAGGTGTTGGCGTGGGCTTCCACAATGTTCAGGAAGAGCTTGGCAATAAAGAGTGCGCTTATTTGGCCAGATAGCCGCCATCGACGGGGTAGTAGGCGCCGGTGACGAACGAGGCCTTGTCGGAGCTGAGCCAGATGACCAGCTCGGCCACTTCCTCGGACCGGCCCAGCCGGCCGATGGGATGCAGCGCCACGAGCGCCTGCTTGGTTTCGGCCGAGAAGTCCTTGAGCAGCGGCGTATCGATATAGCCCGGGCCCACCGCGTTGATGCGAACGCCCTGCGCGGCGTATTCCTGGGCCGCCGTTTGGGTGAGGCCCACCACGGCGTGCTTGGCTGCCACGTAGCCCGCCAGCGTGGGCGTGCCCACCTGCCCCAGAATGGAGGCCATGTTGATAATCGCGCCGTGGCCCTGCTTCAACATCACTTCCAGCTCGTATTTGAGGCAGAAAAACACGCTGTTCAGGTTCACGTTGATAATCTTCTGCCAGCCTTCGAGCGAGTAGTCGGCGGTCAGGCTCAGCTCGCCGGTGATGCCGGCGTTGTTGCAGGCCACGTCGAGGGTGCCGAAGGCGGCCACGGTTTCCTGCACCAGCTGGTGGCACTGGGCGGGGTCGCCCACATCGGCCTTGTAGAAGCGGGCGTTGACCCCGGCGGCGGTTAGCTCAGCCACCACCTGCCGGCCCTGCTCCTCGTCGATATCCGACACCATGACGTTGGCCCCGTGCTGCCCGTAGAGCAGCGCCACCGCCCGGCCAATACCCGACGCCGCCCCGGTAACCAGGGCCGTTTTTCCTTGCAAATCTTTATCCATGATGTCGGTATTTTAAGCTGTCGGCGCAGCTCCCGAACCGGTCGGGGCCGGGGGTTGCGCCGGGCATAAAGGTCCAGGGCCGGGCTTAGCCGGGCCATGACAATAATTGCCTGATTATCTGATTTTTATTAGAGAGTAGTTTGCTCATCGCGCAGGTCGAACACGTTGCCGCCCTCGGCCCGGTGGTCGGGGGCGGGCTCCGGGGCCGGCTCGGTAGACGGCTCCCCGAATTCGCCGTATTCCGGCGTGCCTTCGTGGGCATCGGCAGCCAGGTCCGGCACAACCGGCGTAGTGGTGGGCGGCAGCAGTGGCTTCTTTTTCAAAGCTTTAGGGTTTTCGAGTGAGCAGAATAAGCAGAAGGCTACCGGTGAGGCCCGCCAACGGTCAGTTGGCGGGAGCTAGGCCAGCAAGCACCGAATTGGTAAGCTGGGCGGCAATCGCGAAGTGGTTCGACGCGTCCGCGGACGCGGAAGCGGACACAGGGGCGGGCGCGGGCGCTACCACCGGCAGCACCAGCACCGACACGGGGCAATGGGCCAGCAGGCGAGCCGTCACGCTTTCATGAAAAAGCTCGCCAAGGTAGCTGCGCTCGCGGGCCAGTACGATGACCATATCGGCCTGAGTGTCCTGCACGGCGGCCAGCAGGCCCTCGGCGTAGCTGTCGTGCTTGTAGCCGCGCAGCCCGGGCGTGGGCAGGCCCGTTAGCAGGCCGCTGAGCTGCACGGCGCGCAGGGCGGCACTGCACCCGGCGTCGTCTTCCACCCCGCTCGATACGTGGGCCACGGTGAGCACCGCGCCGGGCAGCGCCAGCAGCTGGCGCAGAGGTTGAGCCTGGGTGGCCAGCAGGAAGGGCTCGCGGTCGGCGGCGATGAGGATGCGGCATGGGGGCTGGTCGGCCGGGGCGGTGGGCGGCACCAGCAGCAGCGGGAAGTGGCCGGCCCGCAACAGCTCGGCACAGCCCTGGGCCACGCTGCTATCGGCCGGCTGCGCGGCGGGCTGGCTGAGCACAAACAGGGCCGGATGGTGCCGGGTGGCCAGGTCCCGGGCCACTTCGGGCAGCAGGTCGGTGGCCACCTCCACGGTGGGCTGGGTGTGCAGCTCCTCGGCCAACCGGTAGAGGGCGGCGGCGGTATCCGTCTGGCGGTTCAACTCGTCCTGGTGGTAGCTATCGGCCATCAGCGCGTAGGGGTCGAACATGGACGCCCGGTTGACGTGCAGTAGCACCAGCGGGCCGTGCAGGGCCTGCGCCAGGGTATTGGCGTAGTGCACCGTGTGGCGGGGAGTGGCATAAAAACCGGCAAAAACAATAAGCGTGAGGGCCATGGCGGAAGGGTGGGAAGGTGCGGGAAAGAGGGAAGGGAGCAACGGTCATGCTCAGCATGACGTCCTGTTTCAGCCAAAAGCCTAATCCGCCGCCGGCAGCACCAGCACCGGAATGGCACTTTCGCGCAGCAGCTGCGCCGTCACGCTGCGGTGGAACAAGCCGCCCAGCAGACTATGCCGACGGGCGACAACCACCAGCATATCGGCCTGCTCCCCGGCTGCCTCCTGCAGAATACCGCCCACAATGGTGTTCTGGTACACCTGGCGCAGGCTGTTTTCGGCCAGCTCGCTTACAAGGTCGTTGGTGCGCACCGTGTCGAGCACGGCGGCGGCGCTCGGGGGCGTGTCGCCGTTATCCGTCACCTGCACCAGGCTGAAGGTGCCTTGGGTGGCGTGCAGCAGCTGGTTGAGCACGTCGCGGTATTCGACCAGGCTGAAGGGTTCGCCATCCACGGCCAGCAGCAGGCGGCGGGGCGGGAAGGCGTCCCAACCGGCCAGCGGTATCACCAGCAGCGGGTAGGGCGTGTGGCGCAGCAGGTCCATGGCCGTGGCCGTTACCAGGTCTTCGGGGGTAGGCTCGGCTCCGGCCCGGCCCAGCACCACCAGCAGCGGCGGGCGCTGCCCCACCACTTCCTGCAAGGCTTCGGCCAGCGAGAAGCTCGAAATGTCGATATCCGTAGCCACGGGCTGCGCGGCCGCCAGCTTTTCCAGGGCGTAAGCGGTTTTCAGCTCGCCGTCGGTCGTGTGCCGGCTGGCAAACGCTGCCGGGGCCAGCAGCTCGTCGTGGCGGGCGTGCAGCAGCAGCAGGCTGGCCTTCAGCGGCACGGCCAG
Organism: Hymenobacter siberiensis; assembly: GCF_018967865.2. Taxonomy (NCBI): domain Bacteria; kingdom Pseudomonadati; phylum Bacteroidota; class Cytophagia; order Cytophagales; family Hymenobacteraceae; genus Hymenobacter; species Hymenobacter siberiensis. Next base: position 3,756,605 of record NZ_JAHLZY020000001.1, read on the forward strand.
CCCGGCCGCATAGGACAACGCCCGGTTGGAAACAGCGAAAAAATCGGTCAGAACAACGATGGAGGGCGTCATGGCAATGAAGAAAAAGAGGTGCAGAAATCAGTGCGAAGGCATTGGGGGCGGGCTGGGGGCATCCTTGGGCCGGGCCGCAGCCGGCACCGGCAGGCCGGGGGCGGCATACAGCCAGTCGTCGGCGGCCATGCAGGCATCGGCTTCCTGCGCGCCCTGTCGGGTGCCGGCGCTGATGGACCACACCGAATCTTCGGCGTAGTAAGGGGCGGGGCTAGGCTTCGATTCCATATTCGACGGGGGTTTGGTGGTTGATGCGCGGGTCGGTATTCAGCACGAGCAGGTGGTTGTTCACCTCGTGGGCACCGGCTTCGTGGGCCTCCTGGGCCGCCAGCTTGCGGTCGAGCCAGGTATCGACGGTGCCGGTGAGGGTGGCCCGGCCAGCGACTACCTGCACGGCCACCTCCTGGTCGTGCAGCCCCGCCGACCAGCGGTAGCGGGCCCGAATGCGGGCCGCCAGCGCCAAGTCGGGGTTGCGCGGGGCCGGGGCCGATACCCGCCCGACCGCCGCGCCCACCACGTCCAGCCGGTTGTTCACATCCACCACGCCATTCGCGCCGGCTACCACATCGCCGGCCTGTTCCAGCTCAAAATGCGTGTCGACCCGGCCCGTGAGCAGGGCCTGCCCGCCGTGCACCTGCACGCCAAATTGCAGGTGGCCCACGTAAGGGTCTCGGGCCAGGGCGGCCACAATAGTCTGGCGAATTTCTTCATCGGGCACCAGCTGGGCGGGCCGCACCTTCAGCAGGTTGTGCACGTTGTGCACGCCCACCACGTGGCGGGCGTCCTGTTCGGCCCCCTGCCGGATGCGCAGGTTGCGCACGGTGCCGGCCAGCGTCACCACCCCATCGAGCACCTGCACCAGTGTTTCGGCCGAGCGCACGCGCGGGTTGAAGTGGAGCATGGCGCGCACGGCGGCCCCAATGGCAGCATCCGTTTTAGGGGCAAATTTCTCGCGGCGGATTTCGCGCCCCATTACCCAATAGGCCACAAACAGGTCGCGGGCATCCACGCAGGTAGTGCCGGTTTGGTAGGCCATGCCCACGATGCGGTCTTTCTCGGCGGCCGTACCCACCGTGCCCGACAGGTGCACCACCTGCTCGTGGATGCTCACCACCACCAGCGCCCCGTTCACGCGAATGTCCCAGTCGAGCTGCTCCCGAATCTGGGCAACAATTTCCTCATCCGAATTCAAAATGGCGCCCCCGCGAATCATCAGCTCCCCGGCTTCTACGCCGCGCACCCCGCGCACGCCCTGCACCACGCACAGCACCAGCTGTTTCTCGGCCCACGACTGCACCAGGCCGCTTAGCGTGACCACGCAGTGGCTGGCCCGGCAATGCACCTGGTAGTCGTTGGTGGCCGGGTCGTCAGCCAGGGCGCGAGCCACGGCGTGCTGCAGCTCGGCATCGGGCACGTCGGCAGTGCGCACGACCAGGGTGCTGTGCACGCCGCCCACTCCGTGCACGGCCAGCGCAATTTCTTCGGCCCGCTGCCGCGCCAGCAGATTGGTGGTGAAGCCGCTCAGCTCGACGATGCCATCGCGGGTCTGCACGGCAATCTGGTGCACGACAAGACCTTTCTTGTTGGCCAGCAGCATTTTGATGGCCGCTGTGATGGCAGCATCGGTCACGCGCTCGGTAGCAGCGGGCGGCGTAAGCAATTGAGTGGATTGCATGGGCGGGTGGGAATTGGGGTGAGAAAAGTGCGGGCCGACCAGAAAGTCAGCCTTCCTCAAAGGTCCCTTCGCCTCCCCCCCTTTCCCATGACCAGAATTGTCGCATCGCATGACATGCGTCAAGTAGTGGCCGCCCGCCATGCAGGACCGCGCCGTAGCCCACTCCAGGCCAACGGCAGCGGCAGGCAGGAAGTCATGCAGCCGTTCGCTAGGCCCCACAGGGCTCGTACCCGCTGGGGCCAGGAGAATAATTAGTTACTTAAATGATAATGCTGTAGCATATTTCAAGCGCAACACTTCGCGTCTCCTCGCGTGGGCGTCGTTCAACGGGGATACGCGAAGTGTCGCGTCGCTACGTCCCGTATACAGCTCTGGAAACAGCACTGAATCAACCGGGGGGTAATCCATAAAAAAACCCTCATTGCGCACTGCAATGAGGGTTTCCGTGAGGCGTATTGGGCTCGAACCAACGACCTCCACCGTGTCAGGGTGGCGCTCTGAACCAACTGAGCTAACACCCCGGAATTGGCCATGCCCGCGGGCCGCCGCCTCAAAGGTAGTTCCGCGTTGCGGATGAGACTAACCGGGCCCACTTTTTTCTCCCGAACGAGGCCGACAGGCAACCTTATGGTCCCGGCAAAGTATAGTGGCAAACGGGAATAGTAGTCTTCCCCGGCCGCTGGCCCATTACCCTCACTTCATTTCACCCATGAAAAAGACTCTCCTACTATTGCTGCTGGCTGTTACTTCGGCTTCTTCTGCGTTTGCCCAGGCGGCTCCCGGCGGCGCTACGTCTTCCAAAGACTACACGGGCGGCAAATCGACCGAATCGGGCAATACCGGTTTTGGTGTGAAAGGCGGCTACAACTTCTCCCGTCCCTACGGCGATGGCATCACCAACGTATCGGCTTACAACGCCTTCCATGCGGGCGTTTATGGTCAGTTTGGGCTCAACAACTTTTCGTCGATTCAGGTAGAGCTGCTCTACAACCGCAAGGGCTACAACTCCGACATCAACGTGGTGAATGGCAGCAATGTGAGCCTCGTTAACAAAACCACTCGCCTCGATTATCTCGAACTGCCCATTCTCTACGTGGGCAATGTTACCGATAATTTCAGCTTCCATATTGGGCCGCAGATTTCGCTGCTCACCAAAGCCAAGCAGGGCGATGAGGACCTGGGCCTAGCGGCCAGAGGCTTCAACACGGTGGATTTCGGCGGCATCGGCGGATTGGAGTACCGCGTAGGCCCCGCACGCCTCGGCGCTCGCTATGACCTGTCTTTTGGCAAAATATTCGATACCAGCAAGCAGTATCCCAGCGCCAATGGTGGTACTTCCACGGTTACCCTGCCTTCGGTGCACAACCAGGTTGTGCAGCTGTATGTGGCCATTGGCCTGCGTCAATAAGCGCACGGCCTTGCATTTTTGTTAAGAAAGGAAGCCCCACCAGGGCTTCCTTTTTTATTTCCCCTTCGCCCCTCCCGCTACCATGCCCGCCTCCCTTGCTGCCGTCGATATTGCCCGCCTCTTTATGACGCGCGAGCTGCTGCTGGGCCGGGGCCTGGCCGTGCTGACGGCTTGGGTACTCCTCAACTTGGTGGGCAGCGGCTACTATCTGGCCAACAGCGACCGGCGGCACGAGTCGTTCTATTTCCACGGCATGAACGTGGGCTGGGGCCTGGTGAACGCCGGGCTGGCCGCGTGGGGCATTCTGCAGCTGCACTTCGTGGCGCCGGCCGGCTTGGTGCCCGCCGAGCTGCTGCAGTCGCAGCTGTTCAACGAGAACCTGTTTTTGCTGAATGCTGGGCTCGACGTGGCCTATATTATGACCGGCTACTACCTGCGGGCGCGGGCCCTGGTGCCGGGGCAGGTGCTTCCCGTGCGGCTGCTGGGCTTCGGCCGCTCGCTGTGGGTGCAGGGCGGATTTCTGCTGGTGTTTGATGCCACGATGTGGAGCCTGCTGCACTGGCTGGGGCGCGACTGGTTTCGGCTGCTGGGATGATGGTTATTTTATCCCAGATTGGGATTATCGGCCCATTATGAGAATAGCCGGTTTCCATTCGCGCAGCAAATGGTACCATAAGACGACGAAACAGACCGGTTCAACGGGAAACCAATCCGTTGAGAATACGGGTGGTAGAGCTTTGCGTCGCTCTGTCACCACCGCCCACGCCCCGAGTATTCTGGGGAAGGCTGGTTTTCAGCCTCCTGCTTATGCGCTCTTTCTGCTCTGTTCTCGCTGCTTTTTGCCTGCTGCTGACGTTTGATGCGCCGGCCAACACCCTCGACCGGGTAGAGGCAGTGGTGCTCTCGTCGCCGGCTGGGGGCATGCGCCTCAACGGGGTGCTGCGGCTGCCCACCGGCCCCGGGCCTTTTCCGGCGGCGGTGCTGCTGGCCGAGCACAAAGCTGGCACCCTGGCCCCCACCCCGGCCGACAAGCAGCTACTAACCAACCTGGCCGACTACCTCGTGAGCAAGGGCATGGTGGTGCTGCGCCTGGAAGAGCGCGGCACCGATAACGGCCCCGCTACGCCCGGCACGCTGGCCGAACGCTCGGCCGATGCCTTGGCGGCCCTGAACTACCTGCGCACCCGGCCCCAGGTCGATGTGACGCGGCTCGGCCTTATCGGCCACGGCGAGGGTGGCAACGTGGCCCTGCTGGCCAGCGCGCAGCTGCTGGCGCCCACGTTTTTGGTAACGCTGGCAGCGGCGGGCTTGCCCGGCCGCGAACTACTGGCCACTCAGCCCACCATGTATGGCAAGGTGCTCGGCAACGATTCGACCGATGCGCAACGCCAGCACAAGTACCGCCTCGACCAAGTGGCTGCCGAGCAGGAAGCCACCAAAATGCGCGCCCACGGCTCCAACAGCGCCCAGGTGCAAACCTACCTCGACCAGCAACGCCTGCGCCAGAAAATGGCCATACGCCACGACGAGGAAGCTCTAGTGAAGCACCAGCGCGCCATGCTGGAAATAGTGCGCCAAACGCCCGACAACGCGCAGGCCCAGGCCATTCTCAGCAATATGCTGCGCCAGCGCTACCCCAACATTGCGCCGGAGGATGTGCAGACCAGCGTGCAAACCCTGACCATGCCCGCCTACCGCAACTACCTGGCCTTCGACCCTCTGCTCACGCTGCCCAAGGTGCAGTGCCCCGTGCTGCTGCTGCAGGGCGAAGACGATGCCGAGGTGAATGCCACGGTTAATCTGGCCCTCCTCAAAAAAGGCCTCCGCAGCAATGCCCGCGTAACCGAGCTGCACGTACCCGGCCTCAACCACGCCTTACAGCTGAGCAAAGTGGAGGCCGACGGAATGTCGCCCGCGCCCATATCGCCCGATGCCCAGGCCAGTATCTACACCTGGATTATGAGCCAGAAATAGCCCTGGCCTTCTGCACCTTGCGCGTCCGCAACAAGCAAAGAGGCCCGGCAACCTAAGTTGCCGGGCCTCTTTGCTTGACGTCACCCCCCTCCTACGCGGACGTAGAGCCAGAAGACGAAGCGAATAAATAAGATGCAGGTGGCTTATCACCAGGCATTTACTCATTGGCAGTCAGACGGGTGCTAGTTATGCCCGCCGTGCTGGGGCTCCAGCATTTCTTCCACAATCTTCTTGTTGAAGGCCGGAATGTCCTCCGGCTTGCGGCTGGTGATGAGGCCGTGGTCGGTCACCACTTCTGAGTCTTCCCAATGCGCGCCGGCATTGCGCAGGTCGGTTTGCAGGCTGGGCCAGCTGGTCATGCGCTTGCCGCGCACCACGTCGGCCTCAATCAGCGTCCAGGGGCCGTGGCAGATGGCAGCTACCACTTTGCCCGAGCCGGCAAATTCCTTCACGAAGGCTACCACGTCTTTGTTGGTACGCAGGATATCGGGGTTCATTTGGCCGCCCGGCAGCACCAGGGCGTCGTAGTCGGCCGGCTTGGCATCGGTGATTACTTTATCGACATCGACTTTGCTGCCCCAGTCCTTGTTGGGGCCGTCCCAGCCCTTAATGGAGCCGCTTTTGAGGGAAATGACGTGGGTTTCGGCACCCTCGCCTTCGAGGTATTTCTTGGGGTCGTCGAGTTCGGCCTGCTCGAAGCCGTCGGTGGCAATGATGGCAATTTTCTTGCCCTTGAGTTTGTCGCTGCTGAAGATGCTCATAGTAGTCTGGAAAGTAAGAAGCGTAGTGCCGGAAGAATGCCCGGCTGCCTGGGTTTACGCCCAAAAAAGCCGCAGGTTGGATAAAATTCGGGCTTTTTGGTAAGCGCCGACTCCCGGCGCGGAATAAGCAGAGCCGTAGCGGCGGCCTGCCGCCCCAGGCCGGTTTGCTGTGGCGGCTACGCCTTTTTGGCCTTGGCGGGCGCCGTGGTTTTGGCCTCGCGCCAGCTGTATTCGGGCTCGTAGCCCAGCTCGCGGCGGGCCTTTTCAATGGAAAGCAGGGTTTCGTGCTGGCCCAGCTTCTTGCGCACTTCCACGCCAGGGAACACCTCGGCCATGAGGTCGGTCGAGGATTTCGACATCACGGTATCGGCGTTGGCGATGATGAAGGCGTGCATGCCGGTGGCCTGCCACTCCACGGCTTTGCGAATGGCCTGGGCACCGTCGCGGGCGTCGATGTAGGCCCACATGTTCCACTTGCGCTCCTGGGGGTCGTCGTTGTAGGCAGGGAATTTGGCGTAGTCGGCGGGCTCCATCACGTTGGAGAAGCGCAGGCCCACGAGCTTCATGTCCGGCGTCTGGTAGCAGAACTGGCGGGCCATGTCCTCCATCAGCACCTTGGCCAAGGCGTAGGCGCTTTTGGCGCGCAGCGGGTAATCTTCGTCTACGGGCGCGTAGGGGGCCTTTTCGTCGAAGGGCTCGCCCAGCGTGGTTTCGCTGCTGGCCCAGATAACGTTGCGGATGCCCAGCCGCCGTGCCGCCTCGAACACGTTGTAGGTGCTCATGATGTTGTTCTGGAAGATGTGGGCATCGGGGGCAATGCGCGGAGTGGGAATGGCCGCCAGATGCACCACGGCATCGAACGCCTGCGGGGCCACACCAGCGTATATGTGGTGGCCTACCGACGAGAGGGCATCCAGCGTCTGGCCAAAATCGGCGAGGTCGGCCACCATGTGGGGCACGTTTTCGCCGGCCGGCACGGTATCGACTACGAACACGTCGTAGCCGTGGGCCTGCAAATCGGCGACACAGACTTTGCCCAGCTTGCCGGTGCCACCGGTGACGAGCACGCGGGGCTTAGTGGTTTTATTATTGGGGGTTTTCATTAGAATAGGGATAGATGGTGGGGGGCTATACGGGAGCTGGGGCGGGAATGTGGGCCGGAGCCCGTGAGAAATCTGACGCCCGGCCGCCCGGCGAAGCAGCTTCTGGCCCGACAGCTACCACCGCCCCGTGAACGTGTACGCCGCCCACGGCTACGCCCCGTACTGCCGGCCGGCCCGAAAATCACCCAGCTGCTCAGGCAGCACCTGTATGGCATTAACGACAGCTCCGTGCAGCTTGTGAAATAGGTGCAGCAGAGTTTACCATTAAGCACTACTTGCTTTCCAGCGGTTGGAAATTCATGACAAGTATATCCACAATCCTAAGCCAAGACCCGCAATGGCAAAGAGCACCGCCAACGGCCATAGAATAATGGCTAAAAACACAACCAAGGCTTGAGTAGAAGCGGCGGCTGAAATGGCACCCCAAACAGCTAAGACGGCTAAGCCTAGACCGATACCAGCGAAAAGCAAAGCAACCCACGCTCCACTATGCCGGGGCGATACTATACGATGTTCCGACAATGGTACTTGACGATAACGAAGTGGCTGACTCGCTTCAGGCTTTTCCGATGTACTTGATTTCTTCGCTCTATTCCAAATTATAAAGCCACGCAGAGGAACTGCATGGCGTGATGCGGAGCGAAGGACTTCCTGCGGTGAAGTAAAGCGCCGCCCAAGTCTTCGACTTTTGATAGTTTCTACGACCAGTGCATGACCACAGGAATCACTCACTTGCGGCCTGTAATTATCTGAATGTATTCTGGCTGTTGAGAGCGGAGGGACGCGAAACGCTGCTCGTTCACTACTGCAGCCAGTCAATATAATCCAGCAGATTGACAACAACAATTGCCAGCGGGAATAGCAGCAAATAGGAGTAACAGGCATAATCAAAAAAGCAGAATCTGAAAGGTACAGAAGTAGCTATCAAATTACTGACCTCACTCCCGCTGGCGCGCGTCTTTCGACGCGCTGCCTATTGGCCCCGAGCCTATTGGCCCCGAGCCTGTGGCTCGCTTCTTGAACGAACTTCGCGTAGATTATTCGACCAGCGAGCCAGAGGCTCGGAACCAGCGGGCAGCGCGTCGCAGACGCGCGCCAGCGGGGGGCCGGTCCGACCGCCCCAGGCGGTCCGACCGGTTGAAGTGAGCACGATTCCGCCCTGATGATAACCGGTCAGACCGCCTAGGGCGGTCTGACCGGGGGCACTGCTTAGCATACGCTCACGGCTGCATCAGCACTTAAAATTCGCGCTACCACCCGCCGCGCAGCCGCCCTAGCTCAGTAGCAAACCCTGCGCCGTGAAGCGCCGGTAAATCCCGGCCAGAATCTCGCTTTTCGTGAGCTGCTCCTGCCGGATGTTGGTGACCCAGAACAGGACTTTCAGCTCGTAGACCTGCCCGTTGATGCTGCTGAGCAGGATTTCGGGCGGCAGGTTTTGCATGGTATAGGGGCTGGTTTTGATTTCCTCCTGGATGAGCTCGCGGGCGGTTTGCAGGTCGGTTTGCAGGTCGGTGCCGGGGGCCAGACGCAGCACCAAATCCACGCGAACGTGGTCGTTGGTGCGCGTCCAGTTGATGACGTGGTTGGAGAGCAAATCGCCGTTGGGCACGATGATTTCGGAGCCCGTCACCGACAGCAGCTTGCTGGAGCGGATGCCGATGTCCTGCACCCGGCCCGATTTACCAGCCACCTCAATGAAGTCGCCGACGTGAAAGGGCCGCTCAAAAATCAGGATAATGCCCGACACCAGGTTATTCACAATGCTTTGCAGGCCCAGCCCGATGCCCACGCTGAGCGCCCCAAACACGATGGCAATTTTGCTGAGCGGCAGGCCCGTGGCGGCCGTGGCCAGCGCGAAGCCCACCACCACCAGCAGCAGCCGCAGCGCCACCAGCCACGAGCCCCGGTGCCGGGCCTCGGCGCTGTCGTCCTCGCCCACATCGCCAAAAAAGTAGCCGATGTACTGCTGCAATTGCGCCGAAACGAACAGGATGAAGAAAAACAACAGAATATTGCCCAGCGTGAATACCGTGCTGCCCAGCGTGTGCGGAGCCGTGAGTACCTGCTCCAGCCCCGCGTAGAGCGTGGAATACGCGTTGAGATTGGAGGTGAATACCAGTATCCACAGGGCCGCCGCCACGCCCGTTAGCAGGCGCAGCAGGTGCTTCTCAATCTGGGCGAAATCGAAGCTGGCGGCGCGCCCCTCGCCCGAGCGGCTGCCCAGAATCTGCAGGTGAAAGGCCTCGGTGAACAGCTCGACGAACACCGCCAGCCCGATGCCCTGCGTGAGCCCGAAAATGGCCGCCGTGCTGAACAGCTTGGCCAGGCTCAGCCGCCCAAACACGTTGCCCACCACCGCCAGCAGGTTCAACCCGATAAACAGCCACGTCACCGGAATCAGGAAGCGCAGCAGGGCCATGGTTTCGCGCAGCCGCCACAGCAGCAGCACGCCCAGCCCGGCGGCCAACACGTTCAGCACCAGCAGTCCCCAGCGCGCGCCTAGGCCAGTAGCCGCGTTGGCATTCGTAATGGTGAGCACCACCACAAACGCCACCAGCACCAGCCAGTACCGAAACAGGGGCCGCGCCCAGCTGCGGGCAAATACCGCCGTGAGGGCCACCAGCAGCAGTGCCTGCAGCAGCGCCAGGTATACGGGCGGCGGATGCAGCTCCAGGGCCGGAGCCAGGCTGAACACCACCACCCCGGTAGCCGCCAGCGGCCCCGGCCGCAGGTAGCGAAAATCCTCTTCCAGGTCCAGCGTGCGGACTTTCACGCGCCGATAGTTGTAGCCCACCCAGCCGTAGAACACCAGCCCGATGAGCAGCATGAACGCCCAGTTGTCCCAGTTGTTGGCGAAGTAGAAGTTGATGATTTCGCGGCGGTCGGCGGCGGCGTGGTCGGCATCGGCATCGGCGGCCACCGGCACGGCCCGCGCTGCCCACAGCGGCGGATAGGCCGCCCGCATGGTGGTACGGCCGAAGCGGCGCATCTGGTCGCCCACCTCGTCCTGCAGCTCCAGGGTCTGAATGTAGCTGGCAGCCACCTGCGTCTGCAGCTGCCGGGTGCGGCCGAACCGCTTGGCCAGCAGCCCGCCAATGCGCTGCTGCCGCGTTTGCAGAGCCGAGTCGGCGTGGGCCAGCGCCCGGGCGGCGGCATCGGTCGCCGCTTCCCGGATGGGCGGGCGCGCCAGCCCGGCCAGCCGCCCCTGCATGCCTTCGAGGGCCTCGTGGGCCCCGCCCAGGGCCGTGCGCCACTCCGCCAGCTGCTCCTGAATATTAACGAGCATGAGCTGGCACATTTGCAGCTGCTTGATGTCGACTACCTGCCCAGTTTCCTCCACGCTGTGCCGGATGGCGTGCAGGTTTTCGTCGATATTGGGCAATTCCTCGGCCACCTCGCGCGAGTCGAACACGTTGCGCACCTGACCCGAAATGCTGCTCAGCGTGGTATAGGCCACTTCGAGGCGGTGGGCGTCGTCGTGGGTCACGGTATCGGGCGCGGCGGAATGGGCGTGGGCCGGGGCGGGCTGGGCCGATGCGCTGGCGGCCGCCAAACTGGCCAGCAGTAGCAGGGCCAGCCGGCGGAGCGAGCCGGCCAGGCCAGAACAGCTAGCTGATGGGTGATTCTGAATGGGCATGAGGAAACATTAGTCCGGAAAAGTACGCGCAAACCCAGCAGCCGCCTTGCATTGCATGTCGTCCCCGCAGCGTTCACGCTACATCTTTGCAACGTGCCTCTGCTCACCCCGTCTGTCTCCACAATGAAATTGACCCGACTACTGCCCCTGCTGCTGCTCGCCGGCCTCGCCCGGCCCGCCGCCGCACAAACGACGCCGCTGTACCAACCCCGCGACATCAAAGCCGCCTTCGCCAAAGGCACCCGCAGCCCCGACGGCCGCCCCGGCCCCAACTACTGGCAGAACCGTGCCCGCTACGACATCACGGTGCAGGCCGCGCCCCCGGCCCGCGACATTCGCGGCCGCGAAACCATCACCTACTTCAACAACAGCCCCGATACGCTGAAGCAAGTACTGCTGCGCCTCATCCAGAACATTCACCGTCCCGGTGTGTCGCGCGATGGCGATGCCTCGCCCGACTACCTCACCTCCGGGCTCGTGATTGACACGTTCCGGGTGGCCGGCCAAACGCGGCCCGTTCAGGGCACCGGCACTATTACGGGCGTGCGCCTGCCCAAGGCCCTGGCCCCGCACGATTCAGTGAAATTTGCCGTGGCCTGGCATTTCCCCATTTCGGTGGAAAGCGGCCGCGAGGGCATGATTGACCCTACCACGTTCTTCCTGGCCTACTTCTACCCCCGCGTAGCCGTGTATGACGACTACGCCGGCTGGGACCGCCTGCCCTTCGTCGACAGCAAGGAGTTCTACAACGATTTCAACGACTACACCCTGCGCGTACAGGCCCCGGCAAACTACATTGTGTGGGCCACCGGCACCCTGCAAAACCCCAAACAGGTGCTCCAACCGGCGGCGGCCAAACTCCTGGCGAAGTCGATGACCAGCGACGCGGTGCTGCACATTGCCACCGCTGCCGATTTGGCCAAGAAAAGCATCACCGCCCAGCAGCCGATGAATACCTGGGTCTGGACCGCCAAAGACATTTCGGACGTCACCTTCGGCCTGAGCGACCATTATGTGTGGGATGCCGCCAGCGTAATCGTGGATGCCAAGGCTAAGCGCCGCGCCAGCGTACAGGCCGCCTACGCCGACTCGACGGTCGATTTCCGGCAGTCGGTGAAGAATGCGCAGTACGCGCTGGGCTGGTTCTCGAACCCCGCCAACTGGCCCGGCGTGGCCTACCCCTTCCCCAAGATGACGGCTTTCCAGGGCTTTGCCGACATGGAATACCCGATGATGGTGAACGACAGCCCGCAGAAGGACCCCAAATTCGCGCAGTTCGTGCAGGACCACGAAATCGCGCACACCTACTTCCCCTTCTACATGGGCATCAACGAGAGCCGCTACGCTTTCATGGACGAAGGATGGGCCACTACGTTCGAGCTGCTCATCGGCCGCACCGAAAACGGCCAGGAAGCCGCCGACAAGCTCTACAAGCAGTTCCGCGTGAACCGCTGGATTCACGACGCCGCCACGGCCGAAGACCTGCCCATCATCACGCCCAGCAGCGAGCTGCGCGCCGGCTACGGCAACAATGCCTACGGCAAACCCTCGCTCAGCTATTTCGCCCTGAAAGACATGTTGGGCGATGCGCTGTTCAAGAAAGCCCTGCACGAGTACATGGACCGCTGGCACGGCAAGCACCCCATTCCGTGGGACTATTTCAACTCGATGAGCAGCGCCAGCGGCCAGGATTTGAGCTGGTTTTTCAACAACTGGTTTTTCACGAATAACTACATCGACCTGGCCGTAGCGGCCAGCGGCAGCACCATCACCGTGCAGAATATCGGCGGCTTCGCCGTGCCTTTCGATGTGAATGTGGAATACACCGACGGCACCCGGGAAACCCTGCACCAGTCGCCCGCTGTGTGGCAGGCCAACCAGAAACAAGCCACCATCACTGTGAAGAAGCCGGTGAAAGCGGTGAAGCTGGACGGTGGCATTTTCATGGATGCGAATGAGAAGGATAATAACTGGGCTCAGCAGTAGCCGCGAGCTATGGGCTCGCAAGCTGCCCGCTAGTGGCACATAACAATTTATTAACATTGTAAAACCAACAGCGAAATAATCATCGTAAGTTGTGAGGCAAAGCCCCGCGCTGATAGTCAGCGCGGGGCTTTTCATTTATTCAAACGGTAGCCTGTGCTTCTAATTTTTCTCTTTCTGGCCGTTTTGCTGCTCACGTACTCCAACGGGGCCAACGACAATTTCAAGGGCGTGGCCACGCTCTGGGGCAGTGGCACGCTGGCCTACCGGCCGGCGCTGGTGCTGGCCACGGTGGCCACATTCGCCGGCTCGGTGTGCTCGTATTTCTTTGCCGAGGAACTGATTAAGAACTTTTCGGGCAAGGGGCTGGTGCCCGATGAGATTATCGGGTCGGTAGCGTTTATCCTGGCCGTCGCCCTGGCGGCGGGCGTCACGGTGCTACTGGCCACGCGCTACGGCTTCCCGGTGTCGACCACCCACGGGCTGGTGGGCGCGCTGGTGGGCGCGGGGCTAGTAGCAGTAGGGCCAGCGGTGAATTTTGCCAAGCTGGGCAGCACGTTTTTCCTGCCGCTGGTGGCCGGGCCGGTGCTGGCCGTGGGGCTGGGCAGCCTGGTGTACGTGCTGTTTCGGCAGGGCCGGCGGGCGGCGGGCATTACGGAGGAAAGCTGCGTGTGCGTGGGCGAAACCTGGGTGCCGGTAGCCAGCTCGCCCACGGCGGCCTTCACGGCGCTGCCCACCTTGCAGGGCAGCGTAGCCACCGCCGCCGAGTGCCAGAACCTCTACCAGGGCCGGTTCCTGGGCTTCGATTTCCAGCCCCTCATCAACGGCCTGCACTACGCCAGCGCGGCGGCCATGAGCTTCGCCCGCGGCCTCAATGACACGCCCAAGCTGCTGGGTCTGCTGCTGGTGTGCAAGTTCTTCCAGATGCCGGTGAACGTGCTCATCCTGGCCGGGGCCATGGCTATCGGCGGCTGGCTGAACGCCCGCAAAGTGGCCGATACCATGAGCAAGAAAATATCGCGCCTCAACCACGGCCAGGGCTTTACCGCCAACCTGGTAACGAGTGCACTGGTGATTTTCGCCAGCAAGCTGGGCCTGCCGGTGTCTACCACCCACGTGTCGGTGGGCAGCATCTACGGCATCGGGCTGGTGAACGGCACGGCTAACTCGAAGGAAATCGCCAAAATCGGTCTGTCGTGGTTGCTCACGCTGCCCGTGGCGGCGCTGCTGAGCGCGGGGGTTTATGCAGGGATTAGGGCGTTTGGCTGATAATGAATATCGGGCTGGCTGGCTGGCGCGCGTCTGCGACGCGTGCCGACTGGGTTCGAGCCTGTGGCTCGGGCACTGAATAATGGTTGAACGACAATTATCCTCATACTTCAATCCCGAGCCACAGGCTCGAACCCAGTCGACACGCGTCGCAGACGCGCGCCAGCTACTATCTCAATCGTGAAACACCTCTTCCTTTTCCTCCTCCTCCTTTCCTTCCCGCTCCTCACCCGCGCCCAGGTCACGACCAGCGTATTTGAGGGCACTGTTACCACCGCCAAAGGCGAGGGTATTCCCGGGGCCACGGTGGTCCTCACGCACGAGCCCACGGGCACCCGCAGCGGCACGCAGTCGGAGCCAGACGGCAAGTTTTTGCTAAATAACTTGAAGCCCGGCGGGCCTTATACCGTGCAGGTAACCTACGTGGGCTACACCGGCCAAAGCCGCGAGGGCCTGAACCTACCCCTGGGCAAGGTGACGCGCCAAACGTTTGCGCTGGTGGAAGCGGCTACGGTGCTGGGCGAAGTAGCCGTAACCGGCCACCGGGGCGACTCCTTCGCGGCCGACAAAAACGGCCAGAGCTACCACCTCAGCCGCGAGGCCATTCAGGGCGTGCCCACGGTGAACCGCAGCCTGAGCGACCTGACCAAGCTGATGCCGCAGGGCAACAAGAACTCGTTTGGCGGCACCAACTACCGCTTCAATAACCTGAGCATCGACGGCATGGCCACCAACGACGTGCTGGGCTTTCAGGAGCCGGCGAGCGGGGCGGGCGGCACGGTGGCCTCAGGCACGCCGGGGGCGCTGGCGGGTACCCAGCCTATTTCCATCGATGCCATTGATGAGATGCAGGTGGTGATTTCGCCCTTCAACGTGACGCTGGGCAACTTCACGGGCGCCAACATCAACGCCGTGACCAAGAGCGGCACCAACCGCCTGACCGGCACGGTGTACAGCTTCGCCCGCAACCAGCTCATTACCGGCCGCAGCGTGGATGCCGAGCACAAGCCGATTGAGAATTACTACGACATTCAGTCGGGCGCGAGCCTGGGCGGGGCCATCATCAAAAACCGCCTGTTTTACTTCGCCAACTACGAAAACCAGCGCCGCGAAGAGCCCGTGCTCTTTGCCCCCGGCGAGGCTGGGGCCATTGTGCCCATTGAGGTGGCCCGGCAAATCAGCGACAAGCTGAAAAGCCAGTACGGCTACGACCCCGGCACCTACGGCGCGGCTAACGTGCAGCGCAACAGCGACAAGTTCCTGCTGCGCCTCGACTACAACATCTCCGACAAGCATCGCCTCAGCCTGCGCGACAACTTCGTGGTGGGCTACGCCGACAACCTCGAACGCTCAGCCAACATCCTCAACTTCGGCAACCAGGGTTTCCGGCACAACAGCCGCACCAACAGCCTGGTGGCCGAGCTGAAAAGCACCTTCAACAACCACGTTTCCAATCAGCTGATTGCGGGCCTGAACACGGTGACGGAGAACCGGACCTACGACGGGCGCATCTTCCCTCACCTCGAAATCAACTACAACACGTCGACCTCGATTTTTGCCGGCACCTACCGCGAGGCGGCCGTGTACGGCTCGGGCCTGAGCACCACGCAAATCACCGATAACCTCACCATTTTCCGCAACCGCCACACCATCACGCTGGGCACCAGCAACGAGCTAAACAGCATTCAGTACCGCTTCCTGACGGCCTTCAACGGCCGCTGGCAGTACTCGTCGGTCGATGCCTTTTTGCAAGACAAGCCCAACCGGGTGCGCGGCGTGTACAACATCCAGAACAACGACCCGGACTACAACCGCAGCATCCCGTCAGCCGATTTCCGCGCCTTTCTGCTCAGCGCCTACGCCCAGGATGACTACCAGGTAAGCAACCGCCTGAGCGTGCAGCTGGGCCTGCGCATCGACATGCAGCTGCACCCCGACAAGGTGCCCACCAACCCCGAAGTGGCCCGCAACGCGGCCTTCAACCAATACCAGAACAAGTTTGGCGGCGTGCCGCAATTCAACCCACGCGCCGCGTTCAACTACACCCTGAACGAGGCCAACACCGTGCAGCTGCGCGGCGGCACGGGCCTGTTCACGGGCCGCATCCCGTTTGTGTGGTACGCCTACGCGCACTACGTGTCGGGCGACCCCTACCACAACATCGACTACAAGCCGGCCAGCGGCGCGGTACTGCCCATTGCTGAGAACCTGGCCAACCTGCAATCGCTGCAGCCAGGCCTGGCCGAAGTGAACCTGATTGACAACAACTTCAAGCTGCCGCGCGACTGGAAATCGTCGCTGGCCGTAGATGTGAAGCTGCCCTGGGAGATGAGCTTCACGGCCGAGGGGCTGCTGTCGAAAGTGGTGTCGGGCGTGCTGTTTCAGTCCATTAATTTCAAGGATAACAAGGCCACTTTCGCGGGGGCTGATAACCGGCCGTACTACACCACCACGGGCAACGCGGCCAAGATTGACCCGAATTTCACCAACGTGTTTGTGATGACCAACACGAGCAAAGGCTACAACTACAACGCCACCTTCACGTTGGCCAAGCGCATTCCCAACCGCCTCGATGCCTCGCTGGGCTACAGCTACGGCGTGAGCCGCGACGTGGTGAACGGCGTGCGCGTGTCGCCGGCCGCCAACTACGAGTGGAACCAGTCGCTGGTGGCCAACGACCCCGCCCTGGCCTACTCCAACTTCGATTTGCGCCACAAGTTCATCGGCAACCTGGCCTACACCGTGCCGGTAAAGGACAAGTTCAGCCTGAGCGCCAACCTGATTTACATTGCCCGCTCGGGCAGCCCCTTCTCCTTCGTGTATGAGGGCGACGTGAACCGCGACGGCTCGGCCAAAAACGACCTCGTATTTGTGCCCGCTGACGCTTCGCAAATTCAGCTGGCCGACATCACCAACGCCCAGGGCACGGTGCTGGTATCGGCCGCGCAGCAGTACACGCAGCTCGACCAATACATCGCCAACGACGCCTATCTGGCCACCCGCCGCGGCACCTACGCCGAGCGCAACGCCGCCCGCACCCCCTGGACCCAGCAGCTCGACCTGCGCCTCATCGCCAAAGTACCCCTCACCAAAACCGGCTCGCAGCGCCTCGAAGTCTCCTTCGATTTCATCAACCTCGGCAATCTGCTCAACCGCGAGTGGGGCCTGCAATACTTCGTACCCAACCTCAACAACTCCGGCTACGCCCTGATGGATTTCGTGCGCATCGACCCGGTGAAAAACCAGGCGGTGTTCCAGTTCCGCAACCCCACCAGCACGCCCTGGCAAACGGACCCCATCAACTCGCGCTGGCAGGGGCAGGTGGGGGTTCGGTATGTGTTTAACTAGGCGGCGCGAGTGGCTCACCTCACCCCCTGACCGTCCTACTCCCCCACCCCCGCCTGCCGCCGCTGCTTCTTCAGCTCCTGGCGCACCTCTTTCACGCGCTCATCAAACCCGTCGGGGTCGTAGCTCACGCCGTCCACGTCGAGCTGTTCGAGCAGGTCCATCAGGTCGTTGGCGTGGTCAGCACGGGTGCCAGCGGGCATGTTCACGAAGGTCATCTCCGACCACAGCAGGGCCAGTAGACGAGTGCCGTCCTCGTTGCGCATCTGCATTTCGAGCACCAGGTTGGAGTTGTCGAAATGGATGAGCTGGCTCAGAATGCGCACCGTGGTGCCCTGGTTGGCCGGCTTGAGGTAGCTGATATGGTGCTTGGTGATGACCCAGGCAGCATTCTGCTCGCGGGCCAGCTCGCCCATGTTCAGGGAATAATGCGCGGTGGTGTGGTCTTCGCGGGCGTTGAGGAAGTAGTCGAAGTAGCGGGAGTTATTGAGGTGGCCCAGCATGTCGCAGTCCTGGAAGTAGATGCGGTGAGTGGTTTCGGGCGTCTGGACGAGCTTGGACATGAGCAGCGGGGTATTTGGGCCGACAAAGGTCGGTATTCAGAACGTCATGCCGAGCGGAGCCGAGGCATGACGTTCTACCATCCTACCCCAATAATTACTCGGCACGCCTAACATATCACGAAAAACCCTTACCTTTTACCACCTCAAATTCCCACCATATGTTCTCGCTCACCCCCGCTCGCTCCGCCGTCCTTCTGGCCCTGGCCGACACCTTTATTCCGCCGCTGCCCGATGGCAGTCCCTCCGGCTCGGCCGGCGTGAGCCTGGAGAAGCTGGAGGCCGCCATTCGGGAGCAGCCGGAAGGGGCGCAGGCCGAATTTGGCCAGCTGCTCGATTTGCTGGAAAAGCCGGTGCTCGGCCTCACTTGGTTCGGGCCGCTGAAACCGTTTCGCAAGCTCGATACCGGGCAGCGCGAGCACCTGCTGCAAAGCTGGGCGGGCAGCAAGCTACCGCAGCTACGCAAGGGCTTCAACGCCTTGCGCAAGCTGTGCGTGCTGCTATACTACGGCGGCAGCATGGCCGAAGTACCGGCCGCCTGGGGCTTCGTGGGATACCCCGGCCCCGATGAGCAGCCCGTGGACTCGCCCAAGCCCATCCACACCCTGCACCCCACCGAAGACACTGTTTACGAGTGCGATGTGCTGGTAATTGGCAGCGGCGCGGGCGGCGGCGTGGTGGCCGGCGAGCTGGCCGAGGCCGGCTTCGATGTGCTGGTCATCGAAAAAGGCCCTTACTGCCACGGCTGCGACTTCACCCAGCGCGAAGCCGACATGCTGGGTACGCTCTACGACGCCAAAGGCACCCTCAGCACCCAGGACGGCAGCATCGGCATTCTGGCCGGCTCCTGCCTGGGGGGCGGCACCACCGTGAACTGGGCTGGGGCCTTCCGCACCCCCGATTACGTGCTGCAGGAGTGGGCCCGCGAACACGACGCGCCCCACTTCACCACCCTCGAATTCAAGGAAAGCATCAACGCCGTGGCCCGCACCATTGGCGTGAATACCAACTACGCCCGCCACAACGGCCAGAACCAGGCCCTGTGGGACGGCTCGACCAAGCTGGGCCAGGAAGTGAAGCTGATTCCGCGCAACGAAAAGGGCCTCACCGATTCCGACGCGCACTTCCGCAGCTTGGGCTACACCTCGCTGGGCGATGCCCACGGCATCAAGCAGGGCACGCTGAACACCTATTTGCTCACCGCTTTCGAGCACGGAGCTCGTATTCTGGCCGACACCAAAGTAGACCGCGTGACCATCAGCCAGGGCTGCGCTACCGGCGCGGTGGCCGTGCACACTACCGCCGACGGCCGTCAAATACACATCAATGTGAAAGCCAGGCGCGTGGTAGTGGCCGGCGGAGCCATCCAGACGCCCGCGCTGCTACTGCGCTCCGGCCTGAAGCACCCGCACCTGGGCCGCCACCTGCACCTGCACCCCACCGTAGTGGTAGGGGCCCGCTACCCCCACCCCATGAACTCCTGGCACGGCCCCAGCATGAGCGTGGTGAACGACACCTACACCATGCTGCACGGCACCAACTTCGGCGCCAAGCTCGAAACGCCCCCCACCCACCCCGGCCTGCTGAGCATGGTGCTACCCTGGCTTTCGGGCCGCCAACACCACGAGCTGCTGCGCGATGCCGACCAGCTCGGCTCGTTCATCGTGCTCACCCGCGACCGCGACGGCGGCCGGGTAAGCATCGACAAAAACGGCGCGGCGCTGATTGACTACACGCTGTCGGATTTTGACCGGGCCAATATGCTGGAAGGCGTGCGCGCCGCCGCCCAAATCCACGTCGCGGCCGGGGCCGAAAAAGTATATCTGCCCCACGGCACCCTGCCCACGCTGCTCACCAAAGACAGCGTGCTCCAAAACCCCGAAGTGCTCGACGAGCTCCCGCACCTGAGCTGGAAATCCAACCAGTTCGGCCTCTACAGCGCCCACCAGATGAGCACCTGCCGCATGGGCGGCGACGCCGCCACCCACCCCCTCAAGCTCAACGGCGAAACCGTGGAGGTGCAGGGCCTGTTCGTGGCCGACGGCTCGGCCTTCCCGGCGTGCAGCGGCGTGAATCCCATGCTCACCATCATGGCGCTGGCCCACTTCACGGCCCAGGGCCTGAAAGCCAGCCGGCCGGTGGAGGCACAGGCGGCGGCCATGGCCTGATGCACCCCGCCGGGCTTTACCTTTGGAGCCGATTTTAGGCACTTCATGGGTAAGCTTGACGATACCAAACGGCGGATTGCGACCGGCCTGTTTTTCGGGATTCTGCTGCTGCTAGGGCCGCTGCTGGTACGCGACTACGGCATGGGCTGGGACGAGCGCGCCGACCGTATGGTGGGCTACATGAGCCTACGCTACGTGGCCCAACTGGTAGCCCCACAGGTGCTGGCCGCCGGCCACTTCGCAGGCATCCACGAGCTGGCTACCCACGGCGATGCCGACCACGGCCCGGTGTTCCAGATGCTGCTGGCGGGGCTCGAAATCGCCTTTTTCCGCCACGACCCACGCGGGGCCGGCTGGATGCGGCACCTGCTCACCTTCGGCGTATTCGTGGCCGGGGTATGGGCCGTGTACCGGCTGGGGCTGGCTGGCGGGCGGGCTGCTGGCGGGCGGGCTGCTGGCGGGCGGGCTGCTGGCGGGCGGGCTGCTGGCGGGCGGGCTGCTGGCGGGCGGGCTGCTGGCGGGCGGGCTGCTGGCGGGCGGGCTGCTGGCGGGCGGGCTGCTGGCGGGCGGGCTGCTGGCGGGCGGGCTGCTGGCGGTGGGCATGGCGCACACGATTTTTCGGCAGATGCACGACCATCCGTACCAATACGGCTACTTCAGCTTTATGCCCGGGCCGGTGGCCGGCAGCCTGTTCGAGCGCGACTACTGGGGCGCGGCGGGCCGCGACGGGCTGGCCTGGGTACTGGCCCACGACCCCGGTGCCACCGTAGCCGTCAGCGATACACTGCCCCAGAAAATTATCCTGTACAATAATTCGCTGCTGCTCCCGGCTGCCCAGCGCGCCCGGTTGCGCTTCGTGCCCCACGCGCAGGCCCGGTACTTTCTGGGCATCTACCGCTGGCATCCCTGGCCGTATGAGCCGCAGTTTGGCACGCCGGTGCACGATATCCGGGTTGATGGCATGACGATTCTGACGGTGTTCCAACGCTGAGTTTTTTGGGGCTGAATGGACCTTACGGCCCTTTCTTCCGTACTGGTTGGAATATTGCTATTCCCGCTTCTTATGCGTCCAGTTCGTTTTGCCGTGGTGCTGTCGTTGAGTTTGACCGCCGCCAGCTGCTCCATCTTCCATCACCGCGACAAGCCCGCGCCCGTCGTCGAAACCGTGCGGACCGCCGACTCGCCCACGCCCCCCACCGCCGCCCGCGACCTCGCCGACGTGATGGCCACCGACCTCCAGCTCACCCCCGAGCAAACCGGCCGGGTCCGCAGCATCCTCAGCAACACCGTGACGCAGGCCAACGCCGCCAAGGAAAAATTCCCACCCAAATCCCCGCAATTGCTGGCCGAGCAGAAGCGAATCAATGCCACTTCCCAGCGCGAGCTGCAGCAGACCCTGGGCCCTACCAAGTTCAAACAGTTCATCGCCAACCAGCGCAAAATGGCCGCTGAGATGCAACAGCGCCAGAAGTAGCAAGCAGCGAGGCCACGTCAGTATCGTCGTACATATCGGCCAGCGGCAGGCGTCGCGGCTCTTCCATTGGGCCTCCCGTCAGTGCCGGCGCTGATACTGTTCCACCGTTTCCCATAGCCCGGCGTAGCGACCTACGCGGCGCATTTGCGCACCCGGCTCGGGCGTGAGCTTAAAAGAAGTCAGGGCACCGTGCTGGCGCTGGTAGTGCACGGTGGCGGGCTCCAGCGCCAGCAGGCGCAGGGTATCCTTACCAAAGGTTTGCCACCTGACGCACCAGCCATCAATCTCCAACCGTTCGACTCGCCATTTATTGCCGGAGTCGGTGGGTTGGTTCAGGTAATAGCGGCCCTGAAAGCGGCGCAGCTTGCCCGCGTCCGGGCCGGTAAGCGTGAAAATGGTGTCGGTCCAGAGCCAGCTGTCGCGCACCGAATCCCGGCCCATCAGGCGCAGGGAGTGCAGGTGTCCATCCTGCTCATAAGTAGAATCGGCCCGAAGGCGGTGCTTTGCCAATTCCAGTTCATGCCGACTGAGCAGTTGGGTTTGCAGCTCCTGCCGCCACACGGCCGTGCGGCCAATGCACAGCGACTTGCTCGAATCCTGAGCCGTGTACACGGCCCGGTCCCGAGCCGGAAAAACTGCCATATCGGCTGCCTGGGCCGGAAATGGCTGCGCAAAACGCACCTCCAGCCCCTCATCACAAGCCGTCAGAAGCAGGCCGGCCCCAACCAGCCAGCTACCATATAAAAATCGGGAAACCATCATGCCCATTCATCCCTGACCACCGAAAAAGCAACCTGCTGCTTCTGAACCGTTTCCCCGCTCTTTCGGAGTTGCACTCCGAAAGCCCCCGGCCGCGGAGTTGCACTCCGCCCCCGCACGGCAGCAGTTACCCAACGTTGGGGGCTACAAGCCCCCCGGCAGAGTAGGCTTTCGGAGTACAACCCCGAAAGAGCAAAGCAGGCACTTTTTTTACAAGTATTTCACCAGCAGCGCCACCAGCTTCTTCACACGGCTCGTGTAAGGCGGGTACATGGCCTTGATGCCGGTGAAGCCCACGCGCTGCCGCATCACCCCCTTCTCGTTGCTGAACGCCAGGAAGCCGGCGTAGCCGTGCGCCTTGCCGAGGCCGGAGTTGCCCACGCCGCCGGTGGGCAGCTCGGGGTGAGCGAAGTGCAGCACGGTTTCGTTCACACCCGCGCCACCGGCCGAAATGTTGTCGAGCAGGTAGCGGCGGTTTTCGGCGCTGGTAGTGAACACGTACTGCGCCAACGGCTTAAGGCGGGCATTAACGTAAGCGGCCGTTTCGCTCAGGTTTTTGAAAGTGAGCACGGGCAGCAGCGGGCCAAAAATCTCCTCTTCCAGCACGCGGGCCGTGGCCGGCACGTTGGTCAGAATGGTGGGCTCGATGTAGTTCTGGCCCTGGTCCAGGGTGCCACCCGTGACCACGGTAGCGCCCTGGACCAGGGCATCTTCGAGCAGGCCGGCGAGGCGGGCGAAGTGCTGCCCGTTCACGATGCGGGCCAGCGAATCGGACTGCTCGATGCCGGCCCCGGCCGGGTTGTAGGCCCGCTGAATGGCGGCCGTGAGCTCCGTGAGCAGCGCGGGCTGCACGCTTTCCTGCACTAGCAGGTAGTCAGGGGCCACGCAGGTCTGGCCGTTGTTGAGGAACTTGCCCCACACGATTTTCTCGGCCGCGTCGCGCAGGTCGGCGGTGGCGTCCACCACGGCGGGGTTTTTGCCGCCCAGCTCCAGCGTCAGGCCCGAAAGGTGCTCGGCCGCGGCGCGCATCACAATCTTGCCCACCGCCGGGCTGCCGGTGAAGAAGATATGGTCCCAGGGCAGCTTCAGCAGCTCGGTGGCGGTTTCCTTGCCGCCTTCCAGCAACAGCACTTCATCGGGCCGGAACAGGTCTTTGCACAGCTGGCGCAGCAGCGCGGAGGTAGCGGGCGTCTGCTCGGCGGGCTTGATGACCACGGCGTTGCCGGCCGCGATGGCCGATATCAGCGGCCCCACGGCCAAGTAAAACGGGTAGTTCCAGGGTGCGATGATGAGCACCACGCCCTTGGGCTCCACCTGCACCCAGGAGCGGGTGCCCAGCAGGGCCATGCTCGCGCCCACTTTGCGCGGGGCCATCCACTTTTTGAGGTGGCTGCTGGTGTGCTTGAGCTCGACCAGCGAGGTCCAGATTTCCGTTAAGTCAGTTTCGGCCGTGGGCTTGCGAAAATCGGTGAGAAGCGCCTGCTGAATGTCGGTGCGGTGCGCGTGCAGCCAGCTGCTGAGCTTTTGCAGGCGGGCGCGGCGGGCCGCCACGTCCTCGGCGCGCAGGGCGGGCGTGCGCAGGCGCAGGGCATCAAACTGCGCCTGAAACTCGTTGGCCGGCTTTGCGGCAGCGCCGGGCACTTCGGCAGCATTATTCACTAAAACAGCAGGTTGCATGATAATCGCCATTAGTTGCACCAGCCTTCGTGGCCAGTCCCGCAGAAAGATACGCGGCTTGCACAACATTTCGGGTAGCCATGCGTCTGTGCAGTCGGTTTTGGGCTGCCGGTATATCCAACGTTAAGTAGGTATTACCTTTGCGGCTTACTATTTGGGCTCCGGTCCGCGTTTTTTCATTCTATACCACCCGCCTCGCCGGCGCTAAATCCGGCCCGGCCCGCTGATATTACTGGTACTTTTTTTCGTGATTTCTCTTTATCCCCGCCGCACTTCGCGGCTGTTTTTTGCGCTGCTCGTTCCCCTGCTGGCCCATTCGGCCGGCCCTGCGCAGGCCCGGGAGCTGGCAGCGCCAGCTGCGGATTCGGCCATTGCCACTGCCCTGCCAGCCGACACGCTGGCCGCCGAAGCCCAGAAGCCGAAGCCGACCCGCCTGACGCCCCTGCCGATGGACTCGCTGCCGCACATCCACCCGCGCGACGCCAAGGGCCGCATCACCGACTACACCGTGGCTCCGGGCGTGACCTGGCACTACGACAAGCCCAAACCATTCGAGTGGGCCTACCACATTCCGCGCGATTTGGGGCAGTTTCCCGGCTTCGCGTTCCGCAAGGAGAACAAGGAAACGCTTATTGAGCTGGCGGCCGGCTCGGTGGCGCTGTGGGTGGCCGACCAGTACCTCGTCGACTGGAGCCAGGATGTGGGCAAGCGCATTGGCCTGAAAGCGGCCAGCACCCAGAAAACGTTGATTTATATTCCCTTCAACGTGGGCTCGGCCAATTTACCCTTCGAGTTCAACGTGCCCGACAACCTCAACAGCACGTTTTACTTCCTCGGCGATGGCTGGACGCACCTCACCGTGGCCAGCAGCTTCTGGATTTACGGCGGCATTAAGAAGGACAACCGGGCCCTACGTACCTCCAGCCAGCTGGGCGAGGCCATTTTCAGCACCGGCCTGGTGGTGCAAACCATGAAGCGCCTCACCGGCCGTCAAAGCCCCTACGTGGCCACTAAGGAACGGGGCGAGTGGCACCTGTTTCCGTCGTACAACACCTACCAGAACTTCGTCCCGAACTACGACGCCTTCCCCACCGGCCACCTGGCCACGGCCATGGCCACGGTCACGGTTATCGCCGAAAACTACCCCGAATACCACTTCATCCGGCCCGTGGGCTACGGCCTGATGGGCCTGCTGGGCTACTCCATGCTCAACAACGGCGTGCACTGGGCCTCCGACTACCCGGTGGGCATCGCACTGGGCTACGCATTTGCCAAAATTGCGGTGCGCAACGGCCGCACCCGCGTCGAGCAGCCCGAGGCCACCGACCCAACCGTACACGGCACTGGCTTCCGGCTGCTGTCGCACCCCAAGCCGTGGTATCGCCGGGGCTTGTTTTCGCCCTACGCCTACGGGCCGTTCACGGGGGCCAGCTGGTCGCTGCGCCTCTGAGCCCCGCAATCCCAATCGACGGCTTTTATCGTTGATTATTGACCCGGCGCTGGCCTGCGTTCTTTTTAATCCGCTATTCTATGCCTGATTTTCTTTCCAGTTTTCCCAACCCGGACCTGACTACCTGCCAGGCCGAGCTTACCCGGCAGCTGGCCCTGCTGGGCCGCCACTGGCCCACCTTTGCCGAGGCTGAGCTGGCGGAGCTACCCGGCCCCGGCCGCTGGAGCCGCAAGGAAATCCTGGGTCACCTCATCGACTCAGCCACGCATAACTACCAGCGCTTTGTGACGGCGCAGCTCGCCCCGCCCCCGCTCCGCCTCGAACCCTACGATCAGGAAGCCTGGGTGCGCATCGGGGCCTACCAGCACCGCCCGGCCATCGAGCTGCTCGCGCTCTGGACCAGCCTCAACCATCAGATTCTGCACCTGCTGGCCCGCCTGCCCGAGGCCCTGCTCGACCACGAGTGCCTCTCGCTCAACGCCAACCCCGTCACCCTGCACTGGCTCATTGCCGACTACGTGCTGCACCTGGAGCACCATATCCGGCAGATTATCAATCATTGAGTAGCCCACAAAAAAATCCCACTCCTGATTTGGAGCGGATTTTTTTTGTGGGCCTGTCATTCCGACGCGGGAGGAATCTGGTTTACACAGTTGGACGAATTTACCAGATTCCTCCCGCGTCGGAATGACAATTCCGGCCTACTTGAACAAGCCTTTTTTCACGGTGCGGTTACCGTTTTCGTCGATTTTAATCTTCGTGCCGTCGGCGCGCTTGATTTTCACCGAGCCATCGTCACTGCGCTTGATTTTAGCGCCGTTTTCGTACTTCACTTTGTGGTCGCCGTCGTTCTGGTTTTCCAGCTTCTTCACGCCCGAGCCCTGGCCCACGCTGCTGCCGGTGCGGCCGGCAGTGGTTGTGGTGGTGATTACCGTGCCGGGGGTCAGCGAGTAGGGGCCGTCGCCGTAGTTGGCGCGGTTCGAGGAGTAGGTGTTATAGTAGTCCGGGCTGTTCAGGTCGGTGCGGATGGTGTTATCCGCCTCGTCGTTTACCTGGCGGATAGCGGCGTAGCGGCCGGTGGTATCCGTAGCGTACTGGGTCTGCAGGGCGTTCAGCTTGCGGCCCCGGGTGTAGTAGGTTTTCTCGATGCGCGTGACCACCACAGTGTCGGTCAGCTTGAGGTCTTCGGCCACGCGGGCGGCCATGCGGCGGGCGTCGTCGTAAGCGGCCATCGTGTCGACGGTGGTGGTGGTGGTGGTGGTTACCGTAGCGTCCGGCGTGGTCGTAGTGGTGGTTTCGACTTTTTTGTCCTGCGTGCAGGAAGCGGTAGCCAGTGCGGCGGCGGCCATCAGACCGAGCAATTTGAAGTTCATGGAATGCACAGATTCAAGAATTAAAAACGGCCATAGAGCCATTTTTAGGGGCTGATACGGTGGCGCTTGCCCACGGGTTATGCGGCCGCGAAACAGGAGTTGAGAGTTATGAGACAAAATCTAGAATATTTCAACTCACAACTTTCAACCCATAACTCTCTTAACTCCTCTAGGCGTTCACCACCGAGCCGCCGTTGGGATGCCGCGTCTGGCTCGAGAAGTACGAAGCGTCTTCCGCAGCCAGGAAGACGTAGGACGGGGCCACTTCTGAGGGCTGGCCGGCGCGGCCCATGGGCACGTCGTGCCCGAACAGCGGCAGCTTCAGCAGGCCAATGCCCGTGATAAAGGGCGTCCAGATAGGGCCCGGAGCTACCGAATTCACCCGAATGCCTTTCTTGATGAGCTGCAGCGACAACGCCCGCGTAAACGCCGTGATGCCCCCCTTGGTGGAGGTGTAGTCCAGCAGCATCTCGTTGCCTTTAAAGCCGTTCACCGAAGCCGTATTGATGATGAAATCGCCTTCCTTAAGGTGCTTCACGGCGGCCCGCGAGATGCGGAACATGGCAATAATATTCAGGTTGAAGATGCTATCCAGCTCCTCAATCCTTGATTTCTTCGAGCGAATCATGCCAGTTCTGCTCGGCCGCGTTATTCACCAGAATGTTTAGTCCGCCGAGCTCGGCCACGGTGCGGTCCACAATTTCCTGGCAGAAGGCGGGGTGCTTCAGGTCGCCGGGTAGCAGCAGGCAGCAGCGGCCGTGGACCTACACTATTTCCCGCACCTTCTCGGCGTCCTGCTGCTCGGCGGGGAAGTAGCAAATGGCCACGTCGGCCCCTTCTACCGCGAAATGCACGGCCATGACCCGGCCCATGCCCTAGTCGCCGCCCGTGATGAGGGCCACCTTGCCCTTCAGCTTTTCGCTCCCCTTGTAGCCTTCGCGAATGTATTCGGGCTCGGGGGTCATCTTGTATTCGAGGCCGGGCTTGCCGGCACCCGCGGCCTGGCTTTGGGGCGGGAAAATGGGGGGCTTGTCAGACATGTATAGGATATTGAGAGAAAATGGATGGTTTCGTTAACGGCCGGCCCTGGCCGGGGTTAAGGCGCGGCCCGTTTCTGCACGGCGTACCTTTGTCGGGGCGCTCGTGCGCCGCGTTTATTCTTTTTGATTTTTTGCCCATGCCTCCTGCCTCGCTCACCCGCCTCAATAAATTCATCAGCGAAAGCGGAATGTGCTCGCGCCGCGAGGCCGACCGCTACATCGCGCAAGGCGCGGTACTGCTCAACGGCAAGCCCGCCCAGATTGGCGACCAGGTAGGCCCGCGCGACCGGGTGAGCGTGAACGGCCATAAGCTGGAGCCCAAGCAGGCCGAAGACGCCGTGTACCTGGCCTTCAACAAGCCGGTGGGCGTGACGAGCACCTCGGAGCCGGGCGTGCGCGGCAACATCGTGGACTACGTAAACCACGCCGCCCGCGTGTTCCCCATCGGCCGGCTCGACAAGGATTCGTCGGGCCTGATTTTCCTGACCAGCGACGGCGACATCGTGAACAAGATTCTGCGGGCCGGCAATCAGCACGAAAAGGAATATGTGGTAACCGTGGACCGCATTCTCACCGACCGCATGCTGGACGAAATGGCCCACGGCATCCCCATGCTGGGCGTGGTCACGAAGCGCTGTGTTATCGTGAAGGAAACGCCCTACATCTTCCGCATCACGCTGGTGCAAGGGCTCAACCGCCAGATTCGGCGCATGGTGGAGCATTTCGGCTACGAAGTGATGAAGCTGGAGCGCGTCCGCATCATGAACGTGAGCCTGAAAGGCCTGCCCGTGGGCGACTGGCGCGAGCTGACCCCGGAAGAAGTGGCCGGCATTATGAAAATGGTGTCCAAATCGAGCGGCACCGAGGAAGCTTCCGGTGGCCGCAGCCCCAAAAAGACCAAAGCCACGCCGCAGGACACGCTCACGAGCGACGGCCGGCCCACCCCGCGCCCCCGCAAGCCCGGCCCGCCCACCATGTACAACCCCTCGGGCACCGGCTGGTGGGGCCCGCGCCCCGAAAAGCCCGGCGCATCCGGCACCAAGCCCGGCCTGGGCGGCACCAAGCGCCCACCCAAAGCCGGCCCCGGCGGCGGCGGCGGTTCGCGCCCCAAAAGCGGCGGCGCAGGCGGCCCCGCCCGGCCCAAAACCGGCACCCTGGGCACCCGCCCGGCCGCCAGCGGCAAGGGCAAATCCGGGGCCGGCCGCAAGGGCCCGGCCCGCCCCCGCTAGGCCGGCGGAATTATCACTGTCCGGTTTGCCGTTTTCCTTCGCATGAAGCACTTTTGCCTGCTGCTTTGCCTCTGGCTGCCCAATGTGGCCGCATGGGCCGCGCCCGCGCCCCTGCTCCCGCCACTCGTCATCGCCGAGCAGTTTGTGGCGCCCGCCGGGTGGGCCACCATGAAAAGCTACCTCTGCTGCGAAGTGGCCAACCAGGCCAAACGCCAGACCCTGGGCCAGCAGATTCCGCCCCGCGTGCAGCGCGCCTGCCAGCTGGTGCGCCAGGACTCGGCCACCGCCGTAGTGGCCGTGGAGCTGCGCGACTCCCTGAGCCGCCGCGACTTCTACCTGCACTTCCACCGCGAAGCCGACGGCTGGAAGCTGTCGGCCATCCGCAACCTGGCCATGACGCACCTGGGGCCGCCCATGGTGGCGCTGCTGGCCGCCATGCCCCCGGCCGAAGTGGCCGACTACAACCGCAAGCACCCCGATGCCAGCCACGCCTTTACCATCGGCAATCTGCGCCTCTGGACCAGCGCCGACGCCGACATTGCCGCCCACTTCTACCAGCACCGGGCGGCTTTTCAGGAAGTGTTGAGCCGGGTGGAGAAGGGCCGGTTTTTCGACCCCGCCATTGCGGCCGACGAAGCCACCGACGAGCAGGCCGCCAACGCCGACCCCGCCGTGCACGCCCTGCTGCGGCAGCTGTACCTGGGCCGCGTCACGCGGCGCGCCACTAGTTGCGGCAGTTGCCTGGCGTTTGTCATCGGCGGCAAAATCGACAGCACGGTGGGCCTGCTCTACCAGTCCGAGCCGGCCCTGCTGCCCGCCATGCAGCCCGATGGCCTCATCGTGCTCCGGCCGCTGGGCGACGGCTGGTACCTCTACAAAACGACTTAATTACCCATGATGAAACCCGACGCTACCCCTCCCCTGGCCGAAAAAGACCAGCTGCACCCGCGCAACCCGCACCGCGCCCCTTACGATTTCCCGCTGCTGAGCAAGACCAGCCCGGAGCTGGCAGCCTTCGCACGCCCCAATCCCCACGGCAGCCTGTCGATTGATTTCGCCAACCCCACCGCCGTAAAAGCCCTTAACCGAGCCCTGCTCAAGCATTTCTACGGCATCGAGCACTGGGATATTCCCAAAGGCTACCTGTGCCCACCCATTCCCGGCCGCGCCGACTATGTGCACTACCTGGCCGACTTGCTGGCCGAAAGCAACGGCGGCGTGCTCCCGCCCGGCGAAGAAATAACAGTACTGGACGTGGGCGTGGGCGCCAACTGCATTTACCCCATCATCGGCCGGCGCGAATACGGCTGGCACTTCGTGGGTTCCGACATCGACGGCGTGGCCGTACGCGCCGCCCAGCAGATTGAAGCCGCCAACCCCAGCCTGGCCGGGTCCATCGAAGCACGCCTGCAACCGTCCCGCACCCGCATTTTCGACGGCCTCATCCAGGCCGGCGAAGTATTCGACCTCACGATGTGCAACCCGCCGTTCCACGCCTCGGCAGCGGCGGCGGCGGCAGGCTCGCAGCGCAAAACGACTGGCCTGGGCACCGGGCGCGGCCCCCGGCCGGTCCTGAACTTCGGCGGTCAGAACAACGAATTGTGGTGCGAGGGCGGCGAGGCCGGCTTCATCCGGCGTATGGTGCAGGAAAGCGGCCGGCGGCCCCGCGCCAGCTATTGGTTCACGTCGCTCGTTTCCAAAAAAGAAACCCTGCCCGGCCTGTACCGTGCCCTGCAAACGGCCGGCGCCACCACCGTTCGGACCATCGAAATGGCCCAAGGCCAGAAAAAAAGCCGCCTCGTAGCCTGGACATTTCTCTCGCTCGCGCAGCAGGAAGCCTGGCGAAAAACCCGGTGGGCGGCGGCGCAATAGTGCTATCTCACTGCGGCCTTTGTATATTGCGTATCTTCGTAACAATACACCCGTCTGCGCACTTCTACTACTCCAATTAGAAGGGCCGGACACAACAGATTTAGCAGCAAAAAACTATGGGTAGGTCTCAAGAGACATTTGGTAAGAAAGACAACGAGAAGAAGCGCGCGAAGAAGAAAACCGAGAAGGAAGAGCGCAAAGCGGAGCGTCAGGCCAACGCCAAAAGCGGTGCGCCGCTAGAGGAGATGTTTGCCTACGTGGACGAAAACGGCAACATTACCGCCACCCCGCCCGACCCCACCAAGAAGCGTATCATCAAGGACGAGGACATTCGCATCAGCATTGCCAAGCAAGAAGACCGCGAGCCGGAGGACACCGTCCGCACCGGTTCGGTTACTTTCTTCAACGATTCGAAGGGCTACGGCTTCATCAAGGATTCGGTGACCCAGGAAAGCATTTTCGTGCACGCCAACGGCCTGGCCGGTGGCCCCATCTCGGAAGGCGACAAAGTAAATTTTGAAGTGGAAATGGGTGCCAAAGGCCCCAACGCTGTGCGCGTGAAAAAGGCCAGCGCTACGCCGCCCCCGGCCGCCCCTGCCCCCGCTCCCGCCGAGTAGTAGCCCACCGACTGACGTTACGTGAAAGCCCCGCTTCCGAAGCTGCAACAGCTTCGGAAGCGGGGCTTTCACGTGGAGCTGGCCCGGCTTAGGCGTTGGCGTCCATCGCGGCCAGGTTGTCCTCAGCGGCGGCGGTGTCGGAGCTTATCTCAGCGCCATTTTTACCGTTGCGCTTTGCCAGCATGCTCAGGCCCACGGCGGCGAGGGCAGCGCCGGCCAATACCTTCTGGGTTGTGGTGAGCTTGCTTTTGCGCAGCTTCTTGAGGGATTTGGCCGCCCCGCCGAGCAGGCTTTGCTTCTTGGCTGATTTATTTTTCGCGGCTTTGTCTTTGGCCTTTTTCATGGTGCGGGTTGATTGAAGGTGATAGGATATCGGGCGGGCGCTTGCCACCGGCTATTCTTCGGAAAAATGCTTGGGTGCTTTGCGGTGGCGCTTGGGAGCGGCCGGTGCGTCAGCTTCCCCGGCTTCTGGCTGGGCCTCGGGGGCAGCAGCAGCAGCATCGTCGGTTTTGCGGGCGGCCAGGTAGGCCAGGCCGGCGGCAGCCAGGGCCAGACCGCCCACCAGCTTCTGGCCGGTACTGAGCTTGGAAATTTGCCTGGTCACCTTGCGGAACTTCTTGAGCGACTGGGCCGCGACCTCCAGCATATCATCCGAGGCCTTATCCTTTTTCGAGTGCTTCTTTTTGTCTTTGCCCATGAGAAGTTGTGGTAAAACGGTTTCCAGCAGGAATTGAAAAGGAAAAGCCATAATAATGAACAGCATACGCGGCGCCAGAGAAGTCGGCAGTGCAGCAGCCTTAGGGTATTCGCAAGCGGCCGCCGGAAGGTTGCCGTTTTGTTGCACCGCGTCGTTACAGCAGCAGCACGTCAATCTTGTGCGCGTGCACCTGCTGCAATGATGCCGACCACGCGAAAACCGTAAAAAAACCATCGACCGAGGCCACCAGGGCAATAGCGTTGTGCTGGTCGTGCACAAACTGGGCGGCGGCCAGGTGGCGGGTGCCGCCGTTCTGGGCCGGGTGCAGGTGGCGGGGCTCGCTGCCCACCACCGGCTCGGTGAGCACCATCGCCTCGACGGGCGTGCTGGCATGGGCCCGCGCCACCTTCGCCCCGAAGGCCAGCAGCGTGTACTCGCGGGTGATGACGGTGGCCCCATCCACGGCCGTGAAGCCGCCCACAATGCCGATGTTGCGCCGCAATGCCGCCTGCCACTTACGTTTCGACTGCCCCGGCCGCTGCACCGCCCGGATGCCGGTGTAGGCCGGGGCCACGGAATAGCTCAGGGGCTGCACGATGGAGGCTTGCCACTGGCCGGAGCCGGGCGGCACCACCAGCACCAAGCCGCCCCGGCCGTGGGCCCGCATGGCGGCGGCCAGATCCAGCAGCACATTGTCGGCTTCGCCGGTATCGGGCGCGGGCAGGCTGCGGCCGGGCAGGAAGGCGCGCAGGGCCGGGCAATCGTCGAGGAAGCCGTGCCCTTCGTCGACGAGTTGGAGGTAGTCGCCGCGCAGCACGGCCACGTTCACAAACTTGCCGAAACCGCCGGCGCGGCGGTGCTTCACCACCAGCAGGCCGGGCTCTACTACTTCGAGCACGAAGCACAGCGGCGGCACCCGCGTGGCCGTGCCCCACACGTAGAGGCCGTCGGCATCGTGCCACACGCCCAGGTGCAGGCCGGGCTGCTCCACGGCGGGCGCCAGCTTGAGTAGGTTGGCGGGCGTGAGGCGGCGGCGCTGGCCAAACACCAGCGGCTGCCGGGCCTGCTCCTGCGGCAGCAGCGCCAGCGAGATGCGCGGCGAGTAGCCCTCCTCCCGGCCCAGGCTGGCCCAGAAGGCCACGTCAATCACGGCCTCTATCCACTGCGTTTCGGGCGGGGCGGCCAGCCGGGCGGCATTTTCAGTGCTGGCCGCCCGGTGCCGCGCAAAGTGGACTTCACAAGCATGGGGGCCGCCATGCGCGCCGTGAGGTAGGTGGGTTCCGAAAGCATGAGGCAAAGGTGGGGACGCGCGGCGAGCCCACCAGGCAAACAGCGCATCATCAGCCCCTAAAGCAGCGACCAGGGCTTCGGAGGGAGGGGTGTCGGCTTCGGTAGTAGGGCGCGGGGTCGTACCCGGAGGGCTCGCCCCCGCACCCTGCCGCATTTTCGCGATTCGTGCAGATTACTACTAATATTCGTGCTTTCCTCAAGCATTCAACTTGTATCCATACCTTGCTGCCTAAAGTGGAGCCCAGAACCCACTCTAAAAAACGGGGCGTCACCGAAAAGCCTTATGATTAGGAAATTCTACCCCATTCTACCCAATGGAATACTTTTTACATGTTTTAAGAAACTACGCCGTATTCAATGGCCGCGCCCGCCGAAAAGAGTACTGGATGTTTGTGTTGTTTAACATCCTGTTTTCCATCGCCGCAGGAATAGCCGACTACTCGTTGTTTGGCTCCGGCTCTGGCGCAATTTCTGGCTTATACTCGCTCGCGGTGCTCATTCCCAGCCTGGCCGTAGGCGTTAGAAGACTTCACGACGTGGGAAAAAGCGGCTGGTTTACGCTTATCGTTTTTGTGCCATTAGTAGGGGCTATCTGGCTGCTGGTGCTCTACTGCACCGAAGGCACCGACAGTAGCAATGAATATGGCCTAAACCCCAAAGCAGAATTTGCCTACTAAGCAGTAAAGCTTGTGCGGATTACTTGTCATAAAAAGAAACCGCCGTAGCGACCAAGGTAGCTACGGCGGTTTCTTTTAAAATGAACGCAGGCACTACATGTGAATGGCCCGGTTCTCGGTAGCCGCCAAACAGGCTTCTTTCATGGCCTCGGCGTAGGTGGGGTGCGAGTGGCTCATGCGGGCCACATCCTCGGCGGAGGCGCGGAACTCCATGGCGGTCACGGCTTCGGCGATGAGGTCGGCGATGCGCGGGCCAATCATGTGCACGCCCAGGATTTCGTCGGTGGTTTTGTCGGCCAGCACCTTCACGAAGCCGTCGGTGTCGCCGCTGGCGCGGGCGCGGCCGCTGGCTTTGAAGGGGAAGCTGCCGATTTTGTAGGCCTTGCCCTGCTCCTTAAGCTGCTCCTCGGTGTAGCCCACTCCCGCTACTTCGGGCCAGGTGTACACCACGCCGGGGATGAGCAGGTAGTTGATGTGCGGCTTCTGGCCCACGATGGTTTCGGCCACGAACACGCCTTCTTCCTCGGCCTTGTGGGCCAGCATAGCCCCGCGCACCACGTCGCCGATGGCGTAGATGCCGGGCACGTTGGTTTGCAGGTGGGCATCGACCTTGATGCGGCCACGCTCTTCCATCTCGATGCCGGCGGCTTCGAGGTTGAGGCCGGCGGTGTAGGGCGCGCGGCCCACGGCCACCAGGCAGTAGTCGCCCTCAAAGGTCACCTCCTCCCCTTTCGGGTTGAGGGCGGTCACGGTCACGCTGTCGCCCTCGCGGGTGGCACCGGTCACTTTGTGGCTCAGAAAAAACTCGATGCCGATTTTGCCCAGCACGCGCTTCAACTCCTTGCCCAGACCGCGGTCCATGGTTGGGATGAGCGAATCGAGGAACTCCACCACCGATACTTTCGCGCCGAGGCGGGCGTAGATGGAGGCCATTTCGAGGCCAATTACGCCGCCGCCAATTACGACCATGTGCCGAGGCACTTCGCGGATGTTCAGGGCCTCGGTGCTGGTGATAATGCGCTCCTTGTCCTGGGCGATGAACGGCAGCACCGTGGGCTTGGAGCCGGTGGCGATGATGACATTTTTGGTTTCGATGGTCTGAGGCTCGCCGCCCGCGATGGGCGCGATGCTGATGTGGGTTTTATCCACGAACGAGCCGAGACCTTGCAGCACGTCGATTTTGTTCTTCTTCATCAGGTAGCCGATGCCTTCCACGTTGGCCTTCACCACGCCGGCCTTGCGGTCAATCATGCGGTTCATGTCCACCGTCAGGTTGTCGAGGCCGATGCCGTGCTCGGCAAACACCGAATGAGCATTATGGTAGTGCTCGGACGAATCGAGCAGGGCTTTGCTGGGGATGCAGCCCACGTTGAGGCAGGTGCCGCCCAGGGTGGGGTATTTCTCGATGAGGGCCGTTTTGAGGCCCAGCTGGGCGCAGCGGATGGCGGCTACATAGCCGCCCGGACCGGAGCCGATGACGGTGACGTCGTATTGATTCATGAGGGGATATTCTATGATTGTACGCTCGTGCGAAGGTACGGCACAGCGCATGCGGGTGGGGCGGTTTTGAGGGTTGGGCCGAATAAAAGAACGGTCATGCTGAGCGCAGTCGAAGCATCTCGCTCGCATCGTTGAACGATTGAGTTACTACAACAGGCGAGATGCTTCGGCTGCGCTCAGCATGACGTTCTTCTTGATTTTCGCTACCCTACCCTACTATTTTTAGTAATTGATTTTTAGCAAGTTGCCTCGTAATCCAGTTCGGTAGCGTTTCAACCAAGCGGGCCAATGGGTCCTCGGGCAGGGTCAGCGGGCGGGCGAGTTGGCGGAGCAGATTGAGGCCGTGGCGGCTCAGGCTGGCGGCCCGGTAGCCGTGGTTTTTGCGGGCAATGGGCTGGCGGCCGCCGTGGGCGGCCGCGCCCACGCCCAGACAAAACGCGTAGGCCAGGCTGACCAGGGCCACGAGCTTGCGCAGCTTTTGGAAACAGCGCAAGTGGGTGGCTTCCAGGTTAAAGCCCCGCCCTTTCAGATTTTGAAAGCATTGCTCAATCGTCCAGCGCTTGGCATAGAGTTGCTCGAGGTGGTTCAGGCCGGCCGTGGCAAACAGGAAGACAAACGCGTCCGCCGCCACGGCCTCGACCCAGACCTGCCCCCAAACCCCGTCGACCTGCACGTGAGCGAAGCGGCGCACCTGCCCCGGCACCAGGCCCAGGTCGGCCACGGCCTGCCGCCGGCCGTCGGCGTGGGTCAGGCAGTGGTGCTTGGGCAGGCGCATGACAAAATTAAGCCCGTTGTCTTTGAGCCACTTGAGCCACGCATGGCCGACAAATTCCCGGTCGCCCACGACCAAGCCGATGCGGTCTTTGCCCAGCAAGGCCACGCATTTTTCGAGCACGGCGATGCGGTCGGCGGCGTTGGAGTTGCCGCTGCGGTTGTCGAGCAGGTGCCAATAAAGGGGCACGTGGACCTCGCCCGTGCCGACGGTGACGAGCAGGATGTTCACCTGGCACTGGCCGAAGTCCCACTCCGTGCGGTCGAGGCATAAGCGCAGCTTGCCTTGCGCAGGCAACAAACTCAGTAAAAGCTTGGCCACCAGTACGTAATTGAGGTCTACTTCGCGGAAAAAGTCCTGAATGCGCGTTTCGTTCGAGGCGGGCTTGGCCGCGTCATTGAGGTGCTGGGCCACCTCGCCGAATTGCACGTTGCGGCTCTTTATCAGGCCAAGAATAAACTGGCCCACAAACTTTTGGCGGGACAAGTGGCCCACAAACGGGGCCTGTTGCAAAAGCGTCGTAATTTTAGCGGCGAAGTGTTGCTTCACGGGGCAGAACGGGTTTTTGGTGGTGTCGTAACCCCAAAGGTCGGGCTGCCCCGTTTTTGTACCTGAAAAATAGTAGGGTAGAGTAGATTTTCGCTACTCCACCAGCACGCCGATGTAGTAGTTGAACGTGTCCACTTCCAGCGTTTCCCTGGTTGCCCCCGCCAACTCTTTCATCTCCGCAAACTTGGTCGTAGGCGTGATAAACTGATACTCGCCGCCTTTCAGGCACACCCGCACCGGCATATCGAACTTGTCAACGTCGGCCACCCAACGAGCTAGGGTCTTGCCATCTTCGAAGCGGATTTCCAGCACCGGCAGGCTGCGGTGGCGCAGGTATTGGTCGAAGATTTTGGTGAAGTCCCGGCCACTTTCCCGATTGAAGTAGTCGATAATTTGCTGACCGGTCACGGTCTGGTGGTAGAATTTGGCCGAGAGGCCGCGCAGCAGCTGCCGCCACTTCGCATCGTCGTTGAGAACGGTGCGGATAGTGTTCAGCATCATGCTGCCCTTGTCGTACATATCACCGGAGCCTTCCTTGTTCACGCCGAAGGGGCCGATGATGGGGCCATCGTTTGAGATGTTGCGACGCTGGCCGTGGATGTATTCCTGGCCGGCCTGCTTGCCGAACTGGCTTTCCACAAACAGGGCTTCGGAGTAGGTGGTGAAGCTTTCGTGCACCCACATATCGGCAATATCCTGGCTGGTGATGTTGTTGCCGAACCACTCGTGGCCACTTTCGTGGATGATAATGAAGTCCCACTTCAAGCCCCAGCCGGTGTTGCTGCGGTCTTTGCCCAGATAGCCGTTTTGGTACTTGTTGCCGTAGGCCACGGCGCTCTGGTGCTCCATGCCAAGGTGGGGAGCATCGATGAGCTTGTAGCCGTCGCGGTAAAAAGGGTAAGGGCCGAACCAGTGCTCCATGCTTTTGAGCATAGGTTTCACGTTGGCTTCGAACTGGGTTTTGGCTTTAGCCAGGTTTTCGGGCAGCACCCAGTAGTCGAGCGTGAGGGGGCCTTTTTCGCCCTGGTACACGTCGGAAAAGTGCTTGAAGCTGCCCACGTTCAGAGCCACATCGTAGTTGTTGATGGGGTTGGTGACGGCCCAATCGAAGCGGGTGTAGCCATTTTTGAGTTTGGTGGTGCGGCGCAGGCGGCCGTTCGACACATCGCGCAGGCCGGTGGGCACGCTGATGCTGATGAGCATGGAATCAACCTCATCGGCCTGCTGGTCTTTGGTGGGCCACCAGATGCTGGCCCCCGTACCCTGGCAGGCGGTGGCAATCCAAGGCCGGCCAGCGGCATCCTGGGCGAAGACCATCCCGCCATCCCAGGGAGCTTTTTTGGCCACCGTAGGGTTGCCGGAGTAGTACACCGTGAACTCGTCGCGGCTGCCTTTGGCAATGGCCTGGGGAAAGGTGACGAACACGGCATTGGCCTCGCGGGTGAAGGGTAATTCCCGACCCCGGTACAGCACTTTTTCCACCTTCAGGTTGGCAAACAGGTCGAACTGCAGCCGCGTGAAATCCCGCGTGGCGGTGAATCGGAACAGGTTGGAGCCGCTGATAAACCGCTGGGCCGGGTCCAGCTGCACATCGAGGTGGTAGTAATTGAGGTCGTAGCAGGTGCGGAGCGGGGTTTGGCCGCCGCGCAGGGAATCGGCGCGGGTGAAGGCTTCGGGCTGGGCCTGCAGGAGCTGGGCGACGGCGGGTTGCAGGGTCGCTAGCAATAACAGCAGCGGAAGGAGCAGCTTCATTGGGTTCATCATGCAAAACAACAACAGCAATCTGCAAGGCCGGCGTTTCGGGAGCGCAAACTTTGTGGCAGACGGGGCGGTATGGCTTGGGACAGCGGGACGGCGGCGTAATTTTGCGGCACTATTACTTCTATTTATGTCTGATTCTGGTTCGGCTGCGCCTTCGCGGGCCGCGTTATTCACGGCCTTTGCGCTGGTTTATCTTATTTGGGGCTCCACTTATCTGGTTATGAAGTTTGCCGTGGCCAGCATGCCGCCGCTGCTCATGGCCGGCACGCGCTACGGCATTGCGGGAGGGCTACTCTACGGGTTTATGCGCTGGCGCGGCGAGCCGGCCCCTACCCTCCAGGGCTGGGGCTACGCGGCCATAATCGGCGTTTGCCTGCTGGGCTTCGGCAATGGCGGTACCACGTTTGGCGTACTGTATTTGCCCAGCGGCATCACGGCGCTGCTGGTGGCCACGGTGCCCATGTTTCTGGCGGTACTGGGCTGGCTGAGCGGCATTGCGCCCCGGCCCACCAAGTGGGTAGCCCTGGGGCTGGGCGCGGGCATGGCCGGCATGTACCTGCTGGCCGCCCACCCCGCCGCCACCCCCGTGAAACAGCCCGGCCACACGGGCCTGGGCATGAGCATTGTGCTGGTGGCCGCGCTGGTGTGGTCCATCGGCTCGCTCTATGCCAAAAACCACCGGCCTACCCCGTCGCCCTTCGCCTCGGGCGGCATGCAAATGCTGTGCGGCGGCATTGCCATGCTGCTGCTGGGCCTGGGCCGGGGCGAAGCCTCGGGTTTCGAGCTGGCCCAGGTGACGACCAAGTCGTGGTTGGCGTATGCCTACCTGGTCACGTTTGGCTCCATTGTGGCCTTTTCGGCTTATATCTGGCTGTTGCGCGTGGTCGAGCCCGCCCTGGCCGGCACCTACGCCTTTGTGAACCCGGTGGTGGCCGTGCTGCTGGGCTGGGCCTTCGCCGGCGAAATCCTCAACCCCCAAATGCTTATCGGCGCGGGCCTGATTGTGCTGGCCGTGGTGCTGGTGCTGCTGGGTGGTCGCCGTAAAGTGGCGGTAACAGCTCCAGTAGCCCTAGCTCCGGCACCCGAAACATCCGTGGCTTCCTGACATCCTTCCTGCTGATAATCAGCCATCATCGGATACGGCCGGGGCGGCGGGGCGAGGGCCGAACGGCTGGTGCCCGGCGCGGCCCATGCGGCAGCGGCGGCAGGTACATGCGCCGGTGCCGGTCAATCAGGAGCCAGGGTTGCGGCCCCCGGTAGCCCACCACTATCCCGTGGAAATGGCCGGGCCAGTACACCACCTGAAATTCGGGAATGCAAACCCAGGTATTACCCCGAAACACAAAAAAGCAGCGGTTGGCCAAATCGTAGTAAGCCTGCGCCTCGGGAATGTAGTAGTACTGCGTGCCCACCGGGGTGGGCGGCCCCCAAAGTGGCGGCCCTACCTGCACCACCACCTGCCCCCGGGCGGCCAGCGCCCACCACAAAGCTGCGCCTATCAGAAAGTATCTCATTGTCGGACGAGGTAGAGTGTTGCCTGAATTTCGGCCGGTTTGGCGGCTATTCCGATGAGCCGGCTCAGGCCAACCGATGACTGATATCAGTGGGCGCGCGCGGCCGCCGGTAGTGCCTTAATCGGTTAGCGTACCGGTAACGCGCTGGTATTCAAGACGAGCAATAAGGAAATCGTACACGGCCTGCAGATACTCCCGTTGCGCCTGCTGGCGCGTTGCTTCGGCGGCGAGCACTTCGCGGCCCAGGGCGCGCCCCGCTTGTTGGCGCAGCGCTGTCAGCTCGGCACTACGGGCCGTCACGGCTATATTTTCTTCCTTCACCTGCACAGTTTGCCAGGCTAGCTGCAGCTGCGTGCGGGCATTCGCCACTTCGTAGCCAATGGTTTGCTGCAGGTCAGCCTGGCGGTTACGGGCCTGCTGCTGGCGCAGGCGCTGGGTTTCGAGGCGAGTGGCACGAGCCGACCCGTCGAGTAGTGGCACGCTGGCCTGCACGGCCGCGTAGGCATTGCCAAACCAGCGGCCCAGGTGCAGGGTTTGCAGGAAATTATCGTTGAAGCCATTGGCGCCCAGGTAGCCCGTCAGGCCCACGGTGGGCCGATAGCCGCGGCGCTCGGCGCTCAAATTGGCCGCAGCGAGGTCGGCATTCAGCTGCTCCTGCCGGAATTCGGGCCGCCGCTGTAGAGCTGGCGGGGTCTCCTGCCAGGCGGTGGTATCGGCATAGCGGCGCAATAGCTGGGGCAGCGAATCGGTGAGCTGGAGGTTGGCGACGTAGTTGGGTGGCAGGCCCAGCGTGGCCAGCAAGTGCTGCTTGCTCAGGCCAATGTACTGCTGGGCAACGGCCTGTGCCAGAGACGCGTTGCGCTGGGCCAGATGGGCCTGGTCTACCTCGTTGGCCAGGGCGCGGCCGACCTGCTGGCGGGCAGCCAGGTCGCGGTAGGCGGCCTGGGCTCGCACCGCATCTGCTCGGGCAAAGGCCAGCTGGGTTTCGCGCAGCAACGCTTCGTAGTAGGCCTGACTCACGGCTACCACCAAAGCTACCCGCCCCTGCCAACTCGCATTGGCGGCCAGCTGCTGCGTGAGGGCGGCTACCGGCCTCTGGGCCAGGGCATTGGCATCGTAGAGAGGTTGGTTGAAGGTGAGGCCGGCGCTGGCCTGATACACCGTACCAAAACTAACCGGCACCCGCTCGCCCGATGTGGGGTTGGCGAAGTTGGGGATAATGCTGGTAGGCAAAATAATGTTGTAGCGCAGGTCGGTAGCTGCGCCGAGCTTAGGAGCGTACAGGCCCCGCACGGCCCGGGCGGCCTGGGCGGCTACCTGCTCCTCCAGCTGCAGGTTCTGGTAGCTACCCCGGCTTACCTGGGCCAGCGCCAGTGCTCGCGGCAGGCTCAGGCGCAGTGGCCCGGCCGGCTGCGCCTGCCCCCAACCAGGGGAGGTGCCGAAGAATACAACCAAGAGCCAAAGTCGCCGCATAGTCAGAGAAAGGAATTAGCCGCGAAAAACACTGGCGGGCTCCACCCCGCTGATGCGCCGAATGGCAAATACTGCCCCGCCCATGCTAATGAGCAGCGTGATGCCCAAAAATGCCCCCCGCAGCACCCAGGGGTAGCTAAATAGCACCCCCGATTTACCAATCCCGAAACGGAAGCCTTCAATCAGGGCATAGCCCAGGCCGAAGCCTACCACCGCAAAAATCAGCGCCTGGAGCAATATAAGCCGTGCCACGTAGCCATTGGAAGCCCCGATGGCCTTGAGCGTGCCATAGTCCTTGAGGCGGTCGATAGCAGCCGAATAAAGCGTCAGCCCGATGATAAAAAAACCGGATATCACTGCAAAGGCAATCAGCGAGCCGAAGCTGACGGCAATACCGGAGGTACCGAGCACCGTTTTTTTGGTCGCCAGGGCAAAGTCGCGGGGCCGCCAGGCCCGCACGCCATAGAGGCTGCGATTGATGCGGTCGCGCACCACAATGGGGTCGGCCCCCGGCTGCACATCCACCAGCACGGCACTGAGCTGGGTGGTGGGCACATTACCCAGGTAACGCGCCCGCTCCAAAGTGGTGAACAGGTACACCGCCCCGAAACCGCGCAGGCCCTTGCTCATGGTAGCCAGGTACACGCGCTTGCCCCCAATCTCAAATACCGAGCCCACGCTGCTTCCGCCCAGGGTTTTGCGGTCGAACTGGTCGAAGCTCATCGCTCCGTCCGGTATCAGGTCGGCAAAAGCGCCCTGCACCAGTTCCTTCGGCCCAGCCCGAAACAATGGGGCCTCGGAACCAATAATTTGTACGCCGGCGCTGGTGCCGTTGGGAAAACTGGCCGCGCCCCCAGCCACCACCAACGCATAGGCCCGGCGCACGCCCGGCAAACTACCCACTTCGCGCAGCAGACGAATATCTAGCTTGGCCAGGGCATTTACATTGGTCGTGCGGTTATCGACCACCCACAGGTCGGTCGCGGTATTATCGACCAGACTCGACATGGCATTGGTCAGGAACACGAACACGCCGCTTTGCTGCCCCACCAAAAACAGGCTGATGATAATGCCCAGCAGCGTACCAATACTCTTGGCCTTATCGTAGCGAATAAATTGCAGGGCAATGTGCAGCATTAGGCGGAATATTAATTTGATTTACAATGCCTTACTTCTTTAAAAAAACCTTTTTAGCAGCCAAAACGCTGGGCTAATGATGCGCTTTTTTAGGGTAGTTGAATCACGCATTCGACCCGGCTATTAAGCAGTAGCGAGTCGCCACCCTGCGTTAGCAGCACGCGCACTTCGCGCACCCGTCGGTCTTCGGCCTCCCCGGCCGTCCCGGCAAACAGCGACTTCTGCTTCAGGTATGGCGCGGCAAACAGCACCGTGCCACGGGCCAGCCGCCTGGTACCGCCCAGGGGGCGCACGTAGGCCGACTCGCCGGGCCGCACCCGGTCGGCAAACAGCTCATCGACTTCGCAGAGCACGGTGATGCGGCCAGCCGGAGCAAAATCGCCCAGAACGGTGCCAGTGCCCACGCTACTGCCCACGGTCACATCCCATTTCAGCAAGCGACCA
Organism: Hymenobacter siberiensis; assembly: GCF_018967865.2. Lineage (NCBI taxonomy): Bacteria > Pseudomonadati > Bacteroidota > Cytophagia > Cytophagales > Hymenobacteraceae > Hymenobacter > Hymenobacter siberiensis. The sequence goes on from NZ_JAHLZY020000001.1 coordinate 3,799,865, forward strand.
GTCGCCGGAGCCAATACTCGCCGCTGGGCCAGCCGGGCGGTGGCCACCGCCACATCAGCCTGCAGCGCTTCGAACTGCCGGCGAGCGCTGTGCAGCAGGGCCTGCAAGCGGGCTACTTCCTGTTGTTGCGTGGTCAACTCGGTTTGGGCATCGTCGCGACTTTGTAGCGTTTCAGCTCCCTGGCGGGCCAGCTCACGCACGCGGGCCGCGGTACGGCTCAGGTTGGTGGCCTGCGCTTCGGCGCTGCGCAGGGTCGCCGCATCGGCGGCAATCTGGGCTTGCTGGGTGGCGAGGCGGCTGCGGGCCTGCGTCACCTGGGCCTGCTCCACGGCCTCGTTCAGCGTAAGTAGCAGCTGCGCTTTTTCCACGCGCTGCCCCTCGGCCGCATGCAGGGCCGCCACCACCCCACTTACCTCGGCCGCCAGGCCAATGAGCTTATTTTCGGGCTCTACCCGGCCCAGCGCCACTACTTCGCGCACCAGGGCGGGTTGCTGCGCCAAGCCTTCCCGGCCGGGGTTGGCCGCGTCGTTCCCGGCCTTTCCACAGGCTGCCAGCAGTAGCATCAGAAACAGCAGCAGGCGCATAGCTCAGGTCGATTATAGGTTATTAAAAAGGGGGCTACACCAGCGCATCGGGCTGGGGCACGTCGGTCACGCGGCCTTCGTCCATGTACACAATCCGGTCGGCGAAGCTTCGCAGGCGCAGGTCGTGCGTTACCACGGCCAGGGCTTTACCCTGCTGCACCAGCGTTTTCAGCTCGCGCATTACTACTTCCACCGACCTGGCATCGAGCGAAGCCGTGGGCTCATCGCAGAGAATGAGCGTGGGCTCGGTTACCAGGGCCCGCGCAATGGCCACGCGCTGCTGCTGCCCCCCCGAAAGCTCTTTGGGCAGCTGCCGGGCCCGGTCAGTCATGGCAACCAGGGCCAGGGCCGCGGCCGCGCGGGCGCGGGCCGCAGGCAAAGGCACCTGCTGCAAACGCAGCGGCAACAACACGTTTTCTTCGGCCGTCAGGGGTTGAATCAGGTTGAAGCTCTGGAAAACGAAGCCGATGGTATGAAGCCGAAGCTCTGCCAATTCGCTTTCGGTGAGCTGACTGATATCGTGCCCATTCACCAGCACCTGCCCCTTGGTGGGGTACATCACGCAACCCAACAGGGAGAGCAGTGTGGTTTTGCCCGAGCCCGAAGGCCCGACGATAAGCAACATCTCACCCGCCCGCAGGTCGAGGTCGCTCGGGGCCAGCGCCGTAATGGTGGTATCGCCGGTTTGGTAGACTTTGCTGGCCTGCCGAAGCTGGGCTACGTACTCGCTGGTTGCCATTGCTTTGCACGCACGTTTCGATTTTTGAGACTGCTTTGATTATCATAGCATTTATAATGAATATATGCTATAAAATATTATTATTCCCAAATTCTTACACGCGCCGTTGCTTTTCCAATACTGAAACGAGAATCTACCCGCTTGTCCCGGCAAATTTTATGAATGCTATCAAGCCCTTATTACGCTCAATCACAATGGTCGCCACTCGCCGTGGGGTGGCTGCTGGCCGTGCAGCAGGGCGGCACCACCCGCTATTACCAACGCATCTTCGCCCGCCCCTACCAGGGCGCTGGGCACCCCGGCCTGCTCGCTGATGCCAGTACGCAGTGCATAGCTCACAAATGAGGATGCCACGGCCACCAGCCCGCCCAGCATACCACCGTGCAGGGCGCTGCCCTGGCGCGACCGGTACCAGGCTGCCCCCACCAGCGCCCCCGACAATAGCCGGCCCAACAGGGGCGGCGGGGCAATGCGGTCGGGCGTGCCCGGCAGCTTATCCACCACCACTTCACCAGCGGCCAGCAATTTCAGCAAATCGGCGGTCATGGGCTTTTGCAAAAAACGTAGCCGCGAATCTTCGAGGCCCGCGTGTGGCTGCCGCGAAAAGTAGTGGCTCAGGAAAGCTGGGGCGCTCATGCTGCGCATGCCGGCAAGCGTGGCAAAGCCCAGCACGGGCCAAAACTTTGCGGGACGATGGGTCTTTCTGGAGTTTTTCATAACGACTTAATAATAGGACTTACGCACTTCAAAAGCTATGTAACCTGAAAATCAACGACTTGCATTAAAGACATATATTTATTATATTGCTGTTTTTCAGCTAGTTAGTGCTTCAACTGCGTAAGTCCTAAATAAGAATGTTATTAAACGCCGGGCAAGATTTTTGGGCTATCCTGAAACCAAAAAAAGCGGCCGGCAATAACTGCCGGCCGCTTTCGGGGTACTTCAACCTAACAGCGCGTGCCTACACGCCCAGCAGCAGACGCGAGGGGTCTTCGAGCAGCTCCTTCACCCGTACCAGGAACGACACCGACTCGCGGCCGTCGATAATACGGTGGTCATAGCTCAGGGCCAAGTACATCATGGGGCGAATCACAACCTGGCCGTTTTCGGCGATGGGGCGCTGGATGATGTTGTGCATGCCCAGAATGGCCGACTGCGGCGCATTGATGATGGGCGTACTGAGCATGGAGCCGAATACGCCGCCGTTGGTGAGCGTAAACGTGCCGCCGGTCATCTGCTCAATGGTGAGCTTGTTGTCGCGGGCCAGGCCGGCCAGGCGCACCACTTCCTTCTCAATGCCCTCGAAGCTCAGCTGCTCGGCGTTGCGAATCACGGGCACCACCAGGCCTTTCGGGGCCGATACGGCGATGCTGATGTCGCAGAAATCGTTGAATACGATGTCCGTGCCGTCAATCTGGGCATTCACCGAAGGCCACTCCTTCAGGGCTACGCACACGGCCTTCGTGAAGAAGGACATGAAGCCCAGGCCCACACCATTCTTGGCCTTGAACTGGTCTTTGAACTTGTTGCGCAGGTCCATGATGGGCTGCATGTTCACCTCGTTGAAGGTGGTGAGCATGGCCGTTTCGTTTTTCACCGTTACCAGGCGGCGGGCCACTGTTTTGCGCAGATTGCTCATGCGCTCGCGGCGCACTTCGCGGCTGCCACCGGCTGCCTGGCTGCTGGTGGCTGGTACCTGGGCTGTTGCCGGAGCGGCTTGGAGGGCGGGCGCAGCAGCAGGCTTGGCCTGGGCATTCTGGGCATCTTCTTTCGTGATGCGGCCATCGCGGCCGGTCCCGGCTACGTCGGTGGCGGCAATGCCTTTCTCATCGAGAATCTTCCCGGCGGCCGGCGAGGGCACGCCGGTAGCATAAGTAGCCGCGCCGCCCGCGACCGGGGCCGAGGCCAGCGCCGCCACGGGAGCCGCCGCAGCAGCAGCAGCCGGAGCCGGAGCCGCCGGAGCCGCCGGAGCCGCACCGCTACCACCCTCGATGCGCGCAATCACGGCCCCAATGCTGATGGTTTCGCCTTCCTTCACGGCGTGGCGCAGGATGCCGGCTGCCTCGGCGGGCAGCTCAAACGTGGCCTTGTCCGATTCGAGCTCGGCAATCACTTCGTCGCGGCTCACCTGGGCACCGTCCTCTTTCAGCCACTTAGCCACCGTTACTTCCGCGATGGATTCGCCCACGTTAGGGATTTTCATCTCTACCGAGCCCCCACCAGCAGCGGGAGCTGCCGGAGCCGCAGCGGCCGCGCCGCCGTAGCCGGCCTGGTCGCTGGCGGCGGGGTTTTCTTCGCCTTTGTTGATGGGGTCGGCAGCCGGGGCGCTGGCAGCGGCCGGGGCGGGCGCAGTGGCGGCCGGAGCCGGCGCGGCACCAGTTACGGCACCATCCAGGTCCGCAATCACGGTGCCGATACCGATGGTTTCACCCTCGGCCACGCGGATTTTCAGGATGCCATCCGCCTCGGCGGGCAGCTCAAACGTGGCCTTGTCCGATTCGAGTTCGGCAATCACCTCGTCGCGCTTCACGGCCTCGCCGTCTTTCTTGAGCCACTTGGCAATGGTGACTTCGGTGATGGATTCGCCAACGGCGGGAATTTTGATTTCGAGGGCCATAAACTAGGGTGGCGTGGGAAAGTGTAGTTTCTTCTGATGTTGATTGAAATGAGCCGCGTACGGGGCTGAAACGGCAAGCTAAAGCTTACCGCACCAGCTTAATCCAGCTTCTTGGCGGCTTCGGCAGTGGCTTTGATGTTGCCATCGGCCACGGCCTCCTTGGGCTTGTCGAAGGCGCGGGCCACGAGCTCCTTTTGCTCCTTTACGTGGATTTTGTTGTAGCCGGTGGCCGGCGAGGCCGAGGGCTTGCGCGAAATCACGTCTTCCAGCTCGCGGCGCATGTAGCGGAGCATGAAGTTCCAGTAGCCCATGTTCTCGGGCTCTTCCTGCACCCAGTAGATTTTGGCTTTGCCGTACTTGGCCAGCTCGGCATCAAGCTGCTTTTTGGGGAAGGGATGCAGCTGCTCGAGGCGCACAATGGCCACGTCCTTGCGGTCAGAAGTGCGCTGCTCGTCGAGCAAGTCGTAGTACACCTTACCCGAGCACAGCAGCACGCGCTTCACCTTTTTGGCTTCGGCAAAATCATCGCCCAGCACCTCACGGAAATGCCCGCCGGTGAACTCCTCCAGCGGCGATACGCACAACGGGTGACGCAGCATCGACTTGGGCGACATCACCACCAGCGGCTTGCGGAAGCTCCACGTCAGCTGGCGGCGCAGGGCGTGGAAGAAGTTGGCCGGCGTGGTGATGTTGGCTACCACGATGTTGTTCTCGGCCGCCAGCTGCAGAAACCGCTCGGGGCGGGCGTTAGAGTGCTCGGGGCCCTGGCCTTCGTAGCCGTGGGGCAGCAGCATCACCAGGCCGTTCATGCGCTGCCACTTGCTCTCAGAGCTCACCACAAACTGGTCAATCATGGTTTGGGCACCGTTGGCGAAGTCGCCGAACTGCGCTTCCCACACCACCAGGGCCGTGGGGTTGGCCATGCCGTAGCCGAATTCGAAGCCCAGCACCGCATATTCGCTCAGCAGCGAATTATAAATGCTCAGCTTCTGGTTCTCGCCTTCAATGTTGTTCAGCGAGTTGTATGGAGCCGAGGTTTCGGCATCGTGCAGCACCGCGTGGCGGTGCGAGAACGTGCCACGCTGCACGTCCTGGCCACTCACGCGCACAATGTGCTTTTCCGTCAGCAGCGAGCCGTAAGCCAGCAGTTCGCCGGCGGCCCAGTTCAGCACGCGGGTTTCGTAGAACATTTTGCGGCGCTCCTTCAGCAGGTTATCAATCTGCTTGATGGGCTTGAAGCCGTCGGGAATCGTAGTCAGGGCCTTGGCCACTTTCTCCACGCTTTCGGCCGAAATGCCGGTTTCGGGCGACTGCTCAAAATCCTCGGGCGTGCTGCGGCGCAGGCTGCGCCACTCATTTTCCAGGGCCTGGTACTTGTAGGGCAGTGGGGCCTGCTTCACCAAATCGAGGCGGGCCTGCAGGGTTTCGCGGAATTCCTTGTCCATCTGGGCAGCCAGCTCGGCATCCACATCACCGCGCTGCACCAGCATGGTATTGTAGACCTCGCGTGGGTTCTGGTGCTTCGAGATGAGGTTGTAGAGCGTGGGCTGGGTGAACTTGGGCTCGTCCGACTCGTTGTGGCCGTGACGGCGGTAGCACACCATATCAATAAAGATATCGGCGTGGAACTGCTGGCGGTACTCCGTCGCCAGCTGCACGGCAAACACCACCGCCTCGGGGTCATCACCGTTCACGTGCAGCACGGGTGCATCGATGATTTTAGCCAAATCCGTTGAGTAAATCGACGAGCGGGCATCCTCAAAATCGGTGGTAAAACCAACCTGGTTGTTAATCACGAAGTGGATGGTACCGCCCGTTTTATAGCCTTCCAGCTGCGACATCTGCGTCAGCTCGTAGCCGATGCCCTGGCCAGCCAAAGCCGCGTCGCCGTGGATGAGGATGGGCAGAATCTGGTGGTAGTCGCCGCCGTACTGGTGCTCAATTTTAGCCCGCACGAAACCTTCCACCACCGGATTCACCGCCTCCAGGTGCGAAGGGTTGGGGGCCAGCTTCAGGTTGACTTTCAGGCCGGTGCTGGTTTCCACTTCCGAGCTGTAGCCCATGTGGTACTTCACGTCGCCGTCGCCCATGGTCAGGTCGGGCACGGCGGTGCCTTCAAACTCCGAGAAAATCTGCTCGTACGTCTTGCCCATGATGTTGGCCAGCACGTTCAAGCGGCCGCGATGGGCCATGCCAATCATCACTTCCTTCACGCCCAGCTCCGCGCCCTTGCCGATGATGGCATCCAGCGCGGGAATGGTGGTTTCGCCGCCTTCGAGCGAGAAGCGCTTCTGCCCCAAAAACTTGGTATGCAGGAAGTTTTCGAACACCACGGCCTCGTTCAGCTTCTTCAGAATGCGCTTTTTGTATTCCGCGCCGGGGTTGAAGGCCAGCGAGTCGCGCTCCACTTTCTCGCGAAACCAGTCCAGCACCTGCGGGTCGCGGATAGACATGTACTCGAAGCCGATGGGGCCGGTATAAATCTTCTCCAGCGCGGCCACGATGTCGCGCAGCTTGGCTTGCCCGCCCAGGCCAAGCACTTCGCCGTTGCGAAAGGCCGTGTCGAGGTCAGCCTCGCTCAAGCCGAAATCGGCGAGGTCGAGGCGGGGCTTGCGGTCCTTGCGCTCGCGCACCGGGTTGGTTTTGGCGCGCAGGTGGCCCCGGCTGCGGAAAGCATGGATGAGGTTGCGCACGGCCGTTTCCTTATCGGAGGCAGGTGCACCGCTGGCCAGGCCGGGCGCGTTGTTGGTCGAGGCCAACGTATTGAGCACCCCGTAGTCGTCGGGCTGCGGGCGCGGGCCGGGGGCAGGCGAAGCCGTCGTGGTCAGCGCGCTGCCATTGACGGCCGCGCCGGGCACCAGGGGGGCACCTTCGGGAAACTGCTGCGAGAAGTCAAACCCTTCAAAAAACTTGCGCCAGCCGAAATCCACCGACTCCGGGTTCTGCTGGTACGCCTGATACAGGGTTTCGATGGCCACCGCGTCGGCGTTGGCTAGATAAGAATAAGAGTCCATTGGGAATTCAGCTTAGGTAAGGCCCTGTAAAAGTAAGGTGCTTATGATACAGGCAAAAACCTGTATGCGACTATACAAATTTTTTTAATAGTCAGCAACATACGCTCACTCTCATTAGCCTGCACGGTGACTTGGCTTGTCAATTTATCGAAAAATGCCAGGATGACGGGTTTTAATTTCTAAGTAGGTCCTCCTGTATCAGGTGTGCTCAGCCCAAAAGCCAGGGTCCAACGGGCAACAAAAGCACCCCCAGATTTATATTAATTTTTTTCTATATAATACCCTCACGTGCCGTCAGGCTGCTTTCGAATTGCGCATTCAGATTCACCTGAACTTATCTGCTAATCAAACCGTTAATCACTTTCTGCCCGTGTTTTTAGCCCGGGCAGGGCCTATACCGCCGGGCATTTTGGCGGGCGTACGAATACCATTTTAATGAATAATGTTAAGCTATTAGCCGACCTACTTATTGCTGCTGCGGCCCTGACTACGCCGCTTTTCCCTAGCACACCCACTGCCGAAGCCAAAGGGCTTGAGGAGTTTCTGATACCGCACCGAACCATGCTTAAACACGCCGTTAAGGCGAAAAAGCTGGTCACCCACGCCCTTACTTATACGGTAACGGCTACCGCCTACCAAGCCGTGCCCGGCCAAACGGACAGTGAGCCGTTCATCACGGCTGACAATTCCCGCATCAAACCACACTATGGGAGCAAAAAGCGCTGGATGGCCCTGTCGCGCGACTTGCTGAAACCGTGGGGCGGCCCTTTCAAATTTGGCGATAAGGTGCGCGTACGCGGCCTCTCGCCCAAACTCGACGGCGTGTACACCATTCATGACACCATGAACCGCCGCCACCACCACTGCATGGACGTGCTGACCCACCCCAGCGAGAAATACGATATTTTTCAGAAGGGCGTGAAGATTCAGCCCCTTGCAGTACTGTAAAAACACTTATTGCTATTCTATAAAAGGCACGAAAAAGGCCGTACCCTTGTCAGGTGCGGCCTTTTTCACGTTTTGAACAATTCGCCGATTGCCCTATTTCGGCATTGCCATTTTGAAAATGCGGAAGGGCTGGCGGGGCTGGCCCACGCCCTTGTTCCAGGTGGCCGTTTTGTGGATGGCGGAGTTGGCCACGTACAGGTTGCCGTCGGCGGCGAAGCTGTAGGTATCGGGCCATTGCAGGCGCGAATCCCTGGCTACGGTTTCGATTTTGCCGGCGGGCGTGCGGCGCAACAGGGCACTTTGCTCAAAGGAAGTGAGGTAAACGTTGTTGGCGGCGTCGATTTCGAGGCCATCGGAGGCGGGGATTTCGCCCACGGTTTCAACTGCCTGGGCCAGTTGGGCTTCGCTTAGGGCGGCATCGCGCAGGACGGCGGTTTTAATGCGGTAGAGGGTGTGACCGGTGAGCGGGCAGTAGTAGAGGTAGGTATTGTCGGTGCTCAGGGCAATGCCGTCGACATTGAACTGGGCGGGCTTGCCCTGGGGGTCGAGCATCGGGTGGCCTTCAGCTTTGATGACCAGGCCTTTCACGGCTTTGGTGGAAGGATGGCTGGCCAGCAGACGGCGCGATTTCAGGGTTTTCAAATCGGTGACAACCAGTGCGCCGGTGCCCGATTCAGTGAGGTAGGCGTAGTTGTTCTGCAGGTCGATGCGCACGTCGTTGAGATAGGACTTGCGCGGGGCCACATCGGCCGGGAAAGGAATGGTGAGCAGAACCTGGCCGGTTTTGGGGTCGGTTTTCACCAGTTTGGGGCCGCCGGGCACGGTAAACTTCAGGCCGGGCGCGGCGGGGTCTAGAATCCAGACCATGCCCGATTTATCAGCAAACACGGTTTGGGGGCAAATCCAGTGCTTGAGCGGTTCCGATTTCACGGAGTCGTTCCACATGCACCAGCTGGCGTTGGGATACGGCGAGAGGGTGTTGTTGGGGCCCACTTTGGCAATGGGGTACACGGGGTTGTAGTCCCAACGCGGAAAGCAGGCGAATATTTCGCCGCCAGGGGCCACGGCCACGCCCACCATCTGCGGGTCGGTAAACTCGGCCACCACTTGCAGGGGCGAATTGGTGGCGGCCGTATCGGCACTGGTGCCGGTGGCATCGGGGGCCGAGCCGATAGCGGCCGTGTCGGCTTTGCCGGAAGGGGCTGAGCAGCCGGCCAGCAGCAGGCCGGCGGCCGCGTTGAGCAAGAGCAGCTTGGAAAAAGACATGTTTCGTGGTGTTTAGGAGAGCAGGAAACGCAAAAAAAACCAGCCGGGATGGGTGGGGGTTTCTCATACGGCCGGCTGGCGCGCACGTTGGAGCAGACAAGGGTAAGCTCGCCCGTGACAGGCGCTGGCTTATTGGTGCGCAGCCGAATCCAGAGCGGTAGTTCGCGGGGCAACAGCTGCAGAATCCGAGCGCGGGCGCGTGGGGCGGAGCATGACAACCGGTGCAGGATGGGCGGGTGCCACACGCACGGTTTCGGGAACGGCCACGGTGGTAGGCAACGGCTCGGCCTGCGGGCCGGTTTCGATGGGCACGGCCAGGGCCAGCGAATCGGCAGCGGTTTGGCTGGTGCTGGAAATGTGCTCCGATGGTGGCCGGTTCATGTTCAGGTACAGCACCACCGCCAGAAATGCCAGTACGCCCCCAATGGAGAGAATCAGGGCCAGCGAGTTGCGGGCCGGCTCTTCGGCCATGGGCGGAAACTCGTCGCGGGTTCGCCAGGCGGGCTCGGGCTCGGGCAGGGGTTCGGGGCCGGCGGGGAAGTGCGCGGGGGTGGGCAGCTCTTCGGCCAGCGGCGCATTGGGCGCAACCGCTACGGGCGAGGGCTCGAACACGGGGGGCGGAGGCGGCACCACCGGCTCGGGAGCGATAAATTCGGGAGCGGCCAGGGGGACCGGCGTAGCAGGCGTGGCGAACACCAGCCGCTGCTTCAAAGCTTCGAACTCGGCGGGCGTAATGGCCCCGGAATCCAGCATTTCCTTGAGCTGGCGGAGGGTGTCGAGGGGTGAATTGGGGTTGTCCATGACCAGAATACGGCCGGCGGTGGGCCTAGTTTTTGCGGTCGAGGGCCGAAAGGCGGTCGCGGCGGCGTTGCAGGCGCAGGCGGCTTTCGTCGAGCAGCAGGTTGTTTTTAGTTTGCGAAGCCGAATCGGTGCGCGATTGCAGCAGGTTTTCGGCGTTCTTTTTCTTCAGCTCCTCAATACGGGCCAGGTTGGCTTCGGTGTTGCTTCTCAGTGCGGCCTGCTCCTTTTCGAGTCGCTCTTTTTCCTTTTCGGTGGCTTTGAGCTTCTTCTCGGCTTCGGCAATCATGTCGCGGTAGGCCTTGAGGCGGGCAGCCCCGGCAAAGTTCTGGGCAATGGCGCGCAGGGCATCGTACTCGGTTTTGATGCTGCTGGGGTCGAAGAAGGTATTATCATCGAACCCACCGAAAATGGCCACCTCCGCCACCGAATCCGACGGGGCGATGATGGTGGCGTAAAGGTCCACCAGCTTGCCCGAAATGGTGCTGGCGGGGGTTTGGCGGGCCACCAGCACGTCGCTTTTATTGAACCCCAGTACGCCGCCGGCCTTGAACTTCACGTTGTAGCTGCTCTTCATCCAATCCTGGAAAAACGCGCGCACGTCGGTGGCCTTGCCATCAACCTGTACTTTGAGCGCGGCACGGGGCTTTTTGTTGTAGTTCACGTCGCCGGGGCGCACGTCGTAGAGCTGAGCCGAAGCCGGGGTGCCCGCCAGCAGGCTGGCCAGCATCAGCAGCAGAAAGCAAATTTTAGACATAACGCAGGGGGTAAAAAACGGCGGTTAGCGCAGCTCGTGGCGGTCGAAGGCGGCCTGCAAATCGGCGCGCATGGCCTGGAAACGGGCAATGGCGGCGGCCAGAAATTCGTCGTCAAGCAGCTCGCGGGCCTCGGCATCGGTGCCGGTGAGCAGGTCGAGCTCGGCCACTTTATAGGTCTGTTCCAGGTTGCCCTGCTCCAGTTTCAGCAGGAACTTGCCGTTCCAGGCCAGGAGCGTGATTTTGACGGCGGGATGGGGGATGTCGGCAACGTGACGCACAGGACCACAGATTTATCGGATTTTAACGAATGGGAACAGTTTTTTTGGGGTTCGCCACCCAACAGACTGCCTCCAAAAGCTGGTCGAATCTAGCCCTTATTTTTGGGATGAAAGGCGATTCCGACTTAAATACACTTGAATCGGAACTCCAAAAAACCCGTTCCCATCCGTTAAAATCCGATAAATCTGTGGTCTAAGCTCGACCTAACACCTCTCCGCTGCCGTGCGTAAAAAGCCCGGTGGTCCGGTGCTACGGACCGGGTTTTTTCACTTTTATTTCACTACTGCCATGCCTCAGGGAGATAAATCGAAGTACACCGACAAGCAGAAGCGCCAGGCCGAGCACATTGAAGACGGCTACGAGAAGAAAGGCGTTTCGGAGAAGGAAGCCGAGGCCCGCGCCTGGGCCACGGTGAATAAAAACGACGGCGGCGGGAAACAACCCGGCGGCTCGGGCCGTAAGAAGGCCGACAAATGATTTCTTGGTCAGTTCCAACGATGCCAAGTGGCTGTCACCCCACAAAAACAGCGCCTCCCGCAAACGATTACGGGAGGCGCTGTTTTGATATACCGACGGCTACAGTGGTTTCCGGGCCACCATTTTCACCAGCCGCAGCTGCTGCCAGGTAAAGTCGGCAGTGCCGATGGACTCTTCGTAGCGCACTATTTTCAGGCCGGCGGCTTTGTATAAGGTAAGCAGCTCGTTGGTTTGGAAAAACACGCGGTAGTCGCCGCCCACTACCTACAGCTTTTCGGTGGCATCCATGTGGAAGGCTTCGAGCACGACCAGGCCGCCGGGTTTCGGAGCGCGCCTGATGCGGGCGGCGTAGTCGTGGCCGCCGGCGTAGCTCAGCACAATGAGGTCCCATTTATTGGTACCCCAGTCGTACTGGGCCATGTCGGCTACTTCGGTGGTGATTTTGACGCCGAGGCTGGTAGCTCTTTTTTGCGCGTAATCCAGAGCTTTTTCGGCCACGTCGGCTCCCGTTACCTGCCAGCCCTACTGGGCCAGGTAAATGGCGTTGCGACCTTCGCCCATGTCGGCGTCGAAGGCAGTACCGGGCCTGAGGTTTCTCACGGTTTCGACCAGCAGGGCATCGGGCTGCTCGTTGAGCACGCGGGCCCGCATCAGCGAATCGATGAGCAGGTAGTTCCAGCGCTGGCGGGTGCGCTCGGCCATTTCACGGTTGTAGGCGGCTTGCTGGGCGGCGGTGGGGCTGGCGAGCAGCACGGGGTCGGGGCCCAGCCCGGGGATGGGCGGCAGGCTACGGCTTGGCGGGCGCGGGCTGCTGCGCCCGGGCCGGGCTCAGTATCAGGAACAGGGCCATGCTCAGCAACAAGCTGGCCGGCAGAAGCCGCACCAAGGAAGATGATTTCATCGTGCGCTCGAATTAAGTGGATTAGCCTAAAATTATTCATTAAATAGCGAATAATATATATTGAAGCTGTTTAGAAAGTCCCCGAACGGTCATGCTTCGCTGCGCTCTGCATGACCGTTCGGGGACATTTTGCAACTTTCTAAACAACTCCATTACCTCGCTCAGCGCTTTCACGCGCCATCCAGCCGGAGGCTGTAATTTTCGGGCATGAACAAGCTCTTTCTTGGCGCGCTGGCCTTGCTCCCACTCGCGGCGGCCGCCCAAACCCCTCCCCCATCCGCCGTGCTCACGCCCGAAAAGCTCTGGCAGTTGGGCCGACTGGGCGAAATGCAGGTATCGCCCGATGGCAAAACGGTGGCTTACACCGTGACCAAATACAACCTGGCCGAGAACAAGGGCAACGCCGACATCTGGACCGTGCCCGTGGCCGGTGGCACGCCGAAGAGACTCACCGACACGCCCGGCTCGGAAAACACCCTGAACTGGCGGCCCGATGGCAAGCTGACCTTCCTTTCGGGCGAAGGCAGCACCGACCAGCTCTACGTGATGAGTGCCAATGGCAGCGGCAAACAGAAGCTCAGCGACTTCCCCGACCAGGGCCTGAGCAACCTGAAATACGCGCCGAAGGCCAATTTCATCCTCTACACGCAGGACGTGAAATCGAGCCCGACCACGCTGGATATGTTTCCGGACCTGCCCAAGGCCGATGCCAAAATCATCGACGACCTGAACTACCGCCACTGGAACGTGTGGGACGACCACCTCGCCAGCCACGTTTTCTTCCAGCCCCTGAACGGTGACGGCAAGCCCGAAGGCTACGGCAAGGACCTGATGCCCGGCGAGAAATTCGACTCGCCGCTGATGCCCGACGGCGGCTCTGAGCAACTGGCCTTTTCGCCCGATGGCTACCGCATTGCCTACACCAGCCGCAAGCTGACTGGCAAGGCCGAGGCCGAGAGCACCAACGCCGACATTTACCTCTACGATATTCACAACCAGCAAACCGTGAACCTGAGCGAGGGCCTGGGTGGCTACGACACCGAGCCCAGCTTCTCGCCCGATGGCAAGCAGGTGGCCTGGCTGAGTATGGCCACGCCCGGCTTCGAGAGCGACCGCAACGGCATTGTGGTGTATGATTTCGCCAGCAAAAAGCGCGTTGACATCACCAAAGGCTCGGAGCTGAGCGCGGGCAACGTACGCTGGAGCGCCGACGGTAAAACCCTCTACTTCCTGGCCGTGGTGACGGGCGCGGAGCAGCTGTTTGCGGTGCCCGGCAAAGGCGGCAAAATCCGTCAGCTCACCACCGGCGCGCAGAATTACAACGCGTTTGAGCTGGTGGGCCGGGACCAGGCCGTGGCCAACCGCACCACCCTTTCGGCCTTCGCCGACATCGTGCGGCTGGATTTGAAAACGGGCAAGGAAACGCCACTTACCACCATTAACCAGCAGGAGCTGGCGGGCATCAAATTCGGCAAGGTGGAGGACCGCCGCGTGACCACCACCGACGGCAAGCAGATGCAGGTGTATGTGATTTACCCGCCCGATTTCGACCCGGCCAAAAAGTACCCCACCCTGCTCTACTGCCAGGGCGGGCCGCAGGCCCCCATCACCCAGAGCCAGAGCTACCGCTGGAATTTCCAGCTGATGGCGGCCAATGGCTACATCGTGGTGGCGCCCAACCGGCGCGGCCTGCCCGGCTTCGGGCGCGAGTGGAACGACGCTATTTCGGGCGACTGGGGCGGCCAAGCTATCCGCGACTATTTCTCGGCGATTGATGCCATCAGCAAGGAGCCGTTTGTGGACAAGGACCGCCGCGGCTGCGTGGGTGCCAGCTACGGTGGTTTCGCGGTGTATTACATGGCCGGCCACCACGAAGGCCGCTTCAAAACCTTTATTTCGCACGACGGCCTCTACAACCTCACCAGCTGGTACCCCAGCACCGAGGAAATGTTTTTCGCCAAGCACGACATGGGCGGCGCGCCCTGGGACGCCACGCCCAGCAAATCCTACCAGGAATTCAACCCCCAGATGTTCGTCAAAAACTGGGATACGCCCATTCTGGTCATCCAGGGCGGCAAGGATTTTCGGGTGCCCGAGGGGCAGGCGATGGAGGCCTTCGGCACGGCGCAGCTGCGCGGTATTCCGAGCCGGTTTCTGTACCTGCCCAACGAGGGGCACTGGGTGACGAAGCCGCAAAACTCGGTGCTCTGGCAGCGGGTGTTTTTTGAGTGGCTGGGCCGCACGCTGAAGCCCGGCGGGCAGGCGGGCAAGTAAGTTGGCTCAATCGTTTTTAGAAAACCCATCCGGTCGTCCGGATGGACTTTCTGGCGTTGGGACTTGGGGGCGGGCGGCTTTCGGCGCGGGCACGCATTTTATCCGTTGGCTCAAACCAGATAGCCATCAAGGCGATGGCCGGGGCGGAACGGCAGATGAAGAGGCATTCAGCTATTGCCGGGCGAAAAATCGGTACCTTTCAAGCAGGTTGTTTTTCTGAAAAACAATTATTTATACCCCACGCCGTATACACCGGCATTATGCTGGTTTTTAGGGTGCGGCAGCGGTTTTCCGCGGATTTCAGGCCCGCCCGCATCATTATAAAAATAGCGAAAACTTGCCTGCCGGGCCAGTTCAACCACTCCATGAAGGAAAGCGAAAAGCGTTACCGCCGGCTTATTGAAGCCAGCCAGGATTTATTGGTCACCATCGACTTGCAGGGCAATATTACCGACACCAACGAGGCAGCAGTCAAGATGACGGGCGTGAACCGCGACGCGCTGATGGGCTCCAATTTCTTCACCTATTTCACGGAGCCGGCCGCGCTGGAGCAGGTGTACCAGCAGGTGCTGGCCACCGGGGCCGTCACCAACGTGGCCTGCACCCTGCGCCACGCCAATGGCACGCCCACGCAGGTGCTGTTCGACGGAACGGTGAACAAGGACGACCACGGCCTGGTGCTGGGCGGCGTGCTGGTGGCCCGCGAAGTGGCCGGTAAAAACTGGGCCGACGAGCTGAGCATTGCCAACGAAGAATTGGCTTTCCAGAACGATGAGAAGGGAAAACGCGCCGCTGAGCTGGTGATTGCCAACAAAGAGCTGGCGTTTCAGAACGACGAGAAGGAGAAGCGGGCGCAGGAGCTGAGCATCGCCAACACGGAGCTGGCGTTTCAGAATGACGAGAAGGAAAAGCGCGCCCAGGAGCTGAGCATTGCCAACGAAGAGTTGGCTTTCCAGAACGACGAGAAGGAAAAGCGGGCCCAGGAACTGAGCGTAGCCAACACCGAGCTGGCGTTTCAGAACGACGAGAAGGAGAAGCGGGCGCAGGAGCTGAGCATCGCCAACACGGAGCTGGCGTTTCAGAATGACGAGAAGGAAAAGCGCGCCCAGGAGCTGAGCGTGGCCAATACCGAGCTGGCTTTCCAGAACGACGAGAAGGAAAAGCGGGCGCAGGAATTGAGCGTGGCCAACACCGAGCTGGCCTTTCAGAACGACGAGAAGGAGAAGCGGGCGCAGGAGCTCATCATCGCCAACACCGAGCTGGCGTTTCAGAACGACGAGAAGGAGAAGCGTGCCGCCGAACTGGGCATTGCCAACATTGAGCTGGCGTTTCAGAATGACGAGAAGGAAAAGCGGGCGCAGGAGCTGGTGATTGCCAACAAGGAGCTGGCCTTCCAGAACGATGAGAAGGTGAAGCGGGCGGCCGAGCTGCGCATTGCCAACTACGCCCGCAGCCTGATTGAGGCCAGCCGCGACCCGCTGGTCACCATCAGCCCGGAGGGCAAGATTACGGACACGAACCTGGCCACGGTGTACATCACGGGCATTGAGCGCGAGCAGCTGATTGGGTCCGATTTCTTTGCCTATTTCACGGAGCCGCAAATGGCCCGCGAGGTATACCAGAAGGTGTTTGCCGAGGGCACCGTGGCCGATTCGCCGCTCACGCTGCGGCACAAAGACGGCAAGCTGACCGACGTGCTGTTCAACGGCTCGGTGTATAAGAACGACGAAGGGCTGGTGCTGGGCGTGGTGATTGTGGCCCGCGACGTGACCGACCAGAAGCGCATTGCCACCGAGCTGACGGAGGCCAAAATTGCGGCCGAGCGCGCCACCGTGCTGGCCGAGGAAGCCCAGGCCAAAGCCGAAAGCGCCACCCAGACGGCCGAGGATGCCGTGAAAGCCAAGCAGCAGTTCCTCAGCAACATGAGCCACGAAATTCGCACGCCCATGAATGCCATCATCGGCTTCACGAAGGTGGTGCTGAAAACGGAGCTCACCGACAAGCAGCGCGAATACCTGACGGCCATCAAGATAAGCGGCGACACGCTGATTGTGCTCATCAACGACATTCTGGACCTGGCCAAGGTGGATGCCGGCCGGATGACCTTCGAGCAGATACCGTTCAAGCTCTCGGCTTCGGTGTCGGCCATGGTGCACTTGTTCGAAACCAAGATTCAGGAGAAAAATCTGGAGCTGGTGATGGAATACGACGAGAAAATCCCGGAAGTGCTGGTGGGCGACCCCGTGCGCCTGCACCAGATTATTCTGAACCTGGTGAGCAATGCCGTGAAATTTACCAGCGAAGGCAGCATCACGGTGGGCGTGCGGATGCTGGTGCAGGATGCGGAAAAGGTTATCCTGGAGTTTGCCGTGACGGATACCGGCATCGGCATCGAGCAGGCCAAGCTGGGCACAGTGTTCGACAATTTTCAGCAGGCCACCAGCGGCACCAGCCGCCTGTACGGCGGCACGGGCCTGGGCCTAGCCATTGTGAAAAACCTGGTGGAGCCGCAGGGGGGCACCATCAGCGTGCGGAGCAAAGTGGGCAAGGGCTCCACGTTCAGCTTCATTCTGAGCTTTACGAAAACGCTGGAAAAGGCCGAAATAGAAACCGGCCTGAACATCGAGCTGGAAGCCGGCTTTAAGGACGTTAAAATACTGGTAGTGGAAGATATTGCCCTCAACCAGCTGCTGATGAAGACCTTGTTGGAGGATTTTGGCTTTGAGATGGAAGTGGCCGGCAACGGGCAGATTGCCATCGAAAAACTGAGAACTACGCCCTTCGACATCGTGCTGATGGACCTGCAAATGCCCGTCATGAATGGCTTCGACGCCACCGAATACATCCGCAAGGAGCTGAAGCTCAAGGTGCCCATCATCGCCCTCACCGCTGACGTGACCACCGTGGATGTGGAAAAATGCAAGGCTGTGGGCATGAACGACTACATCTCGAAGCCCATCGACGATAAGCTGCTCTACAGCAAAATCATCAAGTACCTGAAAAGCTCGGGCTACAGCAAGCCCGCCGCCGCGCCGGGCCACCCGCCCGAGGCCGCGCTGCAGCCCCCACTCACCTGCGTCAACTTCGACTACCTGCGCCGCATCACCAAGAGCGACGCGCGCATGGCCGAGATGATTTACCTATATCTGCAGGAGATTCCGCAGCTGGTGCAAACCATGAAAAACGCCATTGAGCAGCAGCAGTGGCAAGCCCTGAAATCGGCCACGCATTCCATCATTCCCACCTTCGCCACCATTGGCATCAACCAGGAATTTGAGGACCACGCCAAAGACCTGCAAGCCCTGGCCGCCGTCCTGATTGCCCCCGAAGCCGCAGCCGACAGCACCGAAATCGTGGTCCAGGTGCACGCCCTGTTCTCCAAAATTGAAGCCGTGTGCGCGCTGGCCGCCCAGGAGCTGGAAGAGAAGCTGCAACGGCTTTCGCAAACGCTGCACCCAGCGCGGGCACAGAACTAAGCCGAATCAGCCGGATTTTTTCTTTTTAAATAAATGAATATTAAATGAATTAATTGTTATTTGCCGATTCAGCAGCCTGTTAGCATCGGCCTATGCGGTTTTGTCTATTCTTGGTACTGATACTGAGCTGCTGGCAGCCTGGGGCGGCCCAGGACGCACCGCCCCAGGCCCCGCGCGACACGGCTGCTGCTGAAAGACCCCAAGGGCGCGCACCTCTCGGAAGCCTACCACTACTATACTGAGCCCTTCGGGCCCCGCGCCCGACCCCGAGCGGACCGAGGCCGCGTGGCGCGCCGGCCGGTTCCGGCCCGGCCCCTGGCACAAGCCGCTCAACCTGGGCCTGATGCACCGCCGCGTGTGGATGCGCTTGCCCGTGCGCAACACCGAGCCCCTGCGCCTGCGCTTCCTGTGGAGCATTTTCAACTTCACCAACAGTGCGGCGCTGTATTGCCGGCGGGCGGGCAAGGCGAAGTTTACCCGCCCGGCGCGGTCGCTCAGCTTCCCATTTGCGCTGGACCCCGGCGAGGCGGTCGTGCTCTACCTGCGCGTGGATGCCCACACGGACAGCATCTACCTGCCCACCCACATCGAAACCACCGAATATTTCCTGGCTTGGGAAATGGGCTTTCCGTTTGAGCGGCACTGAGTGTGGTTGCTGGGCTTTTACTAAAGCTTGTGCCTTATTCAACCTGGTGCTTTTTGCGTTTCTGCGCGACCGTATTCACCTCTGGTACGTGGCCTACATGGTGGGTGTGACGCTGTTTCTGATGATGGAAGACGGGCTGGATGCCCTGCTGCTCCCGGCCGGACCGTACCGGCTGCTGTGGTCGGTGGGGCAGTATAATTTTATGCTGCTGGCGGCAGCGGCGGGTATTCGCATCATGCAGCTGTTTTTGCGGCTGCGGGCCAGCTGGCCGCGCCTGCACCGGGCCGGCAACTGGCTGGCGGGCGTGGTGGTAGGGTTTGTGGCGGGCTACGCCGGGCTGTTTCCATGGGCGGTGCGCCACAGCCTACCCACCGTGGAAGTGCTGAACGGGGTGCGCGAGGTACTGATGGTGCTGGTGTTCGGCTACGGCTGGACGGTGCTGCTGGCCCTGCTGCGGCACCGGCGCTGGCGGCGGCTGGCGGCGGCTGGCGGCATACTACGCCCTCACCTTCTTCTTCTTCTTTGTGGGCTACGGCATCTTCTGGCTCAATCATCTGGGCCTCAACAGCTTCAACCCCATCTACCCCAATACCCTGGCTTGGGGCCTCATGCTGGAGCTGCTGATACTGAGCGCCCTGCTCACTGGCCGCTTCCGGCATACGCTACGCCACAATGCCCGGCTGCGCGTGCAGCACCTGCGCCAGCGCGAGCGCGACGTACACAGCGCCCGCCTCATCGCGGCGCAGGACGATGAGCGCGAGCAGTTGGCCCGCGAGTTGCACGACGCCCTGGGTCCCAACATCGCCGCCCTGCACATGGCCTGGCAAAGCGAGGCCATGCGCGCCGCCCTGGCTTCGGCCCCCGCCGCCGCTGCCGTGGGCCAGCTCAACGAGGATATGCTGCGCGAGCTCTACAACCAGGTGCGGCAAATCAGCCACGTCCTGCTGCCGGCCGAATCGGTTACCAACCGCCTCACCACCTCCATCACCACGCTGCGCGACATGCTCAACCTGCACGGCACGCCGCAGGTACACACCGATTTCGGCCCCGGCCTCAACGAGCTGCCGCCGGCCGTGCAGTCGGCCGCCTTCCGCATCATGGCCGAGCTGGTGAACAACGCCGTGCGCCACGCCCAGGCCCGTCAGGTGCACGTGCACCTACACCGCCTCCCCACCGCCCTGGAGCTGTGCGTGGCCGACGACGGCCGCGGCTTCGGCCGGGGCGAAGACACGCCACTGACGGGCATTGGCCTGCGCGGGGTGCGCACCCGGGCGGCCTACCTGGGCGGCAGCGTGAGCATTGAGGTGCCAAAGGTGGGCACGCGGGTAATAGTGCGCCTACCGTGCTGAATTACTGTAGGGGCGAAGCGGTGCTTCGCCCGTCGTTCGCGCCAAGACAACGATTCCGTGCACCCAGGGGCGAAGCACCGCTTCGCCCCTACCCCGCCAAAACCTCCGTCACTTTGCCGATATCTCCGCTTACTTTTTGCAGAAACGTGAGCTGCTCCAGCAGCAGCTTGTCGTCGGCGGCTTCGACGGAGATATTGGGCTCGGGAGCAGCCAGCTCCTCAACGGGCGCGGCGGTGGCGGGCGCAATGCGAGCCAGGCTTTTGCTGAGGGCCGCCACGGCGCTGGTGAGGACGCGGCGGCTGTCGGGCGGGAAGGGCGGCACGGCGGGCGCGGCCTCGCGCAGGGTGCCGGTGAGGGCCGCGATGTTGGAGGAGAGAATGTGGTTCAGCACCACGAATTCGTGGGTTTCGGTGGGGCGGTGCTGCTTGCTTTTGGGCTCGGTGAGCATGCGCTGGAATGCCGCCGCGAGGTTGGCCCCGCTCACGTACACGTTTTTGCGCAGCAAGCGGTAGTCGTTGGGCGTGAGGGGGCGGCCGGCGAGGCGGTCGGCCAGCTGGCGCAAGTAGGCGAGGTTGGCGCGCAGGGCGGCGGCCATGTAGTCGGTCAATTGCTCCGATTCCCAGCTGGGAAACAGCAAGTAACCCGCCGAAAACGCAATGGCGCAGCCCATGAGCGTATCGGTGATGCGCTCCTGCGCCACGCCCAGGTAGCTCAGCCCCAGAAACCGGAACATGATGAGCAGATAAGCCGTCAGAAACACCACCGTAACCAGGTACACGGTGCGCTGAAAGCTGTAGGCCACCACCATAAACACCACCAGCACGGCAAACCGGGCCTCGGGCCACGGCACGGCCCACAGCACGAGGCCACCCAGCGCCCCGCCCGCCAGCGTGCCGATGATGCGCTCGGTATTGCGCTGCCGCGTGAGGCTGAACCCGGGCTTGAGCATGATGGTCACCGTCATCAGAATCCAGTAGTTGTGCTGGCCGTGCCACAGGGTTTCGGCCACGGCATAGGCCACCAGGCAGGCCACGGTCATGCGCACGGCGTGGCGGAACACGGCCGATTTCATGGTAAAATTCTGGCTCAGGGCGCGCAGCTCGATTTCCTGGCGAGCCACAAACTGGGTATGGTCGGCGGCACGGCTGGCGGCAGGCGCGGCGGCCGAAAGGGCCTCATCAAAATAGCGACGGATGTTGCCCACGCGCTGGATGATGTCGCGCAGGTTCACCAGTATTTTCTTCAATACCAGCGCATTGGCACCGGAATCCGCATCGGTGTCGAGGGCACTGATGCGGGCCTGCAGGCGGTCCCACTCGGCCGTGAGCACGGGGCCGGTACCGGGGTGCGCGTGGTTGGTCTGGATGGCCACGCCGAGGTGGTCCAATTCGGTGGCGACGTGCCGGATGAGCCGGGCCACGTCTTCCAGCACGCCGGTGTGGCCAAATGCTTCGCGCACGGCCGAGTAGTCGTAATACCCCACCGTGATGCGCTCGTACAGGTCCACCGTTTCCACGAAGGTGAGCACCAGGCGACGGCCGGTGCTGGTGGTTTCATTCACAATCTGGCGGGTGCGGAAGATGAGGTCGCGCACGGCTTCCTGCTTTTCATTCACCACCACTTGCTGGGCCACCAGCTGGCGGTAGTCCTCCTCCAGGGCCGTGGCGGGGTTGTAGAACTTGGCTTTGAGGTCCAGAAACCGCGCCAGGGCGTGAATACACTCACCCAGCGCCTGTTGGGCCGGGCGGTAGGGCCGCACCTGGTAGGCCACCAGGGCCAGCCCCGCGTACCAGATGCCGCCCAGCAGCAGCAGGCCCGCGTGGGCCGGCGCGGCGGCCAGGGCAGGTGGGTGGGCCAGCAGCAGCACCACGCTCAGCAAAGTAGCGGTGCCCACGGCCCCCGCACGCGCTCCCCAGACAAGCAGCATGGTCAACCCGAAACTCAGCGCCCCGATTTCGAGGGCCAGCGTCCAAACGTTGAGGGCGGCCGCGCCCGTGAGCAGGGCCGTGAGGCCCACCAGCACCAGGGCGGCCAGCATGCCGTTGCGGCGGTGCGCGGCCGGGCCGGGCGTGTCGGTCACGCTCACGCACACGGCCCCGGTCGCGATGCTCAGGCCCGCCTCGAAATGCCCCCACTGCCCCAGCAGCACCGCCGGCAACAGAATGGACACCGTGACCCGTACCCCATCGGAAAAATTCTGGCCGGAAAAGAAGTATCGGAGGCGGCGCGTCTGGTGGTTCATGCGGCGGGAGCGGGTAATACCGCAAGTAACGCGAAGAACGACCAAATGGGTTAGCAGGCCGGCGCGTGCACGCGGTATTTCGCGCTACAACTGCTGCAGCGACGGGCGTTCAGGCTCGTCGTAGGCCGTCGAGTCGCCGTCTTCATATACGACGCTTTCCAGGTCGTCGACGCAGGTTTCGAGCTCGGCTACTTCTTCTTCCTTGTCGGCCAGCTGCTGGCGCAGGCGGGCCAGCTCGCGGGTTTGCTGCTGCTGCCCGGCTTCGAGGCGGGCCAGGCGCTGCTGGTCGGCCTGGCATGCGGGCAGCGCAAGGGCCAACGCAGCCAACAGCGCGGCGCGGCGGCCGTGGGCCAAAGTCAATGGAAATTTCATTACCCCAAAATTACGCCCCGCCGGGTGTAGCCCATTGGCTTTGGCCCACGGCCGCCCCCGCTCCATATAGACTAATACATCACATCATTCACCGCCTCGACTTTGGGCGGCAGCTCGGTTTCTTCGAGCAGCTCGCGCAGGTCGATTTCGATGCTGCGGCAGATGGCCGTCATTGGCACGTCGTAGATGTCATTTTCGAAGGGGTTTTCGCTGGTGTAGCCCGCCGCTTCAATCACGTTAAATACCCACGATACGAGCACCGAAAACGGCACCATCAGCCAGACGCGGTACTGGCCAGGGCCTGACGGCTATCAAACTCCTCCACCAAACCCAGCGGCAGAATGGCCGCGAACACCCACACAAACACAAAGCTGAAGTAGGCAAACTGGCGCGGAAACGGCGTATTCTTGATGCGCTCGCAGCCGCCCTGCGCGTTTAGCAGGTCCTGAATGGTCTGCATCATGGCCACCTGGCGGAACTCGGTGAGCAGGCCGCGCTTATAGAGCTCGCGCAGCTCCACGCTCTGGCGGCGCAGCAGGTGAGTGGGCGGGTTGCTGAGCATTTTGGCCATCTGGGCTTCGGCCGGGGGCAGGAACGGGGCTACTTCGGTGTCCCAGAGGGCGGCGGTCTGGCGGCGCAGGTGCAGGCGCAGGGCGTTGCACCAGGCAATCTGGCGGTAGAGCAGGCGGCGGTGCAGCTCGGTGATGTAGCGCGGGTCGAGGCCCACGCCGTCGGGCATGGCCTGCACATAATCGAAGGAGCGGATGGCCCACACGCGGCTCGTGTTCACGATGCTGCCCCACAACTGCCGGCCTTCCCAGAACCGGTCGTAGGAGCCGTTGCTTTTGAAACCAATGTAGAAGGCCACCGCCGTACCGAGCAGCGCCACGGGCTGCCACGGAATATCGAGAACGTGCACGTTGAGTGGCCCGTAGAGCAGGCAAATCAGCGTGTTATAAACGGTAAAAATGAGCAGGCTGCGGCGTGTGAGCTGCCACACTACTTCCCAGCGGAGGTTTTTGCGAACGTACATGAGGGGGCAATAACTATTAATTTTCCCGGGGTGTTACGCCGCTGGCATTAAATCCCGATTAATTCCGCAGCGCGGCAATACACTTCAGCTCGATGGCGATGGGCGTGGGCAGGCAGTTTATTTCGAGGGTGGTGCGGCAGGGCTGGGCCGTGGCGAAGTACTCAGCATAGAGGCGGTTATAGGTCGGGAAGTCGTCCCTCATATTGGTCAGGAACACGGTCACGTCCACCAAATCGTCCCACTCGGCCCCGGCTTCTTCCAGAATGTAGCGCACGTTCTGAAACACGGCGTGACACTGGCTCTCAAAGTCATAGCGCAGAATGTTGCCATCCTCGTCCACTTCCACTCCGGGAATGGCTTTCTGGCCGCGCTGGCGCGGGCCCACGCCGGACAGAAACAACAGGTTGCCCACGCGGCGGGTGTAGGGGTAGGCACCCACGGGCTCGGGGGCGCGGCTTTCGGTAGTCATAACGCTTCGCTTAATGAGGAATGAGAAGATGGTCAGCCCCAGCGGGGTCGTACCCGGAGGGCAACGTATCGGCAGCAATATCGGCCCAGATGGCACGTCAAATCCCCAGCGGGGTCGTACCCGGAGGGCGACACTCGTCGAACGAGTGCCGCCCTCCGGGTACGACCCCGCTGGGGATTTGACGTTTTATCAAAGCGACCGATACTACCGACATACCGCACTCCGGGTACGACCCCGCTGGGGCTCCGTTTTTCGGTGTCGGGGTATGAGGTATTTCGCTTCAAAGTACATCATGCAACAGGGAAGGCGAAACCACGCGGGGCGCGGGCTGCCGTTCTTTGCAGAGCGCGCCAGCACTATCTTGGCAGTTATGGCCTTTGCGGTTCAACCGTCTTTTCTCATTACCCCTCCTCTTCTCCCTTTTCTACGCATGAAAACCTCAATGCTCCTGCTGCTTGGCGGCCTTAGTTTCTTCAGCCTGTCGGCCCACGCCCAGAAGCGCAAGATGCCACCCAAGCCCACGGCCAATGCCGTGTACGACTCGGTGCAGCAGCCCGCCGTGCCCCTGGGTGGCACCGAGCGCTACGCCCAGTTCCTAGCCGCGCACCAGAAATACCCCGCCACGGCCATGCAAAAAGGCATTCAGGGCACCGTGAAGGTGAGCTTTGTGGTGGAAAAAACCGGCACCGTGAATGAGGTGAAAGTCGAAACGCCCGTGGCCCCCGAACTTGATGCCGAAGCCATACGCCTCATCAAAAGCGGCCCAAAATGGACGCCCGCCAAGCACCGCAACCAGGTGGTGCGCCAGCGCGTGGTGGTGCCGGTATCGTTCGTGATGTCGCCGGGCAGCACCGTCACCATCGGCGGGCCGGCCAAGGAGCGGCCCATCACCACCTCCGCCGCCGACATTGCCGCCTCAGCCAATCCCGACCGCCCCGCCGTGGTGGCCCCCGACCGCCCCACCCAGCCCATGGGCGGCAACCAGGCTTTTTTCGACTGGATTGAAAAAAATCAGCAGTACCCCGGCCTGGCCCGCAAACGCAATATTCAGGGCAAAGTCATGGTCGAATTTATGGTGCAACGCGATGGCAGTCTGACAGATGCCCGTGTTATTAAGAAGATGGGCTCCGGACTGGACGAAGAGGCTTTGCGGCTGATAAAGGCCGCCCCGAAATGGGAGCCAGCCATGTTTCAGGGCAAGCCCATGAAGCAAAAGATGGTGTTACCGGTTCTATTCCAACTGTAAATTCAGCCAAACGACAAACATCCCCTCCTTAAAATAAAAAGGAGGGGCGTTTTTTTAGTCTCTGCTGCCCCACCCATGCTCTCTTCCTGCTCCTTAGCTGCCTCAAAGTCGCCTGCCATCATCGTTCCGCCGGCCCAAATCTGGCCCTACCAGGTGCGCTACCGCGAGGGAGCCCAGGCGCTGGCCCAGGACTTGTTCGATGCCCTAGATGACGACCTGAAGCCGTTTGTGCTGCTGCTCGCCCTGCCCGCCGACGACACCCTGTCCGCCCGCTGCCTGGAGCCCGTCGACAGCGACCTGCCCGCCGCCGCATTTTCCGACGTGGTGGCGCGGGGCCGCGTGCGCCAGCTCACCACGCCCTGGCCCTTTCCCGACCGCGACGACGTGACGGCCGCCGCCATCCGGCGCAAGCACCAGGGCATCGGCATCCGCGATGCCGTGCAGGAAACCCTCAATGCCCTTGATGGGCAGGGCCAGTACCAGCACTTTGCCGGCTGGCCGGTAGAGATAAACGGCTACTTTGTGACTACGGTGCTGCGCCTGCTGCGCAAGCCGCTGCGGGCCTACCCTTCATTGCAGCCCGCCCGCTACTACACCGATGGCAAGCCGCTGGCCCCGTCGCTGCTGCTGGCCGCCATGTACCGCTTCAACGAGGAAGGCGTGAAAGCCCTGAGCGAGCCCGAGCCGGGGGCCAGCATCTTCATGCGGCCCCGCGAAAGTGAGGAGCTACTGCGCGCCGCCGGCAAAACCTTCCTCGACACGCCCGCCCAGGCCCTGGGCCTCGACCCGGCTACTATCAAGCTGTTTGCCACCTGCAACACCATCAGCAGCCTGCGCTACGAGGGCGCCGAGGGCGTGGGCAACCTGCTGCTGGCCCGGCGCGGCCACCCCAACATCGAAGAGGTATTCGCCCTCACCTGCCCCACCGAGCTCACTGACTACCGCGCCGTGCGCAAGCTGCTGGAAATGGCCACGCCCGACGTGCACCTGCTCGCCGACGGCGAAAACGTGTACGCCCTGGGCCGCCAAATTGGCCACTACGATGCCGTGCGCGAGGATTTATTCGTTATCAGCTTCGTGACGCACTATGCCTGGGAGCTTCAGCATGCCGGGCATATCCTCATGCGCTCGCACTACGGCCTGCCCGGCCTGCCGCGCCCGCGCCTCAGCCGGCCGGCCTTCCGCAAGGCCCTCAAGCGCACCTTCGCCCTCACCGACGCGCCCAAAGTAGAGCGCCTCTGGGACGTGGTGCTCGAAGCCAGCCGCCAGAAGCACGGCACACTCCTGGTCATCACCACCGAGGCCCTGGCCGAAGCCGACCGCCTCAAGCTACAATGCATGCTCATCGAGCCCGTGCCGCTCACGCCGCTCATCACCCGCCTCGTCACCAGCATCGACGGCGCGGTGCTCCTCGACCCCGAGGGCTACTGCTATTCCATTGGGGTCATTCTCGACGGCCGCGCCTCGGGCCGGGGCGACGGTACGCGGGGCGCGCGCTACAACTCGGCCCTTCGCTACGTGGAAAGCTCCGACTATCCCTGCATCGCCATCGTGGTGAGCGAGGACGGAATGGTGGACGTGATTACTTCGGTGAAGGAATAAGAAAACAACACCCGTCGGGCGATATTCTTACGACAACTTACGTAACTTTATTGCCTCCTGCCCCCAAACTCACCAGGCACTTTTCCCTAGCCTTTCATATCCGATGACTGCCGACGACCGCCTCAATCAACTCGAACCGCTGCTTTCCGAAACGATGAGCATCCTGGACAGGCACACTGCTCAGCTCAAGCAATTGAGCTTTGCCATAAGCCAGGTAAGCACGGCAGTCGTTCAGCAAGGCGAAAACATCAGTTTCTTATTGCGTGAGCAACTGACGATGAAAGCGCAGCAAAATGACCTGAAAACCCAGCAGGACGTGATGAAAACCCAGCAGGACGTGATGAAAACCCAGCAGGACGTGATGAAAACCCAACTAGATGGGGTAGAAACCCAGCTGGATGGAGTAACTGGTAAGCTCGACCACATTCTGCAATTGCTGCAGAAGCCGGGCCAATAACCCGCCTACCGCTTTGCCCGAAACGACCAGGTGAGCTTGAACACCGCCACCACGTCGCCAGCCTCGTCTACGCCAGTGCTGGTACAGACTACGGTGCGGCCCTCGCCGGTGGCACGGCTCTCGGCCACGGCCTGAGCAATGAGCGGGCCATCAGGGCAGGTGAAGGCAATGAGGCCCACGGCTTTCTTCGTGAAGTCGCCCTGAATGCTTGTCACCAGCATCGAAACCGGCCCGCCCGCCTGCACCTGCATCATGCCCTGGATGCCGCTGGCAAACTCCCCTGCCATGGCCAGGCAGGCGAAATAGAGACTACGGAACGGATTCTGGGTAAGGAATTTGTAGCGAATGGTGACCGTGGCCGTTTCCGGCGTGAGCTGCGTGAGGCGCAGGCCCGCCAGCCACGCCATGGGCAGCTTGCGCATCATGAACAGCCGCAGCTTGAACGGGTTCAGCACCTGGCGGCGAAAGGCGACGGCTTGCGGGGTATCGGTGGCAGTAGTCATGGGGCGAAGGTACGTTTTCGGGCCGTTGCTATTGCCCCGGCCGGCCAGAATATCGGCTAGTATTTACGTGCTTTATCTTTTGCATCGGCCGGACTGGGAGCCGGCCGCACCACCAGCTCCTGATAGCCAAACGTGTCGTCCTTTTCGCGCCGAAACTCCAGCTGCGGCAGCTCGCCCAGCACAATTTCGGCGGTGGTGTACACCCGGCAGCCATCCAGCAAATGCCCACCGATGGTACGGCCCGTGCTGTCCGAAACCGCCAGGTGCAAATGCGAGCCATTGACCGACAGCGTGCCGACCAGCGACACGATTTCAAAATGGCCTTTGTACACGCTTGGCCCTTCCTGATTGGCCAGCCGCAGCGTGGCCACCGTGAGGCTGCCCACGCAGGTAATCATGGTGCCGGCCAGAATCTGGTTTTGCTGCGCGAAAGCCGTGAGCTGCTGGCGCAGGTCGTCGCCGGGGCGCAGGCGCAGGGCGTAGGTTTTGAGGGCGGAGTGTTGAGCGGCGGGAAGCACGGGGCTGACAGATTGGGCCAGCGCGGGGCCGGCTGACAGAAGCAGGAGCAGAAGTCGTGGAAACATCGCCCAAAGAACGGCATACCCGGCTTACCAAAGCCTGCCGGACATGTTGGTTTCTGGTTACTGATTTCTGGTTGCTTGACGAATCAGAAACGAGCAAAAAAAGCCTCCCGGTAAACTACCGGGAGGCTTTCCAAACACCGCGATGGCGGGACTATTCCTTCACCACTTTCAGGTGCTGCACGGGCTGGCCGGGCACGGCCAGGTGCACGAAGTACACGCCGCTGGCCAACGGGGCCAGGTCGGGCAGCTCCAGCTGGCTGGTGCCGGCCGGCAGGGCAGGCGTGCGCTGCGTGAGCAGGCTGCGCCCGGCGGCATCGGTCAGGCTCAGTAGTGCCGGGGCGGCCACCAGGCCGGCGGGCAGTTCCACGGTCAGCGTCAGGCGCTCACGGAAGGGGTTGGGCGCGGCCGTGAAGGACCGGGCATCCTTGCCTTCGAAACGCAGGGTGCGGACCGGCGAGAAGGTCGCCGTACCATCAAGGTCAAGCTGGCGCAGGCGGTAGTAGCGCAGGCCGGCTTTGCTGGCCTCCCGGTCGAGGTAGGCGTACTCGCGCGGGCTGGTGCTGGCCGCCGTGGGGCTGGCCACGAAACTCAGCACGCGGTAGCTGCGGCCGTCGGTGCTCACCTGCACCTCAAAGCCCCGACTGTTTTTCTCCGTAGCCGTGCTCCAGGTCAGGGCGGCATCGCTGCCGGCGCGGGTGGCCTCAAAGCGCGTCAGCTCCACGGGCAGGGGCGCGCCCAGGTTGCCGAGGGTCCAGATGGAAAAGTCCGTGATGCCGGCTTTGCTTATCGTTTTAATGCCGGCGGTGATTGGCGACTGATTGGCCCAGGGGCCGCTCGTAGTCGTCACTGACTTAAACAAGGCCAGATTGCCGGTCGGAATTCCGTTCTGCTCGTGGGTGAAGTAGTTGAAGACCATGTCCACGTTCAGGCCGGTGTTGGTAGCCGGCTGAATGTCGAAGTAGCGCGTGATGCTCACGCTGGAGCCCGCGCCCGTGAGGGCCGTGCCGGTGGTACGCACCACCGGCGTGAGGCCGGGGCTGACGGAGCCCACGGCGGGGGTCAGCACCAGGCCGATGCCGCTGAAGCCCTCGGCCGTGCCGGCCGTCAGGGTGCGGTCGGGCACAATCACGGTACCCAGCAGGTAGCTGCTTTCGGTTTCCGAGAGCAGGGAGCCGGTGAGCAGCGTCAGGGTGAAGCTGCTGGTGCTGAGGACACCCGTCTTCATGGTCAGCCCGCTGCTGATGCTGGTGGCGTTGCTCAGGGCCATCGTGCCGCCGCTCAGGTCCACTTCCAGGGCGTAGAACGTGCTCATGCCCGTGACCGTGGGTGAGCTGCCCCGCAGGGACACCATGCCCCCAGTCAGGGTAGTGGTGCCGCTGTTGCTCAGGTTACCGTACACGGCCAGGATGCCCGCGCTCTGGGCCAGGCTGCCGCCGCTGGCAATAGTCAGGGTGCGGACCTCGGCCGTGGCCTGGGTGGTCAGGGCCGGGTAGTTGGCCAGGCCGACAGGGATGGTGGCATCCACGGTGCGGGTGGGCACGCAGGCCGTCCAGTTGGCGGCGTTGAACCAGTTGCTGCCGTCGTTGGGGGCGGCACCGGTGTAGGTTGTCGTCGTGCACACGCTGGCGGCGGTGCCCACCGTCACGGTGGTGGTGGCCGTGCAGGCGTTGGCATCGCGCACCGTTACCGTATAGCTGCCAGCCATCTGGCCCGTAAAGGTGTGAGGGCCGGCCGTGGCTGTCGTGGGCAGGAAAGTAGTCCCGTCGAGGCTGTACTGGTAGGGGCTGGTGCCGCCGCTGCCGGTGGCCGTCACGGTGCCGTCGTTGGCCCCGCTGGCGGTCTCATCGGTTTTGGTGGCCGTGACCGCCGTGGCCGAGGCCGGCTGCGAGATGGTGACCGCCTGGGCCGTGGCCGCCGTGCAGAACTGGCCCTTTACCAACACCTGGTAGGTGCCGGCCGCCAGGCCCGTGAACGTGTAGGGATTGATGGCGCTGGCCGTGTAAGTCACCCCGTTGTTGATGGAGTACTCATACGGAGCGGTGCCGCCTGCGGCCGTGACGGTGATGCTGCCCGTGCTACTGCCGAAGCAGCTCACGTTGGTTTGCGTGGTGCTGAAGGTGGGCAGCGGGCGCACCGTGACGATGGTGCTGGCCACCGGCGAGGCCGTGGCCGTGCAGTTGGCATCGCTCAGGGCCGTGACGGTGTAGGTGGTGCTGGCCGACAGCGCACCCGTGGTGAACGTGTAGGGGCTGGTCGTGATGCCCGTAACCGGGGTCGAGGTGGTGCCGTCGCTGTAGGTCAGGTTCCAGGGGGCGGTGCCGGTGAGGGCAAACGACACCGTGGTGGTGCTGCCGGCGCAAATCGGGCCGTTGTTGCTGGCCGTGGCCGTGGGCCGCGGGTTCACCGTGATGGTGATGGGCGTGGCCGGGCTGGAGCAGCCGGGACTGCTGGGGTAGCTGGCCGTTACGTTGTAAGTCGTCGTCGTCGTGGGGTTGAACGTGATGTTGTTGCCCGTCACGCTGGCTCCGGGTCCGCCGGTCACGGCGAAGGTGGCCGATTCGGGCGCGGTGCCGGTCACCAGCACGTTATCTACGCCCCAGTAATAGTCCCAGCCACCCACGTAGTTGTAGCGAATCCGCACGTTGGCTTGGTTGAGGGCACCGGCGGGCAGCACTAGCGAGGCAGCTACCGTGCCGGGGGTGGTAGAAGTCGGGTTCACCCCCTGGCTGGAGGTGTAGCTTACAATCGGAATCCAAGGACCGCCCGCGCCCGACACCGAGTAGTCCACCGTGCTTGTACCGGAAAGATAGCGGAAAAGGTGGTCGAAGGTGAGCGTAGCGGCGCTGTATGTGCTGAAGCTTGGCGAAATCAACTGAGTGTTGGTCGTCGAACCACTGTTTCCGGCATCCGAGTTGGCAAAAGCCAGCGGCGTACCGTTCGCACCATTCCAGGCCGTAAGTAAGCTAGCGTAGGTGTAGGGCGGGGTCACCAAAGCCCAAACGGCGGCAACACCGGTGCTGGTGGTGCTGGTGGTGGTCGTCGTCCAGGCGGCGGGAATGACGTTGAAGTTCTCAGTCAGCAAAGTCTGATTGGCCACCAGGTTGGTGTTGGTCGAAGCCACCACCACCGTGTTGCCGCCAGCGCAATAAGCAGCCGGAGTGCCGGGGGTCAGCGTCGGGGCGTTCGGGGTCGGGTTCACCGTAATGGACACGGCCACGGTGTTGGTACAGCTGGCCGCCCCGGCCCCGTCGTTGCCGGTCACGGTGTAGGCCGTGCTGGTAGTGGGGTTGAAGGTGATGGTGTGCAAGACGTTGTTCACCACCGTGCCCGTGGTGGGCAGTACACTCAGGGTGGTGTAGGTGCTGGGGCTGAAGGTGAGTGTCGTGCTGCTGCCGTTGCAGATGGTCGTGCTGCCGGTGAAGCTCAACGTCGGCGGAATCGACACGGTCACCGTCTGGGTGGCCAGCGCGTTGTTGCCCGCCACCGGGTCGTTGAAATACGAGGTGCTGGCATCGAACGTGTAGCTGCCCGCCGTCGTCACCGCATAGTTGCCCACCGTGAAGTTGGCCGTGCCGCTGGCCGGAATGCTGCCGCTAAAGGTGCCGCTCACCACTTCGGTAACCGCGCCGGGCTTGGTCACCGTCACCGATACCGGGATGGCAGCCGTCGTGGCCGTGGCATCGTAATTTCGGATGGTTACCTGCACCGGCTGGCTGCCGCTGTAGCACACGCTGGCTCCCGGCTGCACCAGGGCCGTGATGCCCACGTCCTGGAGGGGAATGCTGAATTCATCGGCCCCGATGTCGGGCGTGCCGCTGCGCGAGGTGCCGTCGTAGTCCACCACCACACTCACCGGGGTCGCCGTGCCGTCAAACGGCAGCGCCGCCGCCACGGCGTTCAGGTGCAGGTCGGTGCTGGTGTTCGTGAAGGGCGGCGGCTGGTTGATGGAGTTCAAATCCTGGCCGGTGCCGGTGCGAACGGCCGTTATGTCGGCCCGGTCGAGCGAGGCCACAAAGGCCAGCACCCCATTGGCCCCGCTCACGTAGTAGTCGTTGTAGTTGATGGTCGTGAAGGGCGTAGCTCCGGCCGTCACATAAAAGGCGTAGGACTTGGTGCCGCTTTCCCCGGTCTGGCTGTTGGAGAAGATGTTGTTCCGCACATCCATGCCCGTGCCAGCGGTGATGACCAGCGCGGCGCTCAGGCCGGCATCGGCCGATGCATCCACCTGGTTGCCGGTTAGTGCCACGCTGTTGTAATAAAGCTTGTGGCCCGTGCCGCCCACGATGCGGATGCCAAATGCGTTGAAGGTTGTACCCACCGCATCACCGTAGGTCAGCACGTCCATAATCATGTTGTTGCTGATTTCGATGCCGCTCGTGCCCGTGGCGCTCGATATGTTGATGCCGTAAGCTCCGTAGCCACCCGCGTTCAGCGAGCGCAGGTTGGCGATGTAGTTGCGGCTCACCACCGCGTTGGTCACGTTCGTGCCCAAATCAATGGCCGCAATGCTGAGGGTCGAAACCGTCGTCATCCCTTCAATGCGGTTGATTCGCACCACCGGGGCCGTGGCGTTCTGCACATCCACTCCCCGGAAGGTTACCGTGCTGCCGGCCGTGGCCGAGCCAATCTGGTTGCTCTCGATAAGCAGGTTGTCGAGCAGGCCGGTGGCGGCCACGCCCCGCGCATACACGGCGTTATACACCGTCGTGATGACGTTGTTCTGCACCGTCAGGTTGTCGTTGTCGGCCCCGGTGCCCGAGGTGGAGAGCGTCGCGCTGGCCGCATACACGCCAAAGGCCGTCGTCACGGTGGGCGTGCCGCCCACCAGGTTCAGGTTCTTCACCGTGTTGAAAGTCGCGCCCGCGCCGGTGCCCAGGCTGGCCACCAACACCAGGGCCGAGCCGGTGGTGGTGTTGGCCGTGGTCAGGGTCAGGTTGCGGGTGGTAGTGCCGTTGTTCGAGCCGTCCAGGGTCACGTAGTCGGCCCCGTTGAGCAGGATGACCGACGTAGCCGCCGAGCTGCCCGTCACGGTCGCCGTTACGCCCGTTTCGGGTTTAATGGTCAGCACGTTCGTGGCGTTGGCATCGGCGTTGGCGTTGAAGGTAACGGGGAAGACTTCGCTGGTTGCGGCCGAGTAGGCCGGGTCAATCAGAATGAAGTTCACCGCGCCGAGCAGGGCGCTGCCGTTGTAAGCAGCGGCGGCGGCGGTCAGCGTGGCATAGACGGCCGGCGGGGTGTGCGTGCTGGTGCCCACGTAGTAGTTGCCCGCCAGCGAAGGCAGGATGGTGTAGCTGTTCGGCGTACCGCTGAAACCAGCGCTGCCGGGCGGGTTGATGCCGGTGGCCCCGGAGGGAGTGCTGCCGATGTTATTGTTGCTGCTGTTGTCCTGGGCGGCCACATAATACTGGATGATGTCCCCCACCATCACCCCACCCAGCGTCGCTGCGCTGATGGTGAAGGTGTAGGTGCTGCCCGAAATGGACGTTGCCACGGCCGAGAAGTAGCTGCCGCCGGTGCTTTTCTTGAAATAGATGCGCGGTGCCCCCAAGCCCGTGGCCACGCCGGTACCGTCGGTGATGGTCGTGGTCAGGGTGCGGTTACCGGTGCTGCCGGTGCCGCCCAGCGCGGTGTAGGTAATGCTGGGTGCCGTCATGTCGTTCGGCGTAAAGGTGCCTTCGTCGGCCCCGATGTCGGGCGTGGTCAGGTTGCGGACATCAATGCCATCCACGTCGGTGGTGATGCCCCCGGCCGGGGCACCGCCGCTCTCCACCTGCGTCGAAATGCCGGTGTTGATGTGCAGGAAATTGGCCAGGGTGCCATCGGTGCCCAGAAAGGGCGGGTTCTCCGTTACCGAAGCCTGGTCGCGGTTCGCCATGAACGCCTTGTAAGCCGCCAGCGTCTGCTGCGGGTTGGTGGCCGTGGTGGTGCCCTCCACATAAATCAGGTTGGTGGCCGACGACGCGCCGGCCCAGAACAGGTTGTTGTTCGAGGTGGTGGCGTAGTTGGCCGGCACCGTGGCGGCCGTGCCGCTC
Source organism: Hymenobacter siberiensis (assembly GCF_018967865.2). NCBI lineage: Bacteria > Pseudomonadati > Bacteroidota > Cytophagia > Cytophagales > Hymenobacteraceae > Hymenobacter > Hymenobacter siberiensis. The sequence goes on from NZ_JAHLZY020000001.1 coordinate 3,834,531, forward strand.
ACCCGGCGCAGGGCCGCCGTGTAGCCGCCCGTGCCAGCAGCGGTCGAGGTGTTCACTACAATGTTGTCGCGCAGGTCGAGGATAGGCGTAGTGCTGCCCAGGTACACGCCCGAGGTACCGAAGGTAGCCCCACCGGTGGCGTTCAGATAAATGGTATTGAAGTACGCGTTTACCTGGGTGCCGCTCGTAATGTTCAACCCCGCAATGGCCAGCAGCCCGGTGGCGGCCGGTGCCCGCAGGTCGCCAATCAGGTTGTTACTCACCATATAGGTGCCGCCCGCCGTGATGGTGAGGCCGTTCGCGATGCCCGCTGTGCCCGTGGCGCTCAGGTCATATATTTTGTTGCGCGAGATGGTGCTGCCCGTGCCTCCGCCCGTCGGCACTGAAATACCCGTGACGGTGCCGCTACCCGACGCAATGGCCAGCCCGCCAATGACGTTGCCGGTCAGCGTCTGCACATCGCCGGTGCCGTTGGCTGCCGTCACGATGCCGCGCAACGTATGGGTGGTGGCCGTGCTCGTACCACTAATAGTCAGGCCCGTGACGGTGTTGCCCGTGATGTTTTCGCTCGGGGTCGAGGTAGCAGTGCTGTTGATGCCGGTAAGGGTACAAGCCGTAGTGGAAGTTCCTAACGTTACGATGCTGTTGTTATTAATCGTGTTGCCCGAAATCGTGGTAGTAGCGGAACCCAACGTAACACATAGTAGCGAAGTGGAAGCCGTAGTGGCGACCGGGGTTTTACTGTTGCCCGTCAGGGTATTGTTATTGATGTTCACCGCACTGCCCGCCGCTACCGCACTCGACGAAATTAGCGTCATCGTACCCGTGCCGGGAGTGCTGTTGTTGGTGACAAAATTGCCCGTCAGGTTCACCGTGGCGGCCGTGGCTGAGCTGGTGATGCCAAGAAAAGCGCCCGTGGTGGCTGTAGCGTAGGTGCAGTTCGTTACCGTGTTGCCGGTAATATTCACCGTATTGCCGGCCGCCGTGCTGCCGATGCCGTTATCAATGCCCGTCATCCCCGACGTGGTGGAGCCGCTGGCCAGCGTGATGGTGTTGCCCGTGATGGTGATGCTGGCCGACGGGCCGGCGTTGCCATACACGCCGCGCAGGGTGCTCGTCACGGTGCTGGCCGCTACTGCCGACGTCGTGCCGCCGGCATAGTTCAGGGTGTTGTTGACGGTGTTGTTTACCACCTTAAACCCGTTCTGGTAGTTGCCGCCGATGCCCCAGCCGGTGGCCGTCGTGCCGAAGTTGTAAATCTGGTTGGCGGCCACCACCCCGATTTCATTGTTCTGGTCGTAGTTGGCCAGCGCCGTCAAGGTTGAAGCCGTAAAATAGATGCCCGTGGCCGAGTTGGTGATGATGCACCCGTCAACCTTGTTCGCCGAGTTGGCCCCGGCCGTCGTGGTGGCTGCCACCGTGGTTATGAGCGTGCTCACGCCGCCCGCCCCGTAGATGCCGAATGTGTTGACGTTGGTTTTGTTGAGCGTGATGACGCAGTTCTTGAACGTGTTGTTCTGGCAGCCGTTCGTGGTCAAAGGCCGGAACAGGGCATAGCCGAACTCCATCTGCGTGGTCGCGGTCACGTTGGCGGCGTTCTCGCTCAGGTCAATCCCGTCAAATGTCACGTAGTCGGCGCCGTTCAGGCGCACGATGCCGTCCACCGTGGTTGAGGTGCTGTTCAACTGGGCCGTAATATTGGGATTCGCCCCTGCGCCTGACTTCTGGAAGATAATTTGCCCTGTGGCTCCGCCAGTGCCCTGAGCCAACAGTAGCGGGAGTGCGGCCGTCGGAGTTTCAGTGTAGCCTGCTGGCACATTCACTGTTATGCCACCAGTGGCAAAATTGATGTTGATATCCGTGATAGCAGCCGTAAAATTGGCGTATTCGACACCAATGGTTTTGACCGTTTGTGCCCAAGCCCCGGCCGGGGCCAGCGCCAGCAAAAACAGCCAGGCCAGGCAACGCCCCGCCCAATAGCTGCCCCGTGAAGGAAGTAGTAAATGTTTTGTCATACAATAAAAAAGGGGGTGGTTGAAGAAGCGGAAGAATCCAAAAATGCCAAATCAGGCGGCCAGACATTTTGCCGCATATTTTGACATGATGCAAGCTACCCTGCTATCTCACGAACACAATCCCACTTTTCTGTCAATGGCTGTTTTACTACTAGATGGCTAATTTTACTGTCCAGAAGACTGCTATTTGTCGGCAGATGAATATTCAGGATTTTGTTCGAATCCCTATTAATTAACTAATGGCAATAAATTATAAAATAATTTCATACTAACGTAATCATACAATAACAGGCCAACGATTACCTGTCCCGGCTCTATCTCGGGTCGCGGCCATAATCCCCGCATGACAAAACAGCTTACCCGGCAAAAATGCCGGGTAAGCTGTCGCTGTGCTTTCCCCAAAAAAACCTATTTATGCCCCGCTCCTACTTGCTAAATCTAACCGTACCGTAGCGCACCTTAATATTCACATTGCCAGCCCGGCGGGTGGGGGCTACGGACCCGAAGGTGCCCAGCACGTCGCTGGTGCGGGGGCCGTTTTCCTGCGAGAGCACGCGCACCAGGTCTTTGTCAACCAGCAGCTGCCCCTGCTCCGTGCTCACGTCGAAGCGGAAGGCCGGGGCCTCGGCAAAGCCCAGCCGGATGGTGCTGAAACCGCCGTCGAGGTTCACTTGGCGGAAATTGGCGCCCATATCGCGCACTACGAAATCGGGGCAGTAGCGCAGGGCCATATCGAGGGCCTCATCCAGCTTATCGATGGTGAAGCGCGAGTAACCCGACGAGCCGCGCAGGTTGCGCACGGTGCCCAAGGCCACGTCGCCATACTTACTGTGCACGGTGAGGTCCTGCACCGTGCCGATGTCCACGTCGGAATAGTTGTTGCGCAGGTCCACGGTCGTGCCCGTGTCGAGGCGCAGCTGGGCGTAGCTGGCGTCGATGCTGGCGCGGGCCACGAAGGCAATACGGCAGTCGCCGTTGACGATGCGGATGAGGTTGCGCGGGCCTTCGAGGCGGGCGGTGCGCAGGGTGCCGTATTCCATGGCCAGCTCGGTGGGGCCGCTTACATCGCCGGCCACGGTCACTTCACCAAAGCTATTGTAGATTTTCAGGGCCGTGGTGCGGGGCAGCCACACGGTGTAGTTCACCTCGTAACGGCAGCCGCCGGCCCGGCCGCGCAACGCGGGGCCAAACTGCGTGCTCACGGCCACGCCACCGGTTTTGGCATCGTAATCGAGCCACTGTACGCCCAGCGCGTCGAGAATCTGGCGGGCCCCGGCGTCGCTTTCCGAGCGCGCTACCAACTCGGCATCCACCTTGATTTCCTTCTTATTCCAGGTATTGATTTGCACCCGGCCGTAGCGCGTATCGAGCGAAAACGGGCGACCGGATTTCGGTACCGCGTAGCTGCGCACCAAGTGGCGGCGCTGCTCTACCTGCAGGCTGGCACTGCCCTGGTCGTCGGTCTGGGCTACCAACGGGTTCTGCTGATGCTGCTGGGGCTCCTGTTCCTCGCCAAAAAGCGCGGCCTCGGCATGGCGCGCATCAGGCGTCAGAATATGAATGGCTACGCCGTGGCCCACTGCCAACCAGCGGGTTTGGCCATCCTGCGCCCGGGTGGGCTGCGGGGCCAGCAGGCTCAGAAGCCCGCCGCACAGCGCCACCCATCGGCTTACCCGCAAAGCCAGGGGCGGGTTCATTCGGCCTGGCGCCGGCTATCGGCCAGCACGTAAGAATTGTTGTTGGGAACTGCCTGGGCCGTATTGCCCAGGTTCAGCTGCCGGTCGAGAATGTCGAGGCGGATTTGCAGGTTGCGGTTCATGGCCGTGAGCACGGCATCGGGCTGCGGATGGTGCAGCAGCTGCTGCTTAAGCTCGCGGTAGCTGGAGTCGAGCGACACCAGCTCATGCTGCCAGTCGGCGTTCATGGCGGCCATGCCGGGGCCGCTGAGCTGGCTCAGCTCGGTTTGGCGGCGGGCCAGCTGGTTGGTGTAATAGGTTTCCATGCCGCGCACGGCGCGCACCAGCTGGCTGTCGGCCCCGGTGGTGTGCTCGGCGGCGGTGAGGGAGAGCGGGTTGCCGCCCTGGTACAGGGCCGCATCGGGTTCGGTAGCAACGGTGCCAGGAGTAGCAGCGGCCGGCGCGGCCACCACGGCCGTTTCGGGCGCGGCCCGGTTGGCTTTCCAGGCCTCGCTGGCCCCGGCGGCAAATACGAGCAGGGCCAGCGCCGCCGCCACGCCGTAGCGCTGAAACCAGCCGGCGCGGGCCTTCGGTTGGGTTCCTGCTGCTACGGGCGCAATAAATGGCACCTCCGGCGCATCGGCCAGGCGCATAACCGGGGTTTGGGGCGCGGTGGCAGGGGCACCGAGCTGTTCCTCCAGCGCGGCCCAGAGGTCGGGGCGCGGCTCGTGGGTGTCGAAATCGGCGCGGTGCCGCTCAACGAAGGTTTCGAGGGAATTAATTTTCTTGGTATCCATGAATGAGTAGCAGACGCACGGTTCGTCCAGGTTCAGGGCGGGCCACGGGGCTATACGAAAACCGCGGCCGGGCGAAAACGGATGAAGGGTAGTGAAACGATTATATAATGATTGATAAGGGATAAATTTTAACTCAGGCCCCGTTGGGCGGCCAGCTCGCGCAGCCGGACCCGCGCCCGGCTGTACTGTGATTTGGAAGTCGATTCGGAAATACCCAGGATGCCCGCGATTTCGAGGTGGTCGTAGCCTTCGAGCAGGTAGAGGCTGAGCACCACGCGGTAGCCGTCGGGCAACTCCTGGATGCAGCGGCGCAGCACGTCGGCGCGGTAGTGGGTATCGGCCTCGTCCTCGGGCGAGAGGGCGGCGGCTTCGGCGGGCTCCTCGTGGTGCTGCTCGCCCAGAGGCACTAGTGCCAGCCGCCGCTGCCGCAGGCAATTGATACTTTTGTTCACCACAATGCGCTTGAGCCAGGCCCCGAACGATGAGTCACCCTTGTAGCCGCTCAGCTCGCGAAAGGCGCTCAGGAATGATTCCTGGAGTACATCTTCGGCCTCGGCATAGTCGCCGGTGATGCGCAGGGCCGCGTTGAACATGGCCTTGGAGTAGCGCCGGTAAATCTCGGCCTGGGCCTGGCGGTCGTTGAGGCGGCAGCGCTCCACCAGCGGGGCGTTGATGTCGACGTAGGCGGAAAGGGACAGGGCTTCCATGCAGAAAACGAGGTCTTAAAGGTGCTTAAGCAATCCATAGACCACGCGGCGGGTTCAGGGGTTGCATCGCCAAATTACGCAGTTTCCGGGCGTCGCCAAACGGTTGGAGCAGGTAACCAGCTGCACCACAGCAACATAAAATTTTGGCATTTCGCAATTTCATCCTTTACATTTGCGCCAACAACCCCCGTTTGGGACGCTACCCATTTTTATACAGAGGCGCGGAGAGACAGGCTCGACGAAACGCCGGCAACCCCCACTAGTTGGAACGGTGCCAAGTCCTGACATATAAAAACTGCCGTGAGCACATTGCTCAATTCCCGCCTGTAATCCACCACCCGCGCCGCGCCGAATGTGTTGTTGCATTGGCTGTTCCCTGGCCGCTATGCCGGGGAAGATTGCTGGTTGTTGAGCTAGGGCCACTCTTCCGGCGGCTGCTGCGGCAGCCACCCCGCTACTACCCTTTTGTGGTGATTGATTCATTGCGCGACGCGTAGCGGGTTTTTGCAGCCTTCGCGGCCCATTTCGATTTTTTCTGCGGAGAAAAACGCCCTCTTTCATCATGGCATTCCCCCTTGAAAGCCAGGTCGCGGACCTGCGCCGCTACTTGCCCGAGTGCTCGGCACCCGAAACGCTGGCCCTTCTGGCCGACCACTTCCCCGGCCGCGTCTCGTTCTCCACATCCTTCGGGCTGGAGGACCAGATTATCACCCACTTCATCTTCGAAAACGACATACCCATCCGGGTATTTACCCTCGACACGGGCCGCAATTTTCAGGAAACCTACTCCACTTGGCACAAGACCCTGCTGCGCTACCAGAAGTCCATCGAAGTCTTCGCCCCCAAAACTGCCGCGCTCGAAAAATTAGTCGCCCAGAAAGGCCCCAACAGCCTCTACGAGAGCATAGCGAACCGGAAGGAGTGCTGCAACATCCGCAAGGTGGAGCCGCTGAGCCGGACCCTGGCCGGCCAGCAGGTGTGGGTGACGGGCATCCGTGCCGAACAGTCGCAGAACCGCCAGACCATGCACCCGGCCGAGTGGGATGCCGGCCACGGGCTCATCAAAGTGCACCCGCTATTTGATTGGACCTGGGCCGAGTGCGAAGCCTTCGCGCAGGCCAACGGCATTCCGGTTAACCCGCTTCATCGGCAAGGTTTCGTGAGCGTCGGCTGTGCGCCCTGCACCCGGGCCATTGCGCTGGGCGAGGACTTCCGCGCCGGCCGCTGGTGGTGGGAAGACGCGGCGGCCAAGGAGTGCGGCCTGCACGCCACCGCCGCCCACCAGGGCCTCGACCCGGTGGTGGAACGAATGCCGGGCTAGGCCTCTCTCAGAGTTGATAGGTTCTGTTAGAATCGGTAGATTTGCTGGTAAAAAACGCAATGGAGCTAGCGGAATTTTTTCAGCAGGTGCGCGACCCGCGCCGCCCGCAGGGGCAACGATTCTCGCTGTCCGCCTTGCTGTGGATGACGTTTCTGGCCATTACCAGCGGGTACACGGGGCCGCGAAAAATGGCCCAGTTTGGTCGCAGCAACGCGGCTTTTTTTACCGCTTATTTCGGATTGCGCCACGGCCTGCCCAGCTACGGGGCCTTTCGGGACCTGTTGCAGGCGTTGGACAAAGACGCGCTGGCCCAGGCCTTTGACCGCTGATTCACGTCGCAGACGCAGGCTGGGGATTGGGTGGCCGGCGACGGGCAAAGCCTGCGCTCCACCGTGCAGGGGGCCCAGCAGGCTAGCCAAAGCGTTGTCTCGGTTGTGAGCCTGTATTGTCAGCGCACGGGCCTGACCCTGGCCCTGCAGGACTACACGGACCAGAAAACGGGGGAGATGAGCGTCATCCGCGACCTACTCGCCGGCTTGCAGGACCGGGGCGTGGTGCTGACGCTCGACGCGCTGCACGCCCAAAAAAACGGCCGATGCCATCGTGACCAGCGGCAACGAGTACGTGCTGCAAGTCAAAGGCAACCAACCTAAGCTGCGGGCCGCTATCGCCGCTTTACACGCCGCCGACCCCACGCCCGCCGGGGCGACCCACCGCCATGACGAGCGCCGCGACGGCCGCCCGTTGTGCTGGCAGACCAGCGTATACCCTGCGGCCCCACACTGGCAGGCCGACTGGGCCGGGGTGGCGCGCTGCGTGGTCGTCGTCAAAACCGTGGTGGGCCCGCACGCCACCACACGGCAAACGCGCTACTACCTCACCAGCCTGCGTAACCGTTCAGCCGCCGACTTCGCCGTCGGCATTCGCGGGCATTGGGGCATCGAAAACAAGCTCCACCGCACCCGTGACGTGCATTTTAATCAAGACACCAACGGTATCCGCCACCGCGTCGCGGCCGTCAACGCGGCCCTCTTCAATACCCTGGCCCTGAATTTCCTACTCACTAACGTCGATGCCTCCATCAGCTACGCCCAACTTTTCTTCGCCCAGAACTTTAAATATTTCATGCCCTGACAGAGAACGTATCAACTCTGGGGACCTACCGCCAGGGCGACCGGGTCCGCATCTGGCCCTCGGGGCTGGAAACGGTGCTTGAGGCCATCGAAGTGAACCAGCGCGAAGTGGCCACGGCCACGGCCCCGCAGGGCGTAATCCTGCGTCTGCGCGACAATGTGGACGTGAGCCGGGGCGATACCATCGTGCCCGTCACGGCCCACCCGGCCGTGGTGCGCGAATTCGAAGCCACGCTTTGCTGGATGGATGAGCGGCCCCTGCGCGCCGGCCGCAAGCTGCTGGTGCAGCACCATGCCGCTACCGTGACAGCAGCCGTGACCACCATCCTCCAAAAGACCAACATCGAAACCTTCGAAAGCCAGGGCACCGACGAGGCCCGGCTGAACGACATCGTACGGGTGCGCCTGAAAACCGCCCTGCCGCTGGTGGTGGACGAATACCGCCAGAACCGCGCGACGGGCGCTTTTATCTTGGTGGATGAGCAGACCGGGGCCACCCTGGCCGCCGGCCTCGTGGCCGCCACCGACCCGAAATATTTCACCGAAGAAGTACCGGCGGAGGCGGCGTTTTCCATCTGATGCCGTCCGCCGGTCTGACCGCCCTGGGCAGTCTGACAGGTTGAAGCACCACCGATTGCCCGCGCGCCACTCTGACGCGACGCCCTCCCCGACGACCGGTCAGACCGCCCAGGGCGGTCAGACCGGCGGACGGCCCCTCCCCTTCAACCTTCCATTAATCAGACGCAAATAACCATGCCTGATTTCCCCCTTTTTATCCCCCGCCTGACCGTAGTAGGCGCGGGCCCACCCCGACGAGGTGCGGGTGTTCGTGGAGCACAACGAGTACTTCAAGCTGCCGGCGAATTTTGAAACCGATATCATCATGGTAGGCGCGGGCGCGGGCATCGCGCCGTTCCGAGCCTTCGTGGTGGAGCGGGTGGAGCGGGAGGCCACCGGCCATAACTGGCTACTGTTCGGCAACCCGCACTTCACCACCGGTTTCCTGTACCAGGCCGAGTGGCAGCAGCACCTTAAAAAAGGTAGTCTGACGAAGCTCGACGTGGCTTTCTCCCGCGACCAGGCCGAGAAAACCTACCTGCAGGACCACCTGCTGGAGAACAGCAGCGACGTGTTTGGCTGGCTCGAAAACGGCGCGCAATTCTACGTGTGCGGCGACAAAAACCGCCTCGGCGGAGCCGTACTGACGGCCCTCACGCAGGTAGTGCAAAAGGAAGCCAGCCTCTCGGCCGAGGACGCGGCGGCCTACGTGAAGAACCTGCGCAAGCAGCGCCGCTACCTGGAGGACGTGTACTAACGTCGGTGCCGCGTACCCTCTCCGGCGGAGCGGGCAGCCTGATGCCTTGTAGCACATGCTTCAGCTTGTGCCTTTATCACCCTGACTTAACCCAACGCCACACAAGCTAAAGCATGTGCTACATATCCGCGCCGCCGTGGCTCCCCTCTCCTTTTCGGAGAGGGGCCGGGGGTGAGGCGAGCGCCACAACATCATGTCCACAACCCCACCACAACTCTCCGAAGTCGAGCACGTCAAAACTGCCAACCGCTACCTGCGCGGCACCATCGCCGAGAGTCTCAACAACCGCCTCACCGGCGCGCTGAACCCCGACGACACCCACATCATCAAGTTTCACGGCTCCTACCAGCAAACCGACCGCGACCGCGATTCCGAGCGCAAGCGGCAGAAGCTGGAGCCGCTGTTTTCCTTCATGATTCGGGTGCGGGTGCCGGGCGGCGTGGCCACCGCGCCCCAGTGGCAGCGCATGGATGCCCTGGCCGACGCCTACGGCAACGGCACCCTCAAGCTCACCACCCGCCAGACCTTCCAGCTGCACGGCGTGCTGAAGCGCGACCTGCGCCCCACCATCCAGGGCTTTAACGATTCGCTGCTGGACAGCATTGCCGGCTGCGGCAACGTGAACCGCAACGTGATGTGCAACGTGAACCCGCACGAGTCCCGGGGGCACGGCGAGGTGCAGGCCCTGGCGGCCGCCATCAGCGCCCACCTCACGCCGCGCACCACGGCCTACCACGAAATCTGGCTCGATGGCGAGCTACAAAACACCACCGAAGCCACCGACGACGCGGAACCTGTGTACGGCAAAACCTACCTGCCGCGCAAGTTCAAAATCGCCCTGAACCTGCCGCCCTACAACGATTCCGATATTTTCTCGAACGACATCGGCCTCATCGCCATCGAGGAAAATGGCCAGCTGCTGGGCTTCAACGTGGCCGTGGGCGGCGGGCTGGGCATGACCTTCAATCAGCCCGAAACCTACCCCCGCCTGGCCGACCTCATCGGCTTCGTGCCCACGGAGAAAGTGGTGGATGTGTGCGAGAAAATCGTGACCATTCAGCGCGACTGGGGCAACCGCGCCAACCGCAAGCTCTCGCTCCTCAAGTACACCATCGACCGCGCCGGCCTGCCCGCCTTCGTAGCCGAGCTGCATCAGCGCCTGGGCTATGCGCTGGCCGGAACCCGCCCCTACCAGTTCCACAGCTCCAGCGACGCCTTCGGCTGGACCGGCAACGCCGACGGCCTTTCGCACCTGGTTTTGTCTGTGGAAGGCGGCCGGGTCTTAGACTGCCCCGGCTACGGCCTCAAGTCGGCACTGCACGAAATTAGCGCCTTCCACACCGGCGAATTCCGCCTCACCGGCAACCAGAACCTGATTCTGGCCAACATCGAGCCCGCCCATCGCATCCGTATCCAGGCCATCCTCGAAGCCCACGGCGCGGGCCCGAAAGCGGAGCAGCTCACTGCTCTGCGCCGCAATGCTCTGGCCTGCGTGGCCCTGCCCACCTGCTCGCAGGCTTTCGCCGAGGCCGAGCGATACCTGCCCCAATTGCTCGACAAGCTCGATGCCATCATCCGCGCCCACGGGCTGGCCGAGGCGGGCATTCTGGTTCGGATGACGGGCTGCCCCAACCGCTGCGCCCGGCCCTACCTGGGCGAAATAGCGCTGGTGGGCAAAGCCCCCGGCCGCTACAATCTTTACCTCGGAGCTAACCACGCTGGCGAGCGCCTCAACAAGCTGTACCGCGAAATGCTCGACGAGGACGGCATTCTGCGCGAGCTCGCGCCCCTGCTGGCCGCCTACGCCGTCGAGCGCCAGCCCGGCGAAGGCTTTGGCGATTTCGTAGTGCGCACCGGCGTGGTGAAAGCCACGCTGTTTGGGCTGGATTTTCACGCTTAATTCCAGTATCTTTCTGAGCTATGGATTCTGACTCCTCCGACCCGACCGGCCCGGCGGTGGCTCCGCTGCCACCCAATACCGGCCCGCCAGCCCTGCCGGCTAACAACCTGTTTCCCATCTTCCTGAAGCTGGAAAACATGCGGGTACTGCTGGTGGGTGGCGGCAACGTGGGCCTGGAAAAGCTGGGGGCCATCCTGCGCAACAGCCCCGCCACGGCCGTGACGGTGGTAGCCCCGCTCCTGCTGCCCGAGCTGCGCGAGCTGGCCGCCCGCCACCCCAGGGTGCAGCTGCACCAGCGCCCCTACCAGGATTCCGACCTCGACGGGGCCGACATTCTGTTCCTGGCCACCGACGACGTGGCGCTGCACCGCTACATCGGCAGCGCCGCCGCCGCCCGCCACCTGCTCACCAACGTGGCCGATACGCCCGCCCTGTGCGACTTCTACCTCTCGTCGGTGCTGCAAAAAGGGGATTTGAAGATTGCCATTTCCACCAACGGCAAGTCGCCCACCATTGGCAAGCGCCTGCGCGAGGTGCTGGCCGAAGTGCTGCCCGCCGAGCTGGCCACCGTGCTGGGCCAGATGACCGTCATCCGCAGCCGCCTGCAAGGGGATTTTGCTGAGAAAGTGAAGTCGCTGAACGCCGTGACCGCCGAGCTGGCCAATGGCCCGGCCTACGAAACGCCCGCCACCGCCTACTGGCGGCGCGTGGCCACAGCCGCGCTGTTCACCTTCGCGGTTTTCATCCTCCTCAACATTATCTCCTACTACTTCACCCCGGCGCAGGTCTGGCAGCTGGCGCGCTCGTCGGGCATGTTCTATACCTTCGTGGCCGTGGGCTTCGTGGCTCAAATGGTGGACGGCGTGCTGGGCATGGGCTACGGCGTGGTGTCGGCCATCAGTCTCATGTCGCTGGGGCTGAGCCCGGTATCGGTGAGTGCCAGCATCCATACGGCCGAAGTGTTTGCCAGCGGCGCATCGGGCTACCACCACTACCGGTTTGGCAACGTGAACAAGCGCCTGTTCCGGGTGCTGCTGCTGCCGGGCATCGCGGGCTCGGTGAGCGGGGCCTTTTTGTTGGTGCATTTCGGCGAAACCTACGCCGGCTACATCAAGCCGGTACTGGCCGTGTACCTGCTCCTGCTGGGCTTGCGCATCATTGCCAAGGCTTTCCGCACAGCCTCGCAGCAGCGCAAAAAGGTGAAGAATGCCGGCTGGCTGGCCGGGGCCGGCGGCTTCCTCGATTCTTTCGGCGGAGGCGGCTGGGGGCCGCTGGTGACCAGCACGCTCATTGCCAACGGCCGCACGCCACAATTCGTCATCGGCACCGTGAGCCTGGTCGAGTTTTTCGTCACGTTTGCCAGCGCGTTCACGTTTTTCACCATGCGCGGGCTCTCGCACTGGCAGATTGTGGCCGGCCTCATCGTGGGCGGGGTGGCCGCCGCGCCCATCGCCGCCAAGCTGGCCGGCCGCCTGCCCACCCGCTGGATGTTCGTGGGCGTGGGCCTGATGGTCATCATCTGGAGCCTCTGGGCGCTGCGCAAATTGCTGTAGGCGCAAGCCGATTTCGGCTTTTACCTTTGACGCTTTCGCACCATCAATTCCTTTCCATACGTCAGCGTTTTTTACCCATTCTGCTCCTCGCCACCCTGCTGGGGTGCAGCAAGTCCGACTCCAACCCCATCATGGATTTTGGGGAAGGCGAAGGCATTACCTATCGCACCAGCAATAACATGGCCGGTGGCCCTGCCGACCTTACTGACTGGACTTCCGACGGCGAGTGGAACAAGCAGGAGCGCGCTCTTTTCGCTGACCTTGGCCTCGACCTCAACGGGCCGCAGCAAGGCGCCACATCCTGCCACACCGGCCTTTTCCCCAACCCTGCGAGCAGCGCAGTCAATTGGACGATGCAGACCTATGCACCAACCAGTGGAGCGGGCGGCTACACCGTCAGCGCTACGTTGGTCGACCGCAACTACCACATTCGGCAACGAATTGACCGTCAGAGTGTCATCAACGGCATCACTTATATACTCGACCTCACCCGAATTGGCCTTAGCCCCAACGAGCTGTACCGTCTTTATTATGTGGTATCAAATACTAACGGCTTGGTATACAAGGGCCACGGCGACATACGCTGCACTCCTCAATAAAACAGTTGAGTCCAGACACAAAGAGGCCCCGCCGAGAGATTCGACGGGGCCTTTGCTTTGGGGTTACGGCGCAAGCTAAAGCAGGCGCTACACGTCAAACTTAATGCCCTGCGCCAACGGCAATTCAGTGGAATAGTTAATCGTATTCGTCTGGCGGCGCATGTACACTTTCCAGGCGTCGGAGCCCGATTCACGGCCGCCGCCGGTTTCCTTCTCGCCGCCAAACGCGCCGCCGATTTCGGCTCCGCTCGTGCCAATGTTCACGTTGGCAATGCCGCAATCTGAGCCGCTGGCGGACAGGAAGGCTTCAGCCTCGCGCATGTTCAGCGTGAAGATGCTGCTACTCAGGCCCTGACGCACTTCGTTTTGCAGCTCAATGGCGTTTTCCACGTCGCCGCTGTACTTGATGAGGTAGAGAATGGGCGCGAAGGTTTCCTCCTGCACCGTGTGGTAGTGGTTTTCCACTTCCACCAGGGCCGGGGTCACGTAGTGGCCGCCGTCCAGCTCGGGGCGGCTCAGCACCTCGCCGCCGGCCAGCAGCTTGCCGCCTTCAGCCTGCACCGCTACTAATGCTTTTTCAAACATTTTCACCGCGTCAGCATCAATGAGCGGGCCGACCAGCGTACCGGTTTGCAGCGGGTGGCCGATGGGCAGCTTGGGATAAATGGCCAGCAGGCGGCTTTTCACGTCCTCAAACATGCTCTCTTCGATAATCACGCGGCGGGTGCTGGTGCAGCGCTGCCCGGCCGTGCCCACCGCCCCAAACACAATGGCCGGAATGGCGATTTTGAGGTCGGCGTTTTTGGTTACGATGATGGCGTTGTTGCCGCCCAGCTCCAGCAGGGCGCGGCCCAGGCGCGCGCCCACTACCTCGCCCACCTTGCGACCCATGCGGGTGCTGCCGGTGGCCGAAATCAGCGGCAGACGTTTATCGGCGGCCATGGCGGCCCCGATTTTCGCATCGCCGATAATTACGCTGAACACGCCTTCGGCAATGTCATTCTCGGCCAGCACGTCCTTGATGATGTGCTGCACGGCCACGGCCGTGAGGGGCGTTTTCTCGGAGGGCTTCCAGATGCTCACGTCGCCGCACACGGCGGCCAGCATGGCGTTCCAACTCCACACGGCCACCGGGAAGTTGAAGGCCGAAATGATGCCCACAATGCCGAGCGGCTGGTACTGGTCGTACATCCGGTGCGCGGGGCGCTCCGAGTGCATGGTGAAGCCGTGCAGCTGCCGGCTAAGGCCCACCGCAAAGTCGCAGATGTCAATCATCTCCTGCACTTCGCCCAGGCCTTCCTGGAGGATTTTGCCCATCTCGGCGCTCACCAGCTTGCCCAGCGGCTCCTTGAACTCGCGCAGCTTATTACCAATCTGGCGTACGATTTCGCCACGCTTCGGGGCCGGTACCAGCCGCCAGGTTTTGTAGGCTTCCTGCGCGGCTTTCACCACCGCTTCGTAGTCGTCGGTAGTGGCGAAGGCGACGCTGGCAATGCGGCGGCCATCAGCGGGGGCGTTGATGACGCGGCGGTCGGCATTCTGGGCACCGCCCCAGGTGCGGCCGGTGCTGTAGGCGGCGTTGTCGGGCTGCACGCCCAGCTGGCGCAGCACGTCCTGAATGCCGTGGGGGTCGTGGTGAGGATGCGGAACGGTAACGTCGGCGGCGGTAGCTTCTTCGAGGGCCTGTTTCATGGGGCGGTTGGGGGTGGGATGTTGCTGCGGCAAAGCTACGGTTTGCCGGGGAGTTAGCCGGGACCGAGCCCCATTCTCGGGCATCCTCTGCCAACGCCTGTCATCTTGAGCATTCTGCGATTAAAGCAGAAGCGAAGCCCTTCTACACCTTGCGTGGCTCCTGGGCCAGCAGGTGCAGATTGTTGAACACGTCGATGCTATTGCGGCGCATTCCCCGCACCTCCTCGTCCGACAGCTGCCGGATTTTAGTATGGAAGTCCTTGTAATACACCACAAATACAGCCAGCTCCGTCACCCGATTCTCATAAGGCACCATGTTTTCAAGCACCGAATCGAAAAAGGCGGGGCTGTGCGTGGTCACGAAATACTGGTTGTTCTGCTGGGTAGCAATGCGCTCGGCCAGCTGCGAAACGTAGAGCGGACAGGAGTGCACCTCGGGCTCTTCCAGCAAAATCACGGTATTGCGGTTCGACTCCATGGCCGCCAAATGGAAGCCGTAGCGCTGCAACGTGTCGCCGCTGCTCGAATACGGATAGGCGAAGCTCAGGCCGTCCAGCTCCTTCATCACCTCGAAGCGGTTGGCATCGGGGCGCACGCGCAGGTTGTGGTCGGCAAAGAGGGCGGCAAATTCGTGGCGCAGGTCGGCATTGGCCTCCAGCACCTGCACCAGGTTGTTGCCGTGCGGCGGGTGCAGGGTGGCATCGGCGTAGCGCCGGTCGAGGTGGGCGTTGCGCTTGAAGCGGTAGGATTTCACGCCCCGGGGCTGCCAGGCCGGCCGCGACGCCAGGTAGCGCCCGCCGGTACCCGGCCGGTCGGTCCGGCCATCGCGGTCGAACTCGGTGTAGATAAAGCCGGGCTCGGGCAGCACGGCGGCGCTGGCCAGGTGGCCGTGCAGGCGGGCCAGCAGCTAGGCGTCGTCGCTGGTGCGGGTGCGGCCCCGGCCTTCCAGCAGGGGCAGGCCCAGCTGAGCGCGCAGCAGCAGGTAGGCCGTCTGGCTGAATACTCCGTACTGAAAGCGCTTGCTCTCGCCCTGACCCACGCGGCCCAGCAGGCACACATCACGGTCGGTTTCGACGCGGATGGGAGCCGTCATCAGGCCGTCGTGGAACAGCTGCGCGGGCTTTTCATACCGAATAAAGCTGCGCATAAACCGCTTCTTCTGCTCAATCGGAAAGCTCCCCAGCAGGCTCATGGCCTCCAGTACCGTCGACTTGCCCACGTTGGGCTGCCCAATGATAAGGTTGACCCGCCGCGGGTGCAGCACGGCATTCCGAATCGACTTAAAATTCTGAATATAAAGGGTGTTGATTACGTTTTCCATTAACAGGGGAAAGCTGGGCACGCAACAGAAGGAATTCTGAATTCACAGTTATCCTGCTCCCGACTTGGGATAATACATACGTTAAAATGACCCGGTTCGGATTAGCCAAATACGCTAAAACCATTCATTTCAGCTCATTATTTTCCCTGACCATCAGCCTACTACCTTCTTTCGCACGCAGCAAACTGCCCCCTATGGCTTCCCATTCCAACAGGCCCAAATCAGTCCCATAATGGAACAGCGCTACCATCCGCCCAACACCCACAAAAAAAGCCCCTACCGAGGCGGTAGAGGCTTTTTCAGGGGTTAACTGTTAACTACGCCGGGCTATTCCTGCCCGATGGGGTAGTACGCCTTGCGGCCGTCGGGGTACACGCCCTCTACCAACGCGCCCGAGCTTTCGCGGGCCTGGTCGAGGAAGTTTTTCACGTCGGCAGGCTTAGTCACCTGATTTTTGTCGATGCGGGTGATGATAAAGCCATCGGCCATGCCCGTCTCGCGGAAATTGCTGCCCTTAATGCCGCTGATTTTGGCTCCACCCTCCAGGCCCAGCTTGGCCAGCTCGCGGGGCTCCACGGCCGCAATGGTAGCGCCCTCGTACTTGATGGAGGCCGCCATGGCATCCTCGCGCACAATGCCCGTGGTGCCCGTGGCGTTGCGCAGCACAGCCTCGGCCAGGCCGGCGGTGCCACCCCGCAGGTAGCTCACCTTAATCTTGTCGCCAGGCCGGAAACGGGCCACCTGCTCCTGCAGCTGCGACGAAGTATTCACGGCCACGCCGTTGATTTGGGTAATGATGTCGTCCTTTTTTAGGCCGGCCTGGGCAGCGGCGCTGCCGGCCGTCAGGCCCTGCACGTACACGCCGTTCAGAGTGTTCAGCTTCTTCTCGGAAGCCAGCTTGGCATCCACTTCCTGAATCTGCACGCCGAGCAGAGCGCGCTGCACCACTTTGTATTTCAGCAGGTCATCGACCACCTTGCTAGCCAGCGAGCTGGGAATGGCGAAGGAGTAGCCCTCGTAGCTGCCCGTGTGCGAGGCAATGGCCGAGTTGATGCCAATCAGGTCACCGTTGAGGTTCACCAGGGCCCCGCCCGAGTTGCCGGGATTCACCACGGCATCGGTCTGGATGAACGACTCGATGCCCATGTTGTCCTTGCGGCGCAGAATGTCGATGTTCCGGCCCTTGGCCGAAATGATGCCGGCCGTCACGGTCGAGTTCAGGTTGAAGGGGTTGCCCACGGCAAGCACCCACTGGCCCACTTTCACGTCGTCGGAATTGCCGTACTTGATGAAGGGCAGGTTGTCAGCCTTCACTTTCAGCACGGCCAGGTCGGTGTTAGGGTCGGCGCCCACCAGCTCCGCTTCAAACTTGCGCTTGTCGTCCAGCACTACCTCAATCTTGGAGGCTTTGTCGATAACGTGGTTGTTGGTCACGATGTAGCCGTTGGCGGCGATAATCACGCCCGAGCCTGAGCCCTGGCCCCCACCCTGCGGCTGCTGGCCATGAAACTGCTCCAGCTGGTCGCCAAAAAACTGGCGCAGAAAAGGGTCCATCTGCTGCTGCTGGCGCCGGTCGACAGCCGGTGCGGCATATTCGGTCATTACGTGCACCACGGCCGGAGTTGCAGCAGCGGCGGCGGCCACAAAGTTCAGGCCCTCGGGCACGGCGTAGGGCGTGCTCTTCATCTCGGAAGTATAACGCACCTGGGGGTCGGCGGCTACGGACTGAGGTGCCACGGGGGCGGGCTCGAGCAGCTTGTATCCCCCCACGGCCACGCCCCCGCCAAGAATGGCGGAACCGAGCAGGCCGAGCATCATTTGTTTTGCTTGCATGGGTAAGGGAAAAAATTGAAAAAAGGTTGAATGGGTGAACTGGAGAACTAGTCTAACATCAGCCGAATGAAAACCGAATGAGTCCGGCAAGGTTATTTTCGGCTTAACGCGGAAAAGATTCGCTTTCGCGTGACAAGGTTGCTTTTAGCAGAAAACAGGCCAAACCAAGCTTATCAGCAGCACAACGCTGGCGGCGGCAAAAAAGGCACCCCGAGAGGTACCTTTTTTTCATATATCATCCCGCGCTTAGCGAATTGCGATGTGCTGGGTGGTCACTTTTTCCATGTCGAAGGGCAGCGTTATGCGTAGAATGCCGTCGGTCAGCTCGGCGGCAATGGCCTTCACATTCACCGTTTCGGGCAGGCGGAAGGTGCGCAAGAATTGGCCGTAGCTGGTTTCGATGCGGCGGAATTTAGGCGTGGCCGGAGCCTCGGGAGCTGCCTCGGCGGGCGTGGCTTCGTTATCGTTGGCTGCAGCTTCCGTAGCGGGAGCAGCGGCTGCTTTAGCAGCAGCGGCCGGGCTAGGCCGGGTGCCAGACACCACAAGCTGACCGTCGAGGAAGTCGAGGGTGACGGCTTCTTTTTTCACGCCGGGCAGGGCCAGGTGCAGTTCAAAGCCAGCAGCGGTTTCGAGGATGTCGGCGGCGGGTACGAAGGCGGGGGTGGCCGGCGCGGCGGCCGTTTGCGGCTCGCGGAGCATGTCGGCCAGCATAGCGCTCAAAACGCGGCTGGGACGTAGGGAAGGGCGGTTGTTATAAAGCAGCGTTGCTATTGATATATAGAATGTTATAGGAAAGTGATAAAATCACAGCCGCCAGGCGGCACACCTTACTTCCCTTAAATTCTATACCAACCAGTTTATGCGCAATTTTTAAGACAATTTGTCTTATTATGATATATTATGGAATTATTAAATAATTATGTTAATGACAAAATCATCCAATAAAGCTATTCAGAACACTATTTAGCCCGAGTTGAAGCCTAAAATTTTGTCATCATCGCTGGGTTGTTATTCCGGTACCGGCGGAATCTGAGCGGAACCGTTAGGCATATTCCATCATACTTCTCCAGTATCGGAATGACCGTTCTGGCTTAGGCTAAAAAGCACGTCATGCAGAGCGGAGCGAAGCATCTTTACCGCAGTAGCAACTGATTACTGTTGCGGTAAAGATGCTTCGCTCCGCTCTGCATGACGTGCTTTCTGGATAGGTTCTTAGTGCTGCGTGGGCAGTTGCTGGCGGGTTTCGGCGCTTTGGCCCTGAATGATGGTGAAGCGTAAATCGAGGCCCAGCACCGGGGTTACGGCATTCAGCTTGCCGCCGGAGGTCTGGACGCCCTGCGCGTTGTACTGGGGCAGCGTGACCAGGTAGTTGGTCTGATAGGCAAACCAAGGCGTGAAATCGAACAAGCCCGCCACGCGGAAGCCCACCTCGCCGCGCAGGCTGGTGAACTGGATAAACCGCTCATCGGGGTCGGTGTCGGCCTTGAGGAGGCGAACGTGGGTGTCGGCCTCATAGCTCAGGCGGGGGCGCAAGGCAAAGCCGCCGGTGCCGACGGGCAGCAGCTTTTCGAGGTCGACACGGAGGCGGGCGTTGGTTTGGCTTTTGGCCCCGGTGGCGCTGGGAAAAACGCGCTCCAGGCTCAGGCGCTGGCCGAAGGTGAGTGGGCCGAGGGGGCTGCGGTGGCGCAGCAGCACTTCGGGTATCAGCAGGTAGTCTTTGCTGCTGGCGGTGAAGTAGCCGAGGGTGCCGCCCAGACTCCAGTGCTCGCTCAGAAAATGCTCGTAGGCCAGGTTCAGGCGCTGCTCATCGAAGCCCAGCACGCGCTTAGGTTCGGCCCCGAGCAGGTGATTGTTATCGGTATTTTGCTGGCCGTGCGCGGTCAGGAGCAGGTAGTCGTTGCCGGGCAGGGCCAACTCGGCCTGCACTTCGGGCCAGAGCTGCAGGCCGGAGATGGAGCGGCGCGTTTGGGCGGCGGCGGGCTGGGCCAGCAGGGCGGCCAGCAGCAGGAAGCAGGAGAGAAATCGATTCATGAGGGAGAGGTACCATGGACGCTGCGAGTCCGCGAATGGTGTATCGAGGATGGAGCAACCGACGCGCGGACTCGCAGCGTCCACGGTACGAGTCTACTGCCCCAACTCCTTTATTGCCAGCCAGGCCATGAGGCCGGGGCCGGTGGTGAGCGCCTGCTCGTCGATGTCGAAGGTGGGCGTGTGCACGGAGGCGGCGAAGCGGCCATCGGCGTGGCGTGTGCCAAGGCGGTAGAAGCAGGCCGGTGCGGCCTGCGAGAAGTAGGCGAAGTCCTCGGCGGCCATCCACTGGTCGAGCTCCACTACGTTTTCGGGGCCGAGGTACTCTTCGGCGGCGGCGCGTACGCGGGCCGTGAGGGCGGGCTCGTTTTCCAGGTACGGGTAGCCCACCCGGATTTCGAGCTCGCACACCGCGCCCATGCTGTCGGCCAGGCCTTCGCAGAGCTTGCGCAGGTGCTGGTGGGCCTCGGCGCGCCATTCCTCATTCAGGGTACGGAAGGTGCCTTCGATGTACACTTCGTTGGGAATAACGTTGGTGGCGCCGTTGGCAATGACCTTGCCGAAGCTCAGCACCGAGGGGATTTTGGGGTTGGCGCGGCGGCTCACAATCTGCTGGGCGGCCACGATGATGTGGGCGGCCACCAGCACGGGGTCAAGGTTCATTTCGGGCATGGCGCCGTGGCCACCCTTGCCCTTGATGGTGAGGTAGAGCTCATCGGTGCTGGCCATGTAGCGGCCGGGGCGCAGGCCAATTTTACCGGCCGGCAGGTGCGGAAATACATGCTGCCCAAGTACTTGGCCCACGGCCGGATTCTCCAGGACCCCCTCCTTTATCATCAGCGAAGCGCCGCCGGGCAGGCGCTCCTCGCCGGGCTGAAACATGAGCTTCACAGTGCCTTTAAACTCGCCTTTCAGCTCATTGAGGATGCGGGCCGCGCCCAGCAGCGAGGCCGTGTGCACGTCGTGCCCGCAGGCGTGCATCACGCCGGGGTTGGTCGATTTGTAGGGCACGTCGCTGGCTTCGGTGATGGGCAGCGCATCCATATCGGCCCGCAGGGCAATGGTGGGGCCGCCAGGCAAGCCTTCGATGAGGGCCACCACGCCGGTATTGGCAATGGGCTGCGGCGTGAGGCCCAGCTTCGTCAGCTCCCGTGTAACGAAGGCGGCGGTGTTCACTTCCTCAAAGGAAAGCTCGGGGTGCGCGTGCAGGTGCTGGCGCAGGGCTACGGTATCGGCAGCGTGGGCAACGGCGAGCTGCTGGATGCGGGGGATGAGGGTGTCGGACATGGGCGAGATGGACGTTGGGCGGGCAAACTCCCCTCCTTACCAAGGAGGGGATGTTCGAGCCAAAAGCTCGGACGGGGGTGGTTAGGGGCGTTGGACGAATTGCATCGGTATTGTTTGGGCTGGCTGTCCGGATATCATCCAACGCCATAACTACCCCAATTTCAGCTTCGCTGAAATATCCCCTCCTTGGTAAGGAGGGGAGTTTTTGTTCTTTCCTCTACCTCCCCTACGGGGTCTTGTTCAGCAGCACTTGCGTGGTTTCGAGCTCCAGCTTGGGGGTGAGACCACGCAGGCGGGCCATGGCGCGGGCAGCCTCCAGCTTGGTGAGGTAGTCGCCGATATAAAGACGGTAGACCGGCGATTTGAAGGTAATGTAGTCCGTCTCATCGGGGTAGCGGCCGATAATGGCGCGCCGAATGGCCATCACCTGGTCGCGCTCCAGGCCGAGGTACACCAGCAAGCGGTAGCCCTGAGCATACTTCACGTTCTGGTTGGTGAAGGCCTGGTCGCGCAGGCGCTGCTCTACCGGGGCGTTGACGTGGTTGGTGGGCAGCACGGTTGTTTTGGCGGGCGCGATGGCCGCGATGGGCGTGACTTTGGGCGCGGCAAACGCGGGGCGATACTTCGTCACGTCCTCGGCGGGTAGAGCGGGCGCGGCAGCGGTTTTTTTGAGCGTGGTATCGACGGGCGCGCTGGCGCGGGGGGCCTGCGGGGTAGTGCCGGCGCAGGCCGTAAGCCCGAAAAACAGGGAGGCAACGAGCATCTTAGGCAGCATTCGGTTCATCGGTTTCAGCAATCATGGCCAGGCTATTGGATGCGCCGATACGGTCGGCCCCGGCCGCCACCAGGGCCAGCGCGGCTTCGCGGGTGCGGATGCCCCCGGCGGCCTTGATGCGTACGGTATCGGGCAGTACGCGGCGCAGAAGCGCAGTATCGGCCACCGACGCGCCCCGGCTGGCAAAGCCGGTGGAGGTTTTCACGAAGTCGGCCTCGCCTTCCACGCACAGGCGGCAGGCCAGTATAATCTCCTCCTCCGTGAGCAAGGCCGTTTCGATGATAACCTTGAGCAGGGCCTGATGGACGTGGCACAAATCGGCCAAATCCAGAATTTCGGCCTGAATGGCGTCAGCCTTGCCCGATTTCAGGGCCGAGATGTTGATAACCATGTCGAGCTCCGTGGCCCCGTCATAGAGCGCCACTTCGGCTTCCTTGAACTTCACGGCCGAGGTGGCGTAGCCCAGCGGAAACCCCACCACAGTGCAAATGCCCACCGCCGCACCTTCCAGCTTAGCCGTAGCCAGGGCCACGTAGCAGGGCGGTACGCACACCGTGGCGAAGCCGTGGGCGGCGGCCTCTTCGCAGAGCTGAATGATTTGCGCTTCCGTGCAATCGGGGCGCAGCAGGGTGTGGTCGATTCGGGCAGCGAGGGTCATGGGGCAAAGGTACGGCGGGCAGTAGTGCTGGCGTTGGCCTACACCTTACGCTTTGCCCGTACTTTTGGCCAAAGCTCCGCTCCTCATGGAAAACGACATCAAGTTCCTGCGCATCCAGAATTTCAAGTCCATCAAGGACGTCACGCTCCACCCCCGCCGCGTGAACCTTATTATCGGCGAGCCGAATGTGGGCAAATCAAACCTGCTGGAAGCTATGACGCTGCTGGGCGGCATCACCTACGAGCAGACCGAGAAGTTCATGGGCAGCTTCATCCGGTACGAAGAGCCCCGGCAGCTGTTTTATGATAACCTGGTGGGGAATACGATTAAGGTGGAGACGGATAGGGATGTGGCAGTTTTGCTGTTTGAAAGTAAGAGTAAACAGTTTGAATATTTGTTTTGCGATAAGGAACTTCACAACGAACTGCTTAAACGTTTCCCTCCCACAACTAGCAATAGAAGCACTTTGGCTAGTCATGCCAGTGTATTATCCAAGATTCCTTTTGAGCATATAAAACTGGAAATGCATAATGGGTTTGCTGCTAAAAACATCCTTTATACAACATTCAATAACGCAAGCTTTTCCAGCGTTAAAATCAAATCAGACTTTACTGATTTTGGTGCCAATCTCAATACAGGCTCACTTCCGCGCAATTACGCATTTATAAAAAACACTTTCATTAACCAAGAGACAGGTGATGCTTATCTAAACCCGCCTAGTGGCAATAATTTAATCGAAATCATCCAAGCTTACACCCTGTTACGGGCAGAAATTGCGCAAATGTTCGAGCGCTACGGCCAGAAGCTCCAGCTTCGCATGGACGAGCACCGCCTCGAAATCATCAAGGACCAGGACGGCATTATCTACTCCTACCCCTATTCCAGCGTAGCCGATACCCTGCAACGCATCATATTCTACCTCGCGGCCATCGAGAGCAACGACGACGCAGTATTGCTGTTCGAGGAGCCCGAGGCCCACTCCTTCCCGGTGTATGTATCGAAGCTGGGCCGGCGCATCGTGGAGAGCACCAATAATCAGTTTTTCATCGACACGCATAGCCCCTACCTCATCACTGAGATACTGGAAACGATGCTCACCGACGACGCGCAGGCCGGCGAGCTGGCCATGTTTGCGGCCTACTACGAGGACCACCAGACCAAGGTGCACCAGCTCAGCGACGAGGAAATTCGCAGCATCCGCGCCGATGGCATCGATGTATTCTACAACATGAAGCGGTTCACGACCGGCGCGGCCTCCAATGCCTGAAAACGTCCTGTTCGTACCCGAGTGCCACGTCGATACCGCCCTCACCCGCACCCTCCTCGCCGACCGGCTCACCTTCATCAATCACCAGCACGGCATCTCCAAAGTAGCCAACGTGCTAAGCCAGCAAGCCGAGTCGGGCCGCGGGCGCTTCGTAGTGGGCATGGTGGATAAGGACAAGAAGTTCGCCGACGTGAAGTATCTGCGCCCGTTTGCCAACTCTCGGCCCGTGGCCGCCCGCCTCGGCCCCGACTGCCGCTATTGCATCTACCAGCACCCGGCGCACGCCAATCATTACCTCATCGTGATGGAGCCGGCCTGCGATACCTGGATATTCGAAGCCGCCCACGCCGCCGGCCTGTCCCCGGCTGACTTCGGTCTGCCCCCCACCCTATCGGCTTTCATCGAGCTAATGAAAGACGAAGACGCCGAAGACAACCCGCGGCTGATTCGCCTGCTCTGGGCCATTCAGCTAGCCCAGCCCGCTGCCTACCGCGAGCTGGCCGAGTTCGTGGCCGACATCATGGACCAGAACAGCAGGCTCTGGCAGTAGCGCTAACCGAAAAAAAGGCGGCCTCCCCAGTGGGAAGGCCGCCTTTTTCAATTTAGAACCGGACTGGGAACTAGTCCACCAGCACGGCGCGGCCGCTTTCCACGTCCTGCTCCACAGACTTGTATTTCACGTCGCGCTTCACGGTGCCGTCCATGTATTGCACGTTCACTTTATCGTTGCGATTGGCTATTTTTTGGCTGCGCACAGGCACTTGCTTCTCGGCTACCTGGGGCGATTGGTAATCGGGGCCGATATCTTCGGGGCCGGCCCCGAGCGAGTCGAGGTTGCTCTCGTGCTCCACGGTGAGCTGGGGCTGGGGCTCCTCGTCTTCGAGGTAGTAGTCCTGCTCCTCGTTCGTGCCCACGGCACCTTGCTGTACCGGCACGTCGGCGTGGAAGAGGAAGGCCGTCGTCTCCTCGTTCACCTTGCCAATCATGCGCTTAAACAGCTCGAAGCTCTCGAACTTATACACCAGCAGCGGGTCTTTCTGCTCGTACACCGCGTTTTGCACCACCTGTTTCAGGTCGTCCATCTGGCGCAGGTGCTGGGTCCAAGCAGTGTCAATTACGCTTAGCACCACCACTTTCTCCATCTGGCGGAGGATGTCGTGGCCGCCGGTAGCCTGGGCGCGGCGCAGGTTGGCAATGGCCTGAATCTGCTTCTTGCCGTCAGTGAAGGGCACGGCGATGTTCTCGTAGGGCGCGCCATTGCTCAGCAAGTCGTTCACCAGCGGCAGCGAGTTACTGGCGATGTGCTCGTTCTTGCTCTGGAAGTAGCCCAGGGCCTCGTCGTACAGCTTCTGGGTCAGGGCCGGCACCTGCAGGCTGGTCAAATCCTGCGCCGAGAGGTAAGTATCGTAGCCGAATACCTTAATAACGTTCAGCTTGAAATCCTCGAAGTCGCCCGTGATTTTGTGGCCGGCGGCGATGTCCTCGCTCACGTCGTAAATCATGTTGAGGATATCGACTTCCATGCGGTCGCCGTGCAGGGCGTTGCGGCGGCGCTTATACACCACTTCGCGCTGGGCGTTCATCACGTCATCGTACTCCAGCAGGCGCTTACGCGTGCCGAAGTTGTTCTCCTCCACTTTCTTCTGGGCGCGCTCGATGGAGTTAGTAATCATCGAGTGCTGAATCACTTCGCCCTCTTCCATGCCCATGCGGTCCATCAGCTTGGCAATACGGTCAGAGCCGAACAGGCGCATTAGGTTGTCCTCCAGGCTCACGAAGAACTGCGAGGTGCCGGGGTCGCCCTGGCGGCCGGCACGGCCCCGCAGCTGGCGGTCTACCCGGCGGCTTTCGTGGCGCTCGGTGCCGATGATGGCCAGGCCACCCGACGCCTTAGAGGTTTCGCGCAGCTTAATGTCAGTACCCCGGCCGGCCATGTTCGTGGCGATGGTTACGGTGCCAGGGTAGCCGGCGGCGGCCACAATCTCGGCCTCGCGCTGGTTTTGCTTGGCATTGAGCACCTGGTGCTGGATGCCGCGCAGCTTCAGCATGCGCGACATCAGCTCGGAAATTTCTACCGACGTGGTACCTACCAGCACGGGGCGGCCGGCTTCTACCAACTTCTGGATTTCTAGGGCCACGGCATTGTATTTCTCACGCACCGTTTTGTACACCTGGTCGTCGGAGTCCTGGCGCGAAATCACCCGGTTGGTGGGAATCACCACCACGTCGAGCTTGTAGATTTCCCAGAATTCGCCGGCTTCGGTTTCGGCCGTACCAGTCATGCCGCACAGCTTGTGGTACATGCGGAAGTAGTTCTGCAGCGTCACGGTAGCGTAGGTCTGGGTGGCGTCTTCCACGCGCACATTTTCCTTGGCCTCGATGGCCTGGTGCAGGCCGTCGGAATAGCGGCGGCCTTCCATGACGCGGCCGGTCTGCTCGTCCACGATTTTCACCTTGCCGTCGTCGGTCAGGATGTACTGGTCGTCTTTCTCAAACAGCGTATAGGCTTTCAGCAGCTGGTTCACGGTGTGCACCCGCTCGCTTTTTTCGTTGTAGTCGCTCATCAGCTTTTCCTTCTGCTGGAGCTTGTCTTCGGCGCTGAGGCCGGTGTTCTTCTCGATGTCGGCAATGGCCATGCCGATGTCGGGCATGATGAACAGCTGCGGGTCTTCGCCCTGCGCCGTAATCAAATCCAGGCCTTTTTCGGTCAGTTCAATCTGGTTGTTCTTCTCGTCAATGGTGAAGAACAGCGTTTCATCAGCCTTGGGCATCTGGCGCGAGTTGTCGGCCAGGTAGTGGTTCTCGGTAGCCAGCAATATGGCGCGGATGCCGGGCTCCGAGAGGTACTTGATGAGGGGCTTGCTCTTGGGCAGGCCGCGGTGGGCGCGGAACAGCATGAGGCCACCCTCGCCGTTTTTGTCGCCCGGCTCCACCCCGGTTTTACCGGCTGCAATCTGCTTGCGGGCTTCCACGAGGTAGGCCTGCACCACCTTTTTCTGCTCATCCACGATGCGCTGGATGCGCGGCTTGAGCTGGTAGAACTCGTGCACATCGCCGCGCGGCACCGGACCCGAGATGATGAGCGGCGTCCGCGCATCGTCAATCAGCACGGAGTCCACTTCGTCGACCATCGCGAAATGGTGCTTGCGCTGCACCAATTCTTCGGGGTCGCGCGCCATGTTATCGCGCAGGTAGTCGAAGCCGAACTCGTTGTTGGTGCCGTAGGTAATGTCGGCTTGATAGGCGGCGCGGCGCTCCGGCGTGTTGGGCTGGTGCTTGTCGATGCAGTCCACGGTGATACCGTGGAATTCGAACAGCGGCGCGTTCCATTCGGAGTCCCGCTTGGCCAGGTAGTCGTTGACAGTAACAAGGTGCACCCCGCGCTTCGACAGCGCATTTAGGAACGAAGGCAACGTTGAAACCAGCGTTTTGCCCTCACCCGTGGCCATTTCCGAGATTTTACCCTGATGCAGCACCACGCCGCCAATCAGCTGCACGTCGTAGTGCACCATGTCCCAGACGATTTCGGCGCCAGCAGCCAGCCATTTGTTACTCCAGATGGCCTTATCGCCCTCGAAGGTCACATTGCCGTGCGTGGTGGCATATTCGCGGTCGCGGTCATTGGCGGTTACCACGAGCTGGCCGTTGTCTTTGTAGCGGCGGGCGGTATCCTTCACAATGGCGAAGGCCGTCGGCAGCACCTCCAGCAGCACCGCTTCGAGGTCCTTGTTGCGCTGCTTTTCCAGCGCGTCAATCTGCTCGAATAATACTTCCTTCTGCGCCACGTCCAGCTGCGGCTGGGTGTCGATTTGCTGATGCAAGCCGGCAATCTGCCCGTCGAGACCGGCGAGGCGCTCGGCAATGCGAGCGCGCACAACATCGGTCTGGTCGCGCAGCTGGTCATCGGTCAAACCGGCCAGTTTGGCATATTCGGCATTAATCAGCGCCACGTAGGGCACGATTTCCTTTAAATCACGCTCCGACTTGGAGCCGAATATTTTGGCGACGGTCTTGCCTAGGAAGTCAAACATCAGGTAGTTTTTATAGCGAAATGCGTTTGCGCGCACCTCAAATTTACGGAGCGTTCTGCTAAAACCATCCCAAAACAAAAAGCCCCGCCAAATTGACGGGGCTCGCTCAGTAGCGTGGACTCTGCGAGTCCGCTTCTTGCCGCCATGCGGCGAATGGTCGTTGTAGGGATTTGCGCGACGGTTGGAGTCCCGCATTCGCCGCTGCGCGGCGAGACGCGGACTCGCAGAGTCCACGCTACGGCTACTCTTGCTTCGGCGAGCGGCTTATCAGCTTCTCGACCAGCGCGGTGCTGCCGGAAATGGCGGGCAGGACGGGCTTGCTGACGTTTTCCTTCTCGGTCAGTTTCTTGTAGAGCGTTAGGGCCTGGGCCACCACCTGGTCCATGTTGTAATACTTATAGGTGGCGAGGCGACCGACAAAATGCACGCCCGACGTTTCGTCGGCCAGCTTCTTGTACTTGCTGTACAGCTCGGCATTTTCGGGCATCGGGATGGGGTAGTACGGGTCGCCTTCGGCCTGCGGGTATTCGTACACAATGGCCGTTTTGGGGTGCTCCTGGCCGGTGAGGGCCTTGAACTCGGTGATGCGCGTATAGAGGTTGTCGTTGGGGTAGTTCACCACGGGCGCGGCGAGGTGTTTCTCCTTGTTCAAGGTTTCGTGCCGGAATTCGAGGGAGCGGTAGGGCAGCTTGCCGAACTTGAAGTCGAAATACTCATCTACCGGACCGGTGAAAATCATTTCCTTAAAAGGAATGAAGTCCATGATTTCGTGGTAATCCGTGTTCAGCATCACCTTGATATTTGGGTGGTTGAGCATGTTCTCAAACATCCGGGTGTAGCCGTGCAGGGGCATGGCCTGATAGGTGTCGGTGAAGTACCGGTCGTCGCGGTTAGTACGGGTGGGCACGCGGCTGGTCACGGACTTATCGAGCTGCGAGGGGTCGAGGCCCCACTGCTTGTTGGTGTAGTTCTTAAAGAATTTGTTGTATAGCTCGCGGCCTACTTTGCTCACCACCACGTCTTCCGACGTCTTGATGACATCGACCTGCTCGGCTACGGAGGCGAAGAATTCTTCCACCTCGAAGCTGGTCAGGTTCAGGCCGTAGAGCTTGTTGATGGTGTCGAGGTTGATGGGCATCGGCACGTGCTGGCCATCCACGGAGGCGAGCACGCGGTGCTCGTAGGGACGCCAGTCGGTGAAGTTGCCCAGGTACTCGAACACGTCTTTTGAATTGGTGTGAAAGATGTGCGGGCCATACTTGTGCACCAGAATACCGTCCTCGTTGTAATGGTCGTAGGCGTTGCCGGCAATGTGGCTGCGCTTGTCAATTATAAGGACTTTTTTGTTGCTGCGGGTGGCCAGCCGCTCGGCCAGCACGCTACCGGCAAAACCGGCTCCAACGATGAGGTAATCAAACATAGTGCAGGGTATGGAAAGCAGTAAGAAGGGAGCGTTATATATTTTTATTTTAACTAACTGATAATCAGAATTTATGCGTGTTTCGGAGGCACGCTACGCCAGCTTGCGGCGGCTTGGATCCGTCCATTATGACTACCAACAGGCTAGACGATGGGCGGCAGCGTTACTTCCGATACTTTGGTGGGCATGAGCGGCACACCGGTCATGGTGGTGGAAGCATCGGGCTTTTTGGCACCCAGGCGCGCCTGCATCAGTTTCACCATCTGCTGCCAGGTCTGGTCCCAGGAAATGGTGGCCAGGTAATCATCGGTGCGCTGCCGCCAGTCGGCGTCGGTGCGCTGGGTGAGGGCCTTGGCGATGGCGGCGCCGAAATCGGCGGCGTTATCGGCAATGTGCACCAGCTTGAGGTCGCCGTAGGGCCGCACCACGTCGCGGATGGGCGTGCTCACTACGGGGTTGCCGGCGGCGAGGTATTCGGGCGTTTTGGTAGGCGAAATAAACTTCGTGCTTTCGTTATCAGCAAACAGCAGAGTGGCTACGTCCCAACCCTTTAAATAGGCAGGCAGTTCCTTATAATCCTTGCCGCCGAGGTAATGCACGTTGGGCGTGCGCGGCAGGGTAGCCGGGTCAATCTTCACCACCGGGCCGATGATGACAAACTGCCACTCGGCGTGGTTCTGCGCCAGCTCGCGCAGCAGCTCAATATCCAGCCGCTCGTCCACCACGCCGAAAAAGCCGATGCGCGGGTGCGCAATGCCGGCCTGGTCGGCGGGCTCGGCCATGGGGCCCCGCGCCTGGCCAAAATGGGCTTTGTCGATGCTGCTCGGGAAGGGGTGCGCGTCGGGGTGCTGCTCGCGCTTGGCTTCGTAGAGCGTGTGCCCGCCGGTGAACACCAGGTCGGCTTTGGCGAAGAGCTCCTGCTCGCGCTTTTTGAGCTCGGGCGGGGCAAACTTGAAGGCCGCCAGCTCGTCCATGCAGTCATACACGGTGAGCTTGGGCGTGAACTGGCGCGACTTGCCCAGGGCCATGGGCGTGTAGTACCAGAACACGTAGTTCGTGACGCTCTGCTCGGCAAAATAGTGACTCAGGACTTCGAACTGGGCCTGGTCGGCGGCGGCTTCGTCTTCGCGCAGGCGCGCGGGCAGGTGCACCACCACCACTTTCACGCCGTTGTCGCGAAGCTTGATTTCAACGTGCGGCTCAACCAGGTTGTCGTTGTGGCAGAAAGCGTCTTCGACATAAAACACCCGGCCGTATTGGGCAAAGCGCGACAGCAAGTGCTGGGGGCGCTGCCACACGAAATCCCAATGCAAGTGCGCAAAGCACACCAGGTCGGGCAACGTATAAGGGGCGTTATTTTCGGCAGCTGATTCGCTGGGCCGGGCAGCGGTGGCAGAGGCGCGCAAAGGCACTTCCACCGTCGAAGAAGGGGGCATGAAAATTAGCAGGAAAAGGGGTTTCGCGCCGCGCCGGAGGGACTCTCTACCTACGCAGCCGCAACGCTTGCAAGTGTATACGCAGCCCTTCGGCCAAAGGATATACCCCGGCTTACTTTGCTAAGCACCTACTAACGCTACACGCTATCAGGCTAATATAAGTTTATCATATATTTTATATCCCGGCATAAAGCTGGAGCAGGCACTGCCATTCCACGGCATCCTGCCAGCCGGTGGCGGTGCGCAGCCAACCGTGCCGAATGCCCACGCGCCGAAAGCCAGCGGCCCGAAACAGCTTCAAACTCGCGGTATTATCAGTGCCTACAGTCGCGTAAATCTGGTGCAGGCGCAGCAGCTGGCGGGCGTAGTTTTTCAGCAGCTCCAGGGCCTGGCGGGCATAGCCGTGGCGGCGCTCGCTGGCCAGAATGGTGATGCCCACACCCGCCCGCAGGTGCAGCGGGTCGAAGTCAAAAAGGTCCACCACACCCACGGCAAGGCTACCTATCTCAGTAGTAATCACCAGCCGCAGCTGGCGCACTACGTATAAATCCGCGCCGGCATGCGCCAGGTATTCGCGCAGGGCGTGGCGCGACACCGGCGCCAGCGTATCCGACACGCCCCAGATGTCGGGGTCGTTTTCGAGGGCGTAGAGAAATTCGAGGTCGTCGGGTTCGAGGGCGCGCAGGTGCATGGTGGGGCAAAGGTATTGGGCGGTGGGGTTGTGGCGGGACGTTCTCGCGTTTAAGATTAAAAAAATAAATTGCGCACAATCAAACATTACACAACCGTTATCCGTTTACCTATTCGAAACCCCATGGCAACTCCTCCTGAACCGTCCGCTAAGAACTCACTGCTGAAGCTAGAAAACCAGCTGTGCTTCCCGTTCTATGCCGTTTCGCGGCTGCTCACCAAGGCCTATCAGCCGCTGTTGCAGGCTCTCGACCTTACCTACCCGCAGTATCTCGTGTTTCTGCTGCTATGGGAGCACGAGAAGCTCACGGTGAAGGAGTTGGGTGAAAAGCTGCTGCTCGACTCGGGCACGCTCACACCGCTGCTCAAGCGCATGGAGCAGAAGCAGTGGCTCAGCCGCCGCCGCGACCCGCGCGACGAGCGGTCGGTTATCATCGCGCTGCTGCCGGCAGGCCGGGCCCTCGAAGCCCGGGCCGACCAGATTCCGCTGCTCATGCTCGACAAGATGCAGATGTCGGAAGGCGAGATAACGGCCCTGCGCACCCACCTAACCCATTTACTTACCCAGTTGGCTTAGCGGCCAGCGCTTAACTTTTTTTCTTACCCAATCCGATGAAAATCGAAAAAATCTTCACTGCCCAGGCTTTGGCCAAAGGCGGCCGCGACGGCCAAATTAGCTCCAACAACAACGTTCTTAACCTGACCCTGAGCACGCCCAAAGAGATGGGCGGCCCCGGCAAAACCGGCGCTACCAACCCCGAGCAGCTGTTTGCCGCCGGCTACGCAGCCTGCTTCGAAGGCGCGCTGGGCGTGGCCGCCCGCCAGGCCAAAGTGCGCCTGGAAAACGTGACCGTGGAAGCCCTCATTGGCTTCGGCCAAGCGGAGGACGGCGGCTACGGCATCTCGGCCGATTTGCACGTAAACCTGCCCGGCTTCGAACAGAAGCAGGCCGAGGAGCTGGTGGAAGCCGCTCACGGCATCTGCCCCTATTCGCGCGCTACCAAAGGCAACATTGAGGTGAGCCTTACCACCACGACCAACGCCTAAGCACGCTGGCTTTCGGGCCGGCCAGATTGAAATAGCCGTGCCACCACCACGCTGGCACGGCTATTTTTTATTCGCTGAACTCACTACCTTATTCCTATGAAAACGCAAGCCATTCTGCTCGCCAGCCGCCCCCAGGGCGAGCCCACGGCCGAGCAATTCCAGTTCGAAACCCGCGAAACGCCTGCCCTTGCCGCCGGCCAGGTGCTGCTGAAAACGCGGTACGTGTCCGTCGACCCCTACATGCGGGGCCGGATGAGCGCGGCAAAATCGTACGTGGCACCGTTTGAAGTGGGCCAGCCGATTGCGGGCGGTGTAGTAGCCGAGGTCATTGAAAGCCAAAGCCCGGACTTGGCCGTAGGCACCACCGTAGTGGGCAACCTGCTTTGGCAGGAATTCAGCGTGGCCGATGCCAAAACACTGAACCCCGTGCCGGTAGATAAAGCCCCTGCCAGCTACTTCCTGGGCCTGCTGGGCATGCCCGGCCTCACGGCCTATTTTGGCCTGCTCGACATCTGCCAGCCCAAGGCCGGCGAAACGGTGGTGGTATCCGGCGCGGCCGGGGCCGTGGGCCTGATTGTGGGCCAGCTGGCCAAAATTCAGGGCTGCCGGGTGGTTGGCACGGCGGGCTCCGACGAAAAGGTGGCCCACCTCAAAGCCCTGGGCTTTGACGAAGCCATCAACTATAAAACCACGCCCGACATTGCCAAAGCCCTGGCCGCCGCCGCCCCCAACGGCGTGGACTGCTACTTCGACAACGTGGGCGGGGCCATCACCGACGCCGTGTACGACCTGCTGAACAAGCACGCCCGCATTGCCCTATGCGGTCAGATTTCGACCTACAACGCTACCGAAACGCCCACCGGCCCCCGCCCCGAAGGCAAGCTCCTGAAAACCAGCACTAAGCTGCAGGGCTTCATCGTGAGCGACTACTACAGCCGCTGGCCCGAGGGCGTGGCCAAGCTCACGGAGTGGTACGCCGCCGGCCAGCTGAAAGGCGAGGAAACCATTACGGAAGGCTTCGACCAGATTCCGGCCGCTTTCATGGGCTTATTTAAGGGTGAGAACACCGGCAAGGCCGTGGTAAAAGTGGCGTAATCAGCACATAGCCTAATAGGCGGTCATGCTGAGCATTCTGCGCATCAAGCAGAGACCGAAGCATCTCGCGTGCCACCACTAATCCTTTTCTCGCGAGTGAGTTACTGCCACACGCGAGATGCCTCGGTCTCTGCTTGATGCGCAGAATGCTCGGCATGACGTTCTCACAGCGTTTCAACATCATCCAATCCCCCCACTATCCCATGTCCTCCAACAAATCCATTATCTGCGTAGCGGCCCACTTCCAGGCCCAGGCCGGCCAGGAAGAAACCGTGCGCCAGCTGCTGTTACAAGCCGCCGCCGCCGTGCGGGCCGATGAGCCCGGCAACCTGGTGTACACCGCGCACCAGGACCCGAAAGAGCCCACTAAGTTCTTCATCTACGAGCAATACGCCGACCAGGCGGCCCTCGAAGCCCACCGCGACTCGGCCCACTACCAAGAGCTGGTGGTGAAGCAGATAGGGCCGCTGCTGGCCGAGCGCGCCGTCACTTTTTACCAGCTGCTGGACTAACGCCGGCCGCTCTTTTTTTTCATTACCACTAAAACCCAGATACCATGAAAATTGCAATGATTTTGACCTCGCACGACGAGCTCGGCAACACCGGCCACAAAACCGGTTTCTGGCTCGAAGAATTCGCCGCGCCTTACTACACCTTCATCGATGCCGGCGCTGATGTTACGCTCGCTTCGCCCAAAGGCGGCCAGCCGCCCCTCGACCCCAAAAGCGACGACCCCAGCGCCCAGACCGATGCCACCAAGCGCTTCAAGGCCGACACCGCCGCCCAGCAAGCCCTGGCCAGCACGGTGACGCTCGACACCATCAAGGCCGAAGATTTTGACGCCGTGTTCTACCCCGGCGGCCACGGCCCCCTGTGGGATTTGGCCGAAGACAAGAAGTCCATTGCCTTCATCGAAGCCATGTACAACG
Organism: Hymenobacter siberiensis; assembly: GCF_018967865.2. Lineage (NCBI taxonomy): Bacteria > Pseudomonadati > Bacteroidota > Cytophagia > Cytophagales > Hymenobacteraceae > Hymenobacter > Hymenobacter siberiensis. Next base: position 3,869,056 of record NZ_JAHLZY020000001.1, read on the forward strand.
CCGGCAAGCCGGTAGCCGCCGTGTGCCACGCCCCCGGCGTGCTGCGCCACGTGAAAGCCGCCAACGGCGAGCCGCTGGTGAAAGGCAAGTCGGTAGCCGGCTTCACCAACACTGAAGAAGAGGCCGTGCAGCTGACCAACGTAGTGCCTTTCCTGGTGGAAGACATGCTGAAAGAAAACGGCGGCCAGTACTCGAAAGGCGCCGACTGGCAGCCCTACGTCGTATCGGCCGGCAACCTGATTACGGGCCAGAACCCCGCCTCGTCGGAGAAAGCCGCTGAAGAGCTGCTGGCGATGCTGAAGAAGTAGCCTCACGGTTAACCTCACCCCTGCCCCCCTCTCCCGCAGAGAGGGGGCACCGGTTCGGAGCAGGAATAAAACGAAAATAGCCCGGCGCATTGCGCTGGGCTATTTTCATTAACGGCTTCATCTGTCTGGAGCAAAGCCGGTGCCCCTTCTTTTTTGGAGAGGGGGGTCAGGGGGTGAGGTGACCCGCCTTACACCTCCCCGCCGAAAACCCGCACCGCCGGGCCACTCAGCCATACGTTTTCGAAGCCACCGTCGGGACGCTGCTCGAAGCTTACTTCCAGTTCGCCGCCCATGGTTTGCAGGCGCACGGGCGAGGCCGCGCCGCGTTGCGAGGCAGCCAGGGCCACGGCCGTTACGCCGGTACCGCAGCTCAGGGTTTCGTCTTCCACGCCGCGCTCGTAGGTGCGCACGGGCCAGGGCTGGGCGGGGTCGGCGGGAATTTCCACGAAGTTGACGTTGGTGCCGGCCGGGTCGTAGGCCGAGTCGTGGCGGATGTCGTGGCCGATGCCGTACACGTCGAAATCTACCAGTTTTTGACCGCCTTCAGGGTCGAGGAAATGAATGTGGTGGGGCGAGCCGGTGTGCAGGAAAACGTCGGCCTCCCCTACCCCGGCTTTCTGGGCAGCGGCTACATCAATCATGCGCAGGCGCACAGTGCCGTCGGGCTCCACGCGGGCTTCGTGGGGGCCATCCACGGCCAGAAAATGGGTTTCGTCGCCGATGAGGCCGAGGTATTTGGCAAAGGCCACGGTGCAGCGGCCGCCGTTGCCGCACATGGAGCTGGGGCGGCCATCGGCGTTGAAGTACACCATTTCGAAATCGAAATCAGGCTTGTTGCGCAGCAGAATCAGGCCATCGGCCCCAATGCCGAAGCGGCGGTCGCAGAGCTGGGCAATCAGCGGCTGGTCGGTTTCATTGAAAGCATGGACACGGTCGTCAATCATGACGAAGTCATTGCCGGTGCCCTGGTATTTATGGAATTGCATGATGCAAAAGTAATGAATGGCCCTGGCGTCGTCGCCCCCCGTGTGCGCCTCATGGGACCCCTGTGGGGCACGGCCCGCGTCGCCCTAATCCTCAATCTTAGCGCGGCGCTTGATGCGCGACTCCCAACGCTTGCGCTTGGGCGCGATGCTGCCCCTCAGGTATTTCTCCATCACCATCACGGCGCAGGGGGCGGCGGCGGTGGCCCCGAAACCGGCATTTTCGAGGTACACGGCCACGGCAATGCGCGGGTTGTTGGCGGGGGCGAAGCCGACGAAGGTGGCGTGGTCGTCGCCTTCGTCGTTTTGCACGGTGCCAGTTTTGCCGGCCACGGTGATGCCTACATCAGCCAGACTGGAGGTTTCGGCGGTGCCGCCGCGCTGCATCACGGCAATCATGCCGGGGACGAGGGCGGCCAGGTTGGCGCTATCGACCAGGGTGTAGTGCTTTTTGGTGAAGCGGGGCAGCGGGCCGCTGTCGCCCACGCTGCGCACCAGGTGCGGCCGGATGTACCAGCCCCGGTTGGCGATGATGGCGGCCATATTGGCCATTTGCAGGCCGGTGAGATTGATTTCGCCCTGCCCGATGCTGAGCGAATAAATGGAACGGTAGGTCCAGTGCGTGGTGCGGCGGACCTTGTCGTAGTAGGCCGGGGTGGGCAGGAAGCCGGGGGCTTCGTGCGGCACATCCACGCCCAGCACGGAGTCGAGCCCGAAGGACCGCACGTAGCGGCGCCACTGGGCCAAGTTGGCGTGGCGGGCGGCCACGGTGTCGGTGGCCAGACTGTCGGGCACGCGGCTGATGATATTGCGCATCACCTGGTAGAAATAGGGATTGCAGCTGTACTGCAGGCCTAGGGTGAGGTTTTTACCGGCCGGGTGGTGGTGCACGCAGCTGATGAGCGACTGGTCGCAGCGAAAGCCGGTTTGGGGCGTGATAGCTCCCAGCTGCAGGGCCACGGCGGCATTCACGAGCTTAAAAACCGAGCCCGGCGGGTTGGCCAGCATGGCGGGCCGGTTCATCAGGGGCATGTCTTCGCTTTCCAGCAGCTTGGCGCGCACGCCGGCCTGGTCGGGCGCGGTGAGGGTGCGGGCCGAAAACGTGGGGCCTGATACGAAGCAGAGAATTTCGCCGGTGCGCGGGTCGAGGGCTACGAGGTAGCCCTTGCGGCCGCCAATCAGGCTTTCGGCATAGGCCTGCAGCCGGGCATCGAGGCTCAGATGGAGGTCCTGGCCTTGCTGAAACGCGGTGTCGGCGGCCCAGTTGCCGCGCTCCTGGCCCGTGGAGTCGAGGAGCGGGTGCCGAATGCCGCGGCGGCCGTTGAGCAGGCCGTTGTAGTAGCTCTCGACGCCACCGTTGCGCAGGCGGTAGAACCGGCCCCGACGGTAACGTTGGGCCGAGCGCAGGAAAGCCTGCGCCTGGTCAGCGGCGTAGCCAAGCACGGGTGCTCCCGTGCTCGTGGTATAGGTGCGCATGGTTTGCTGCGTGAGCCTGAGCATGGGCCACTCCTTCTGGCGCTTGCGTATTTTTTCGGCTTCCGCGTTGGTAAGCAGCAATTTCACGCCTCCCTTGGGGCGGGCGCCTTCGTAGGGCAGAGCTGCGCTAATGCGGTGCCACAAGGCACTGTCGCGCCAGCCCAGCAGGCGGTTGAGGCCGGCGGAGTCGAGCGGCGGGCGCACCGGCAGGGTGAGCAGGTACACCGGCCGGGTGGCCACCAGCACGGAATCGTTGCGGTCGAGCACGCGGCCCCGCCAGGGCGCTTCCGATACGTCGCGGCGCGGGGTGAGGGGCCCCAGGGAGGAATCCGGCACCAGCACCTCGGCCTGCTGCGCCGGCGATGAACAGGCCGTCAGCATCAGCACGCAGGCAACGAGGCAGGTTTTCCAGGGGGCAAGAGTCATTAACATCTGCTAAAACTAGGCGGTACTCGCAAGGTGGGTCGCTACTTTTCGATGAACACTGCCAACGGCCTTTCAGAAGAGGGGTAATTGCCAAGTATCCACCTTTGGGTATTCATAATGTTCACGAAGTGGCCTGCGCCTGTTGAGACGCAAAATGTCGCGCGCAGATTTTAGTACCCGCTGCATTTAACAACCACGGCGGCTACCACGGCCACGGCGAGCAGCGAACCCAGCCGCAGGGCCAGGAATACCCAAGCCGGTAATTCAGGGTCTTTACGAATTTTAAACATCTGATTTTACGCTGAAGTAGTTTGCTTATGAATCACTGCTTAACAACGAACAACCGACAACTAGCCGGAAGCTGGTTGTACCCCTATACGGCCCCAAACCCCAAAAGGCTCGGACCGGGTTACTACCCAATTAGCCGACCCTGCCGGGCACGGCCCCTACCTTTGCGCGCTCTATGTACGATTTCCTCACCACCTCGCCCTGGCCCGACTACGAGCTAATTGATTCCGGCAACTTCCAGAAGCTCGAACGCTTTGGCCAATACATCCTGGCCCGCCCCGAGCCGCAAGCCATCTGGGACCCGCACTTGCCCCTCAAGGAATGGAAAAAGGCCGATGCGGCCTTCGCCCGTGCGCCCGGCTCCACCGAAAAGGGCCAGTGGCGCCTCAAGCCCGACATGCCCGAGCAGTGGGTCATTGCCTACGAGCGGCCCGATGGCCTGAAGCTGAAATTCCGGCTGGGCCTGTCCTCGTTTAAGCACGTGGGCCTGTTTCCGGAGCAGGACCCCAACTGGCAGTTCATCTATAATCAGACGAAAAAGCGCCGCGCCAAATTGCCGCGCGTGCTCAACCTGTTTGCCTACACGGGCGCGGCCACGCTGGCCGCCCGCGCCGCCGGCGCCGACGTCACGCACCTCGATTCGGTGAAGCAGGTGAACTTCTGGGCCCGCGACAACATGGAAGCCAGCCAGCTCGACGGCGTGCGCTGGCTCGTGGAAGACGCCATGAAGTACGTGCGGCGCGAAGTGAAGCGCGGCAGCAAGTATCAGGGCCTCATCCTCGACCCGCCCGCCTACGGCCGGGGCCCCAACGGTGAGAAATGGCAGCTCGAAGACGAGTTGAACGAAATGCTCAAGCTCAGCCAGCAGCTCCTCGACCCAGAGGACCATTTCTTTGTGGTGAACCTGTACTCGCTGGGCTTCTCAGCCCTGATTCTCGATAATCTGACTACCGCCATTTTCCCCGGCGAGAAGGCCGTGCGCGAGCTGGGCGAGATTTACCTGCACGATGCCGGGCAGCGCAAGCTGCCGCTGGGCACGTTCTGCCGGTTTGCCGTGTGAGGCAAACTTTAGCTTGCCGTTTTGGAAAAAAAGATATTGAAGCTGTTTAGAAAGTCGGCTTTTGATTAATTTTTCGCAAAAAGATGACGACGAAGGCGAGCCAGTGCCAGGCCAGCCAATTGCCGACGCTGGTTTCGTAGCGCACGAGCAAGGTTTTAAAGCCGTCGAGCCAGGCGTTGGCGTGTTCGACCACGACGCGGCGGCGGTAGAGTTCGGGGTCGAAAAAGGTGTCGTCGTCGGTCTGCCAGTCGGCGGCGCGGCGGTTGCGGGGAATGTTGGCCTCGATGTCGCGCCGGGCGCATTCCTGACGAAAGCCTTGGGTGTCAAAGGCTTTGTCGGCGTTCAGAAACAGCCCGGCGACGGGAATATTAGCCGCTTCGAGCGAGGCGCAGATTTCCCCGAACAAGGCGTTGAGCTGGTGGGTGTCGTGGTGGTTGCCCGCCTGCGGGCTGGCGCAGGCCAGCGGTTGTCCCCGGTTATCGGCCAAGAAGAGGGCTGTGGTGGTACGGGCTTTCTTGCGGCCCTGATAGCCGACGGCCTCCCCGCCGTTCTTGGCGGGCGTGTGGCTGCCGTCGAGTTGGACGCTGGAACAGTCCAGATGGGCCCCGTTTTCGCGCAACAAGCGGAGCCATACCCCTTGCCAGGACCCGTCCTTGCGCCACGCATTAAAGCGGGCGTACACGCCCTGCCAGGTCAGCGATGCGCCCGTAAAAAACTGTTTAACAGGCAACAATCGCCATTGACAGCCGCTTTTGAGTTTGTAGAGAATGGCTTCCACCAACTCGGCCGGCTCCACGACCGAGGGGCGGCCATGGGCGGAGAAGGTGAGCGCGGGCAGAATCCATTGGCGAATCATATCTTTGGACAGGACTTCCATTAAAATGCGAAAAAAGGAGTGTTACACCTCAAATTTCGCGCTTTTTTGGGAGTCCTTTGACTTTCTAAACAGCTTCATTAAAACACGGCAGGCTAAAGCTTACCTCACGCGCTTATTCATCCACAGCTGAAAAATGAGCGCCCCGGCCGCGTAGGCCAACACGTCTGCCGGGTCGGCCACGGCCTGGGCCGACCAGAGCGGCAGCAGGCCTTCGAACCACAGCGCTACGCCGGCCCAGGCGGCCAGCACCCAGGTGCCGGGCAGCGTGGCCCCACGGCCGTACACGGTTTGGTGTGCGGCCAGGGCCAGGCTGAGCATTAGGGGGAGAAAAAGCACATCGTTCAAGTACGACGCCAGCCCGGCCGGCAGCGCCAGGTGCAGCCAGTGCTTGTTTAGCTGGTAGCCGCCGTAGAGCAGGGCGCTGCCTAAAAACAAAGGGTGGCGAAGCACGGCCGGCACCCGCATATCAGGCCGCCAAGGCGGTTACCAGCCACACAATAAACCCCAGAATGGCCACGAATAGCAGCTGCCCGCCCCGCACAATAGTCTTGAAAAACCGCACCAGGCCGCCATCTTCGGGGTATATTTCCACGAGCTGAATGCCCCCGCGCAGGTGCTCCGTAGCCGCGCGCTGCCGGGTTTCCTCGTGCGTGCGTGGGTCCAGCAGCTCGCCGCAGTGTTCGCAGCGGTCGGTGGCTTGCTGCTGCCAGTGCGACCACTGCTGGCAGACCGGACACTTCTTCGTTGAAATAAAATTTTTATCAGCCATCGCTCTTTCTTTACGTAGGAAGCAAGCGCATGTTTAGGGTGCTTCGGCACAGGCCCGTCGTACCCTTCGTTGCCATTGCCATATTTTCTTCTCAATGCATCACGCCCATCCTCACCCCCGCCGCCTTGCCCTGATTGATATGGGCACCAACACTTTCCACCTGCTTATTGTGGAAATGCCCACCACGCCCGGCCAGAAACCGGTGGTCGTGCTGCGCACCAAAGCGGGCGTACGCCTGGGCGAGGGCGGCATCAGCCAGGGCATCATCGCCCCGGCGGCCTACGACCGCGCCCTGCACACGCTGGCCGGCTTCAAGGAGGAAATGGAGCTGCACTCCGTGACGGAGGTGCGTGCCACCGCCACCAGCGCCATGCGCGTCACGAAAAATGGTCCCGATTTGGTGCGCGACATTTTCGAGCAAACCGGCATTCAGGTCAACGTCATTTCTGGCGAGCGCGAGGCGGAGCTCATCTGCCAGGGGGTGCGCCAGGCCGTGGATTTGGGGAAGGAATCGCAGCTGATAATGGACATCGGCGGCGGCTCGGTGGAGTTCATCATTGCCAACCAGACTACCATTTTCTGGAAGCAGAGCTTCGAAATCGGGGCTCAGCGCCTGCTGGATATGTTCTTTCCCGACCCCAGCGGCGTATTTCCCGCCGCCGCCGTCGAGGCCGAGCAGCAGTACCTCGGCACAATGCTCACGCCGCTCATCGAAGCCGTGCGGCAGTACCGGCCGGTGGGCATCGTCGGCGCATCCGGCAGCTTCGACAGCCTGGCCGACATGCAAGCTGGCCAGTTGCGTACTGAGGCCGAGCTGCCGCCCTGCACCGAGCTGGCGCTGGAATCCTTCCAAAGCAGCTACCGCCACCTGCTCGGCGGCAACCACGAGCAGCGCAAGGCCCTGCCCGGCATCCTGCCCATGCGGGCCAATATGATGGTGGTAGCCACCGTGCTAATTGATTTCGTGCTGGGCATCACGGAAATTACGCGGATTCGTGCGTCGGCTTTCGCACTGAAGGAAGGGGTTTTGGCGGAGATACTGGCCGTATAATTTACTTTGAGCGTCATACCGAGCGCAGCGAAGCATCTTTACCGCCACCACTAAACCAATCGAATGGATTAGTGGTGGCGGTAAAGATGCTTCGCTGCGCTCGGTATGACGTTCCCATTTCTCCGATTCCTCAAGACATGACCTTCTCCTACAGCCAGCTTTTCACCTTCACCGAAAGCGTTTTTCTCGCCATGGGCTGCCCGGCCGAGGATGCCACCCTCGCCACCGAAACCCTGCTTTCGGCCGACCTACGCGGCGTAGATTCCCACGGTGTGGCCCGCCTCGTGGGCTACGTGCGCCTGTGGGAGGCCGGCCGCATCAACGCCACGCCCCGCGTGGGCGTCACCTACGAAACGCCTAGTACCGCCGTGGTAGATGGTGACGGCGGCCTGGGCCTGGTGGTGGGCCCCCGGGCCATGCGCGTGGCCATTGAGAAAGCCCGGCAGGCAGGTACCGGCTGGGTTTCAGTGAAGAACTCCAACCACTTCGGCATTGCCGGCTACCACGCCATGCTGCCGCTGGCGCACGACATGATTGGCATTGCCATGACCAACGCCTCGCCGCTCGTCGCGCCCACCTTCTCGCTCGACCGCCTGCTTGGCACCAACCCCATTGCCGTAGCCGTGCCCGCCGGCGAGCAGTCTGATTTCGTGCTCGACATGGCCACCACCACCGCCGCCAACGGCAAGCTCGAAATTGCCCAGCGCAAGGGCCTGCCCCTGCCCGAAGGCTGGGCCCAAACCGCCGACGGCCAACCCAGCACCGATGCCAACGCGGTGAAAAACGGCGGCGCGCTGCTGCCCCTGGGCGGGGCCACCGGCTCGCACAAGGGCTACGGCTTGGGCGCGGTGGTCGATATTTTCTCGGCCGTGCTCTCCGGCGCGAACTATGGGCCGTGGGTGCCGCCCTTCGTGGCCTTCCTACAGCCCTCGGCCAACCCCGTGGGGCAGGGCCTGGGACACTTTTTCGGCGCCATGCGCGTCGATGCCTTCCGGCCTGCCAACGAGTTTAAAGCGCACATGGATAACTGGATTTCAACTTTCCGCCAAGCGCAGGCAGTGGAAGGCAAAAAAGTCCTCATCCCTGGCGACCCCGAGCGCGAAATGGCCGCCCATCGATTGCTGGACGGCATTCCGCTGCTCGATGCCGTGGTTAAGGATTTGGAAGGCGTGGGCGCGAAGTTTGGCGTGAAGCTGTAGCACTTCGTCTTTATTCCGACAGCCAGCCAAAAACAAAAAGGCTCCCTGCTTGCGCGGGGAGCCTTTTCCAATAATATCAGCAGTGCTGAAACCTACGAGATGCCGTGGGCCGTGGCGTGGGGCGCCATAGCAGCCATGGCCACTTGCTGGTTCAAAAACTGCGACGAGTAACCCGCGTCCGACTTGTTGAGGAACAGGCAAGTGCCACCGTTCACAACGTCGATAATCTGCGAATACTGGTCCATGGGCAGCGCCGGGCAGCCAAGGCTACGACCCAGGCGGCCATTCTGCTTAATGAAGTCTTCGCTGACATAATCGGCGCCGTGCATCACGATGGAACGGGCAGCGGCGTTGCTGTTCACGCCTTCGTCCATGCCTTCGAGGCGCAGCGAATGGCCGTGCTTGCCTTCGTATTCGCTGCCGGTGACATAAAAGCCCAGGCTGCTCATATTGCTTTGGTCGGTGTTGGAAAAGCTGCTGGCTTCATTCTCGCCCGAGTTGTGGCCGTGAGCCACGAGGGTATGAAAGAGGACTTCTTTCTTGCCCAAATCGAGCACCCAGAGGCGTTTTTCGGTACTGGGCAGGTCGAAGTCAATAACCGTCAGCACCTGCTTGTCCTCGGCCAGCTTGCCGGCCTGGCGCAGGTTGAGGTAGCCGGTCATGGCCTTGGCGAACGTTTCAAAGCGCAGCCCTTCCTGCTCGGCCCCGAGGGCATTGTAGGTGGTGCGCAGCTCCTGGTCGAACTGGGCTTTGGGCGAAAATTCTATTTTGGGCATCCGCAGCTCGTTGCGCGAGCTGCCCGCCACCGACTGCTGAATATTGCCGGCCATGGGCGTAGCCAAAAACAACGAGGCCAAAAACGGCAGAACGCGGCGCGCCATGCGCTGACGACGCAGGCCTTGGCGTTTGCGCTGAACGATGCTGGGCTGATGCGAATGCATAATCGAAGTGGCTGGTTGGAGAAGCAAAATCAGCCGGCGCACGGGCGACAGCTGTTTCGGATGCTTTATACGGAGTGGGAATTCCGGCGGCTACTTTAAACACGATTTGCCGAGCTAAATGATTCCGTTGCTTCTCCGGATGCAACCCGGCTAGCGCCAGCCGCGCTGCAAAAACCGGCGGCCGGCGGCCGGCCCATCCAGCCAGCGCGAGGCCAGGCCGGGGCCGCTCATGAGCAGCATGCTGCCCACCCGCAACGTGGCAATAATGGCCTTGAACTGCGCGGGCGGCAGCGCCGGACAGCCCCGGCTGTAGCCCAGGTGGCCGTATTGGCGCACGTATTTCGGGCTGACGTAATCGGCGGCGTGCAGCACCACGTAGCGGTCGAAGGCATTCGCATTTTGCCCTTTATCCAATCCTTCGATGCGGCGCGAGTAGCCATGAACACCATCGTAAGTACCCGCCGTGCGGTAGAAGCCCAGCGAGGTGCAGGCCGACGAATCTTTATCGGAAAAGCGGCGGGCGCGCAGGTGGCCCGAGCCTTCGCCGTGGGCCACCAGGCTGCGGTGCAGCACTTTCGCTTCCTTCAGGTCGATGACCCAGAGGCGTTCGGAGGTGTTGGGCAGGTCCATATCGGCCACGGCCAGCAGACCGGCGCGCTCGATGCGGCCGGTGGGGTGCAGTGTGAGGTAGCCAATGCAGGCCTGCTCCAGCACTTCGGGGCGTAGCGCGGCGGCGGCAGGACCAAGGGCGGCGTGCAGCTGCTCGATGGCCTGGCGCAGGGTATCGGGCACGGCGGCCAGCGCGGGCACCGGGGTCAGGCGCAGCGAATCGGGGACCGGGACGGCCACCGCCGGCACAGCGGCCGATGTGAGGGCAGCAGCAGCAGTGACGCGTTTTTTGGCGGGCGTTTGCGCCTCCTCGGCGCGCAGCTGGCAGCCGGCGGTGAGCAGCGTGGCGGCCAGGCAACCAATGATGTGCGCCTTACCGGCAGACGCTCTGACAAACTCCCCTACTTCTCTCAACCTAACCATGGGCCAAAACTACGGCGCGCTGCAGCAGCAACCACTCGCCAACCGGCACTTTTACCAAAACGAACCAAGCCGGAGCCTGAGCGAAACCAAGGCCCGGAGCACAACGCCAGCACTCCTCCACGACCTGATGAACAATAATTATTGACATAGCACAATTATTCAAAAAATGCAATCGAATGCACAAATAATATTTTGTCATTTCAAGGTTATACGAACCATTTTTTCTACCTTGATTCACTGTAATAGCAGCAAAATCGCTGTTTTTGCGCTGCTACTGATTAACAAGCCGTACTTCATTTTTTCCTCACAAAACCCAATTCCCACACATGATGCACTTTTCCCCGCGTTTTCCGTTCCGCAAACGATTCCGGTTTGCTTTAGCTCTGGCCATCGCGTTGCTGGGGGTCGGCAACCAAGCTGCCTACGCCCAAAAAGTAGTCATGCAGGGCTTCTGGTGGGATTTCTGGAACTCGAACTATCCTAATGGCTGGGCCAACTACCTCGCCGACCTGGCCCCGCGCCTGAAAAGCATGGGCGTGGATGCCGTCTGGATTCCGCCGACCATCAAAAACGCCAACCAGGGCAACGGCTACTCCCCTTTCGACAACTACGACCTGGGCGATAAGTGGCAGAAAGGCTTCCTGGCTACCCGTATGGGCACGAAGGATGAGCTGCTGCGCGCCGTGGCCGTGCTGCACGCCAACGGCGTGGAGGTAATTCAGGACCTGGTGCTGAACCACAACGACGGGGCCGGTTCCTCGACCGGTGCGGGCGGGCAGGACCCCGCCGCCTGGGAAGACGGCACGACCAGCAAGTACAAGAACTTCCGCTACGTGAGCTACGCTAAGCCGGTGACCGACGAGAGCGCCGCAGATTATTTCAGCCGCTCGGGCCGCTTCTCGAAAAACTGGGAGAATTTCAACCCCAACCAGGGAAATAATTCCACCACCGGCGACTGGAACGCCCCCTTGTTTGGGCCCGACATCAGCTACTACACCGGCTCCTACGGCCAAAGCTCCAACGCCACTACCTATAACCCCGTGCAGGCCAGCGACTACATGCGTACCGGCAACCGCAACTGGCTGATTTGGTACAAGAAGCAGGTCGGTTTCGATGGTGTGCGAATGGACGCGGTGAAGCACTTCCCCGACTTCGCCTCCGAAGACTTTCTGTATAATATGCAGAGCAACGCCGGCTGGGCCAACGGCGGGGCCACCATGTACGCCGTGGGTGAATGGGTGGGCTCGTCGAGCCAGATGGATGGCTGGGTAGCCAACGTGAACAACCGCTCGGGCACGTTCGACTTCTCGCTGCGCAACGGCCTGTACAACGTTGTGAGCCAGGGCGGCAGCTTCGACATCGGCACGCTGCCCAGCTACCAGCAAGGCACGCGGGTGGTGAACATCAACGGGACGTATGTGCACCGTACGGTGCCCTTCGTGAACAACCACGACACGATGCGGCCCCAGGTAGATGCCAACGGCAACTACACCGGCTGGAATACCGGCTCGGAGCTGGCCCCGCACATCGACCCGTTCGACCCGCGCCTCTCGGCCGTGTATGCTGCCGCGCTGGCCATGGATGGCTCGCCGATGCTGTTTTTTGAGGACGTGTTCAACGTGGGCAACACCAGCAAGCGCTACGTGCACAGCCCCAAAAGCACCGTGGACCTGCCCACCCGCGACGACCTCGTGAACCTGGTGTGGTGCCACCAGAACCTGCATTTCAAGGACGGCGCGTACAGAGTGCGCTACCAAGCCGCCGACCACCTCGTGATTGAGCGCAGCACCAAGGCCATCATCGGCATCAACGACAACTTCACCACCTGGCAGAACAACACGGTGAGCTGCGATTTCGCGCCCGGTACCGTGCTGAAGGACTATTCCGGGGCAAATGGCACTGCCACCATCACGGTGAGCAGCACCCAGACCGTGGCCATCAACACCCCGCCGTGCAACGGCACGGCCGCCAGCGGCCGCCGGGGCTACTCGGTGTGGGCGCCCACCAACGCCGTGACCGACTACACCCGCCCCGCCCTGACCACCACCCAGGAGTGGGAGCTGGCCAACGACCTCGGCGACTCCGACAGCCGCAGCCTGATGCAGGGTGGTGAGCTGCCGGCCGCCTCCACGGCCTACCGCACGGCCGGCCGCATCTACGTGGCCGCCAACAAAGGCGTCACCTACACCCTTTTCCCCGTCGATGCCACGCGCAGCCTGACGGTGGCCGTGCTCAACAGCGCTGGCACCGTAGTGAGCAGCCAAACCGGCACCGGTACCCTCACGGGCACCTACACGCCCACCACCGAAGGCTGGTACACGCTGAAAGCCAAAAACGCCAGCACCGCCAACCCCAGCCAGGGCGCGTTCGTGAAGGCCACCTACACTGCTCCCACCGTGGTAACCGGCGCCATGACCGGCCGCCGCGATGCCGCCGTGCTGGCTAACACTAAGGAAGTACCCACCGCCGAGGTACTGGTGTACCCCAACCCCACCGCCGCCGACCGCATCGATGTGGTGATTACCGCCAACCGCGAGCAGGCCGCCACCGTGCAGCTGCACGACCTGACGGGCCGCCTGGTGCACCAGGAAACTGTGCGCCTCTACAACGGCACGAACGAGCTGCGCCTCGGCGTGAAGAAGACGCTGCCGGCCGGTATTTACCAGCTGAGCGTACCCGAGTTTCATGTGAGCCAGAAGGTGGCAGTGCAGTAACGACCAGCCATTTTCAATCAAAAAAAAGCCGCTCCGATGAATCGGAGCGGCTTTTTTTTGATTGAAAGAGTCCTGCTGCCCGCTGGCGCGCGTCTGCGACGCGTGCCAGCGGGCAGCAGGACGACCTAAAAAAACACGCTCACATTCAGCTTCGCATAAAATGGCGTGCCGGGCGTGAAGTGCAGCTCATCAACGCCAACGGCAGGCTCGGCGGGCAGGCGGGTCTGGGTGGCGAACTGGGCCTGGTTCCACTCCACGTTCAACAGGTTTTCGGCCGAAGTCCCAATCTGGAAGCGCGGCGTGGTGTAGGCCAGCACAGCATCGAGCAGGAAGTAGCCTTTGGCGCGGATGCTGCCGTCGTCGTTGGCCGGGCGGGAGTCGATGTGGCGGTAGCGCAGGCTGCCGCTCCAGCCTTTCGGGACTTTGTAGGTGAGGCCGCCGGTACTGGTGAAGGTGGGCGCAAGCGGAATGTAGTTGGCCTTTTCGGGCGCGTCGAGCTGGCGGCCGTGGTTGTAGTTGAAGTCGCCATCGAGGAACAACCGGCTTCCCAGCTGGTAGCGCACCGACAAATCGAGGCCGTAGCGCTGGGTGGGGCCGGTACTTTCCACCACGGCGTCATCGCCCACGTACACCAGCTCGTCCTGCAAATACAGGCTCCAGAGGGCGGCATTCACTACCAGACTGGGCAGCGGTTTAAACGTGCTCCCGATTTCGGAGCCGATGGCGCGGGGCAGCACATTGGCATTCACGCCCTGAATCACGCCCCGCGCATCATTCGAGTGGAAGCCGAAACCCGAACGGGCAAACAGCTGCACGGCCGGCGACAGCTGGTAGTAGAGGTTGAGCTTGGGCGACACGCGGGCCCGGGCCACGCGGCCCGCCAGCGGCGCGGTTAGGCCGGTGGCCTCATCAGTCCGCCGGCCCCGGAAATCGAAGGTGAAAAAGTCGGCCCGCACCGCCGCGTTCACCGTGAGGCGGTCGGTCAGGGTCAGGGTTTCATCGAGGTATACGTTGATGTTCTGCTCGAACAGCCGGCCCGTGCTGATGGTATCGAGCGTTTCGCGCCGCACGGTGTGGCGCAGGCCCAGCGTCGAGAAATCGTTGCGGGTGCCCACGCCCAGCGTGCTGTGCAGCGCGCGCGCCCCAAGCTGGTCGTCGCGCTCATACGTGGCCGTGTAGCCGAAGAGGTTCCGGTCGTCGGTCTGGTTGATTTCGTCGCCGTTTATCGAGTCGTGCAGGAAGAAAGTGAAGTTGGAAAACAGGCTGAAATCGTACTTCGAATAATACGCCTGCTGGCGCAACACGGCATCGTGCGGCAGCGCGGTGGTGAGCACCACGCTGGCGTTGGTGCGGCTGGTGCGGCCGCCCTCGGTGGGGTCGATGCTGCCGTAGCGCGAGATAATGCCCTGCTCGATGCCGCGCTCCGGAATCTGCCCGCTGGCGTCCCAGTTCGAGGTGAAGTGCGAGCCCAGCACCGTGAGCGCCGTTTTGTCGGAGAGCTGGCCGGTGTATTTAGCCATGCCATTGAAGCGCTTGAAGTGCTGCGGCTGGTCGAAATACGAGTTGGTGAAGTTGTACTCGGCCGCCACGTAGGCGCTTTCAGGGCGCTTGCTGAGCAGGTGGTGGTCCGGCCCCAGCAGGTCCAGCATCACCAGCGCCCGGCGGGTAGCAAACTGGCCCACTTCGAGCTTCACCTGGCTGTGCTCCAGTCGGGTTTTGGTGCTGAACTCGCCCGCGCCAGCCGTGGCAAAATCGCCGAACCGGGCCGTATACGGACCCTTATACACCTTCAATTGCTCCACCGTTTCGGGAATTACGAAGTGAAAATCGGCGTAGCCCTGGCCGTGGGCGTGGCTCACCATGTTCACCGGCAGCCCGTCCACGCTCACCGCGAAATCGGTGCCGTGGTCGCAGTCGAAGCCGCGCAGGAAAATTTGCTCGGCCTTGCCGCCGCCCGCGTGCTGCGCGATAAACAGGCCCGGCACGAGGCGCAACAAGTCCTGCGCCGAGTTCACGGGCCGCAGCAGCTGGTCGATGTGCAAGATGGCGGCCAGGCTCTGGTTGGGGTCGCGGGGCTGGCTTACGGTCACCTCGGCCAGGCTGAGCGTGGTGGTGGCCACGCGCACGTTGAGGCGCTGGGTTTCGCCGGCTTTCAGCATCACGGGCACGGCCTGGGCGCGGTAGCCGAGGGCCCCCACCCGCAACGTGTAGGCTGCGGGCTTGAGGTCGCTCAGCCGAAAATTGCCCAGCGCATCGGTGGCTGTGCTGCCGGGCTGGCCTTGCAGCCCTACGCTCACGCCCGCCAGCGGCTGGCCCGAGAGGGAGTCGGCCACGGTGCCGCGCAGCGTGGCGGTGCCCTGCGCCCGCGCCGGGCAGGTCAATAAAAACAGCCCGAGAACAAGCCCCCAGGCCGATAAAGCAGTAAGAAGTTGTTTCATCTAGTCGGAAATCAAGGCGGCTGGCTGGCGGCGCCGAAGCACCGCCCACCAGCAGCTCATTTGAATAAAAGGGAAGAATAGGCCGACTAGAAATTGGCCTTGCTCATGCAGTTGGCGCGGCACTGCGCCCGGTGCTGTGCCTGCTGCTGCGCCAGGTGGTCGCGCTGCTGGTCGCGCAGGGCCGTCTCACTGATGGCTGGCAGTGTCCGGCTGTTGCCCGCATCAAACAACGAGCTGGCAATGCGGCCCGCCGAGGGCAGCTGCACGCGGGAGATAACGCCCGTAGCGCCCGCTACGGGTTGGAGAGAATTGGCCCGGAAAATCATGGAATGAGGAGTTGAACGCGCCCAGGCACGGTAGCCCGGCAGGCTGCGTCGGATTATTGGATAAGAGGAAGTGGCACGACCAGCTAATCGCAGCCGCGCCCGGTGGCAACAGCTGGAATCGAACCCAACCGCAGCCAAAACTCAACTTATCCCCGACGGGGCGGCAACTCAATCTGGCCCCGATAGCCCACGGGCACGGCCACTACGCGGGCTGCACACCGGGCCCCGGCAGCAGTAAAAACCGGCCGTACAAACGCCACCCGCAGCTCCGTGAGGCAGTGCGTATCCAGGCCTTTGAGGGAGGTAAGCAGCTGTTGCAAAGGCGGCCGCTCGCCGGTTTTTTTCACGGTGTATTGCACGCCGTTGCAATCATCGAAACAGCCCAGACGCAGGGTGTGGCGCAGTTGGCAATCGTGGCTGTGCACGTAGGCAAAGGGCCGGTCAATCACCCGCGCCGGACGCTCCACGAGGCCCGCTCCCACTACCAGCAGGTAGTTGAGCAGCAGCAGCAGCGTGAAGTACGGGCGGAGGGCCATGAGTGCGGGGTGGGCTTGCGCTATCTACGGCGAAAAGGCCCGGCGAGGGTGTGCGAATTTCAATTTATTATTCAGGCAAAAAACACCCGCTCTACGGTCCAGTAAGCCGCTATCAGGCCGATAACCACCGACACCGGAATCACGACCCGCTGCTTGTACCAGCTCTTATCGGCCACCCAGCGGCCTACCAGCGCCCAGCACAGCAATATCACCGAAACCTGGCCCAGCTCCACGCCCACATTGAAGGAAATGAGCGAGCCGAAATAGTCTTTCTGCGGCAGCCCCAAGCCCGTGAGGGCGCTGGCAAAGCCCATGCCGTGCACCAGCCCAAAGCCAAACACAATGACAAGCCGCCACGGGTTGAGCTTGTCGGTAATAATGTTCTCAATGGCCACAAACAGGATGGACAGCGCAATAATCGGCTCGATAACCGACGACGGTGGCTGAATAAACCCGTACATGGCCAGCCCCAGCGTGATGGAGTGCGCCACCGTAAACGCCGTGGCCTGCATGAGCACCGGCTTCAGGCGCGGCTCCAGAATGTAGAGACTGATGATGAAGAGAATATGGTCGAACCCGAGCGGAATGATATGCGTGAAGCCTAGCTGCAGGTAAGTCCAGAAAATCTCGGTGCGCGAGAGCTTGCTCAGGTCCGTGTTGAGGACGTGCGCGGCGGCTGGCAACGCCACCAGCAGCGGCAGGGCCACCAGGGCGCGGCGCGGCAGACGCATTCCTCGCAACGGGAAAAGGGTTGTCATAGGTAGGGTGCGGGGCTTGCCCCCGCCCGTCGTTGAACGGAATTATTATGGAGCGAACGGCGGGCGGGGGCAAGCCCCGCACCCTACCGCGCCGCCAGCAGCTTCTTGCCTTCCGCTTCTACTTCAGGATTGAGGTAAGGCGCGGTTTTCAGCGAGTTCTCAATCAGCGCCTGGCCCTCGGCCATCTTACCCATCTTACTCATAATGAGGCCCGCGCGGCACAGCAGCACCGGGTTTTTCGAGCCCGTGCGGCGGGCCACCTGCATGTACTTCTGGGCTTCGGCGTACTGCCCGCGCTTGTAGAGCACCCAAGCCATAGTTTCGTTCACATCGATATTGTCGGGGCGGCGGGCGTACTCTATTTTGGCGTGCTCCAGGGCCTTGTCCAACTCATTGGTTTTCAGGTAGGCGTAAGCCAACTCGCGGTCAGCATAGTGGCCCATCTCCTCGTTGCTGTCGGCCTCCTTGGCGGCATTGGCCAACATATCGATGGACTCCTTGGCCATTTTATCAGCTTCGTCGGGCTGGCCGTTCTGGCGGTACAGGTCGGTCAGCTCATCGGCAAAAGCATAGTCTTTCACCGTGATACGGGCTTCCTGATACAGCTTGATGGCACGCGGGTAATCCTTGCGGGCCGCCGCCATGCGGCCCAGGCCGGCCAGCGCATACGCGTAGCCGGGGCGGGCCGCCAGGGCCATGAGGTAGTAGCCCCGGGCACGGGCCGTGTCGCCGCTCACTTCGTAGAGGTGGCCGAGGGCCACGCGAGTCCATTCGGTTTGCTCCAGGCCAATGTAGCCGGCTTTGGCGGCCATATCCATAGCCTGAATGGCCCCGGGCACGTCGCCGTAAATCTCGCGCAGGTAGCTCACCCGGGCGTAGGCCGGCAGGTCGGGGCGCACCTGGTTCATCTTGTCGGCCATTTTAATGGCTTCCTCGTAATGGCCCATTTCCACATTGGCGTCGGTCAGCAGGCCATACACGAAGCCGCTGTTGGGGTTGAGCTTCTGGGCCTGCTCGGCAATGCCGAGGCCCTGGGCGAAGTGGTGCTGCGTGAGGCAGAGCGAGGCTTTGCAGCACAGGGCCTCAAAGTTTTCGGGCTCGGCGGCCAGCACCTGCTCCAGCAGGTTCATGGCGGCGCCGTCGTAATACGGGTGGTCGCCGGTCACGCGGCCCTCCTGCATGTAGGCCTGGGCCAGCAGCAGGCGGCTCTTCTGGTCCTTGGGGTTAGTGCGCAGCTTAGCCAGCAGGCCCTCAATGGCCGCTTTGGTGTTCAGCCATTCGTTGCCAACCGACAGGCTACCGCGCCGGTCTTTCAGCTCCGGCGTGCGAACCTCCGGCTTTTTAAAGAAAAAAATGGCAGCCGCCATTACGCCGAAAACGACTAATAGACTGGGGTATAAGTACTTTTTCAAGACAGAGAAAGATGACAGAGTGGAGGAGTAGCCGTAAAAATAACGCCTAAAGAAAGAGCCGCCGCCAGTCCAGACAAGGACTAAACGACGGCTCTTTTCAATTAGCTTCTAGTGCCGATTACTGGCGCTCGATGCGTACCGATTGTACCACGGTGCTGCCGTTGTACAGCGTCGCGATGTACTGGCCGGGAGCCACATCGCGGCCCGGCGTCCATACCAACTCGTTGGCACCTGCGCCGAAGGATTTGTCCTTGGCAATAGTAGCCACCTTGCGGCCAGCCACGTCGCTGATAACAATGCTCATCGTGCCTTTGGTAGGCAGCTCAAAGCGCAGCGTGGTGCGGTCGGCGAAGGGGTTGGGGTAGGCCTGAGCCACGGTCAGGTTAGGCGACAATCCGAGGCCCGAAGCACGCTGAGCCAGAGCTATGCGCTGAGCATTGGTGCCGCTCCAGGGCGTCTGCGAGTACGGGAACGCAGCTTTGAACGTCGTATCGTTGGCAGTTACGCCAGCGTTGAAGGTCAGCACGTTGCCCAACTGTGGGGTAACGGGGTTAGCGGAGCCAGCAGCGTAGTCGTCGTACCACAGGCCGATGGCGGCCAGTACCACACCACCCACGGCTTGCAGCTCGATGCGGGTCACGTCATCCTCGAGGCGACGACCGTTCGGGAAGCCGTCCATGTTGGGGATGTTCTGCACGGCCGTGCTGCCGTTGTAGGTCGTGTTCGTCAGGCCCAGTACAGCGGCGGCCAGCAGGCCTTCCGAGCTGAAGTTAGCCGAGTTACGAGCCGTAGGCGGTACGGCCATGTTCAGGCGCAGCATGTCGCCACCGGGGTTGCTTGCCGAGCCACCCACCAACAGGAAGTTATTGATGAAGGGCTTGCCAGCGGCCAGCGGGTTACCGTTTTTGCCGGTTGCCAGCTGATAAGGAGGGTAATTGGGTACACCAGTATGGAAAATCGGCAGGATATCGACCGAGCGCGGCTTGCCGGCACGTAGCAGGTACGCGCCATAAGGAGCAGGACCAGTAGTGGCCAGCGCCGTGCCGTTCAGGACAGCATTGCCAGCCAGGCCGCTCAGGCCGGCAGCACCGTTGCGGAAGTCGAAACCAGCAGGGGGCAGACCGGCGGTGCCGGCCAGCGACTTGCTCTGAATACGCAGCGGGCCGAGGCCCGGTACCGCCTCACCGTAGTAAGTCTGGCCAGCCGGCTTGGGAGCCGTCGTAGCCGAAGGCGTGTTATCGGCCATGTACAGGCCCAGCTCCGGGTTCGACAGGTATTCGTCCGTAGCGGCAACCTCGGCGTAAGGAGTGCCCGCGTTCCAGGCATCCTTAGCTCCGATGGGGTTGATTACTTCGTTCAGCAAAGGCATACCGATGCGCGATACCTGCACATAGTTGCCCGATACGGTAGACGCAGCACCCGTGGCCGAAAGTACCCGGGTAGCCGGACGGCTGGCCGAAGCCCACACACCGATGATGTAGTTGGAATCGAGAATGTTGGTTGCGCTGGTCAGGGCAGCAGTGCCCGTCTTGGCCAGCACCGTTACCGGAATTTGCAGCGCAATGGCGTGGGTGTTCTTGCGAGCGAGGCCATCGCGGGCTGCGCCGGGGGCACGAATGCCGCCCAGGTCGAAGATGCCGCCCAGGTCAGCAAAGAACGGGTCGTCGGTGGCACCGCAGAAGATTTTGGTACCGTCCGGCAGCGTCATAATGGCGTTGTTCATCAACGTAGCATACGTGGCCGCCTGGTTCAAGCCAGCAGCACCATTGATGGAGCGCGGGCCGACGTTGGGGGGAGGTACGATGCCTGTACCCACGGTTACGTTGGTGAAAGCACCACCACCTACGCTTTTTTCGACGATGTAAGTAGTCTTCAGGTTCTGCATACCCAGACGGATATTGAAGAACGTGGTGGGGTCCTGGTTGGCACGGGTGAACGTGAAACGGTACGTGATGTCGTCGCCGGCCGTAGCCGAGTTGTTTTTCACGTGAATTTCGTAGCGGATGTTCTCGCCGAAGGTGTTGTAGTTAGGTCCGCCCTGGGGCAGCTCCAACGGAATGTAGTTGGCAATGATGGTTACGCTGGCGGCACCGTCGTTGTTAGGCGAGTCGGGGCTACGGAAGGCGTACAGGTCGGTGTTATCAGCCAACGGGTCGTCGGCGATGAGCGGAGCTTCGCGGTGGCTGGAGGCCTCCAGCGTGTTGTGCTGGCTGCTTAGGGCCACCACACCTCCTGCCGCGGTTGCGAGCAGAGCAGCCTGGAACAGAGGACGAGTAAGTAAATTTTTCATAAAAAACTTTTGGGAAATGGGTTGGAGGTGTGGTGTAAGGAAACCTGAAATGAATTGTAAGCTAGACTGTACAACCATCAAAACCTTATGTCGAAGCTGTTTAGAAAGTCCCCGAACGGTGATGCAGAGCGCAGCGCAGCATCTTGCTCGCATCGTCAGGCCCGTTCAACGATGCGAGCAAGATGCTGCGCTGCGCTCTGCATCACCGTTTGAGTACCTTTTGTGACTTTCTAAACAACTCCGTCATGTGGCCTTTTCGAGCTTGACTACACAGCTGTTCTTTCTCTACGTTCAGACTCGCAACTTCGGTTTTGATTTTTCTAATAATAGTTCAATAAGATTTTGGCAAGTCCTGTTCATATGCTTTGAGGCCCTTTACCATCCCACAGGAGGGCGGGCTTTACCCCGTACTTTTGCAACGCGCTTTTTGGCACCTTTTATTTTCATTTTTCGGGTTACCGGTAGTGGTAGCCCCTCGTTTATATGGCTACAGTATCAATCAATCTGGCCACCGGCAGCTTTCAGCAGGAAGAAATCATTGTCGGCATCGACCTGGGCACCACCAATAGCCTTGTGGCCTACGTGCACCCCGAAAGCCGCCAGCCCGCCGCCATAAATGATTTGGGCCGGGGCACCATTGTGCCATCGGTGGTACATTTTCCCGCCGATAGGGCCGACCCCATCGTTGGTACCGATGCGCGTGAGTACCTCCTCACCGACCCGCAGCGCACCATCTACTCCGTGAAGCGCCTGCTGGGCAAAAGCTACCGCGACCTGGGCCAGCACGCCAGCCAGCTCGGCTACAAGGTTATCGACGATAATTCCGAAGGCTTGGTAAAAATCCGGGTCGATGACCGGTTCTTCTCCCCTATTGAGCTTTCGGCGGATATCCTGCGGGAGTTGCGGGCCCGCGCCGAGCACGCCCTCAAAACCCCGGTAAACCGCGCCGTTATCACCGTGCCGGCTTATTTCAACGACTCGCAGCGCCAGGCCACGCGTGATGCGGGCCGTCTGGCCGGCCTCGAAGTGCTGCGCATCGTGAACGAGCCTACGGCGGCGGCCCTGGCCTACGGCATCGGCCTCGACCCCGACGAGGAGAAAACCGTGGCCGTGTACGACCTCGGCGGCGGCACCTTCGATATCAGCATTCTGCGCATTCAGCAGGGCATTTTTGAGGTACTGAGCACCAACGGCGACACCTACCTCGGGGGCGACGACCTCGACCGCGCTGTGGTGGACCATTGGACGGCCACCTTCGGCCTTTCGGATACCTTCCACACCAACCCGCACCTGCAGCAGCAGCTGCGCCTGGCCGCCGAGATAGCCAAGAAATACCTCAGCCAGCACGACGATTTTACGACCCACCTCACCGATGAGGCCGGCCGCAACATCCCCGTTACGCTTACCCGCACGCAATTCGATGCGCTGATTCGCCCGCTGGTGGACCGCACCATTGCCGCCTGCCGCCAGGCCCTGGCCGATGCTAAGCTCGAAACCAAACTGGATGCCGTACTGCTGGTAGGCGGCTCCACCCGCGTGCCGCTGGTGTACGACGCGGTTTCGGAGTTCTTCGGGCAGCCGGCTAATAACTCGCTGAATCCGGATGAGGTGGTGGCCCTGGGCGCAGCCATTCAGGCCGATATTTTGGCCGGCAACCGGCGCGACGTGCTGCTGCTCGATGTGACGCCGCTCACGCTGGGCATCGAAACGCTGGGCGGCCTGCTGGACCCAATTATCCCGCGCAACTCGAAAATCCCAACCAAGGCCGGCCGCCAGTACACCACCAGCGTGGATGGGCAGGTGAACCTGAAAATCGCCGTGTACCAAGGCGAGCGCGACCTCGTGAGCCAGAACCGCAAGCTGGGCGAATTCATCCTCACTGGCATCCCGGCCATGCCCGCCGGCCTGCCCAAGGTCGATGTGAACTTCCTGCTGAACGCCGATGGCATCCTGCAAGTGGAAGCCATCGAGCTGCGCTCCAACACGCGCCAGCAGGTGGAAATAAAGCCCCAGTACGGCCTCACCGATGAGCAAGTGGAGCAGATGCTGATGGATTCGCTGGTGAATGCCAAGGACGATGTAGCCGCGCGCTTGCTCATCGAAGCCCGCACCGCCGCCGAGCAGCTGTTGTACCAGGTGAGTAATTTCACCCGCAAAAACCGCCAGCACCTCACCGAAACTGAGCTGACTGCCACCGCAGCCCAGGTAGCCATCGTGCAAGCCGCGCTGGCCGGCACTGAGCGCGACCCCATTCTGAAAGCCATGGACGAGCTCGATGAGCTGACCCGCCCCTATGCCGAGCGCGTGATGAACATTTCCATTCAGCAAGCCATGGCGGGCAAGAAAATCGGTTAGCCCCCGGCCAATCGGCACAACGGGACACAAACTGCTTTTTATACTCTCGCAAAATTCTCAAAGGCCTACCCGTGAATCCCTACCTCGCTCGTCTTGTCGCCGTGGCGCAGCAGCCCAGCCGCCGCATCATCGGCCTCATGTCGGGCACTTCGCTCGATGGGCTGGACGTGGCCCTGTGCCACTGCGAAGGCCATGGTGCGGGGCTACAGACCACACTGGAGCATTTTACCACCCTGCCCTATTCTGCGGAATTCCGGCAGCGGCTGCGGGCCATCTCGCAGCCCACGGTGGCGTTGCAGGACGTGGCCATCCTAAACGCTGAGGTGGCTCGGCAACACGCGGAAATGGTGCTGGTCTGCCTGCAATCGTGGCAGGTGGCGGTGGCCGAGGTCGACCTCATTGCCAGCCACGGCCAAACCATCTGGCACGCCCCGCACCATCAGCATCAGCATGCTGAATTTCCATACCATGCCACGCTGCAAATCGGCGATGGCGACCACCTGGCGGCGCTCACCGGCATCAGCACCGTGGCCGATTTCCGGCAAAAACACGTAGCCCACGGCTTTGAGGGTGCCCCGCTGGCCGGCTACGCCGACCAGCTGTTATTTGCTTCGCCCACCGAAAACCGCCTGCTGCTCAACCTGGGCGGCATTGCCAACTTCACCTACCTGCCGGCCCAGCCCGCCGCCGGCCTGCCCCTCACCACCGACACCGGCCCCGGCAATACCCTGCTCGATGCCGTGACGCGGCAGCATTTCCCGGGCCGCGAGTACGATGAGAACGGTGCCATTGCGGCCAGTGGCACCGTTCATGCAGCCCTGCTGCGGGAGCTGCTGAACCATCCGTTCTTCGCCGCGCCACTGCCCAAAACCACCGGCCCCGAGCTGTTTGCCCCCGCCTACCTGCACGAGGCGCAGATTACAACCGGTACTTCCTCCCTCCCACCCGCCGATGTGTTGGCCACCCTGGTCGAGCTAACGGCTACCGGCGTAGCCACTGCCGTTCACCAGTGCTTCCCGGCCACCGAACAGCCCGACGCGACCTGCTACGTAAGCGGCGGCGGCAGCCACAATAGCGCGCTGCTTCAGGCCCTGCAACGGCACCTACCCGCCGTCCGCATTGCACCCATCGACGCACTGGGCATCCCCGCCGATGCCAAAGAAGCCGTGCTATTCGCCGTGCTGGCTAACGAAACCATTGCGGGCAACCCCGACATCAGCCTGGGCAAAATATGCCTGCCATAAACTGCTTAGATTAGCAAACGCCCGCGCAGAGCCTGAATCACCAGCTGCTACCGGCCGTGCGGTTTTGTGCCGGTTGGCTTGTTTGGCACCGCTACGCCGTTGGGGCGCAGGCTAAAGTCCAGCACTGCCCGGCTGGCCGTGTCCCGAAACGTAACTTCCAGCAACTCCGATGGGATTCGCAGGCTCGAATCAGCCGCGAAGGAAAAGCTGTAGAACAGCCGCGAGCTGCCCTTATCGCCCAGCCGCATTCCCAGCTTGTATAGTTCGATGGCCGTGCCGCGACCGGGCCGCTGGCCGCTTTTCCAGAGTGGCCGGGCAGCAGCAACAAACCTCGGCAGGCTAATCCCCTGCCGCACTTCCGGTGCCAACCGGCCATAAGCCCCCGAATAATTGGCGCGCAATACTGCCCGCAGGAACTGGCCCGCTGCCTGGCTCTGGCTGGGCCGCCGTGCGTTATGCTGCATGCCTTTCAAGCCACTGCGGCCCATTCCCACGGCCGTGAGACTCAGCAGCAGCAAGCCTGCGCTGGCGGCGGGAAGCCACTGCATTCGGTTAGGGGTTGGGGGGTGCTTGCATGGCCAAAAATAAGCGGGGGCGGCGGCCCACGGGTGAGGCCGGTTCGCTTGTGCAGGTTATTCGATTACCACGCGCCGGGTCACGTTCAGGTTTGGGCCGGTGAGGTGCAGCACATACACCCCAGTAGCCAGGCCACGCATCGAAATCTCAGCCTGATTGGCACGGCCGGTACCCAACTGCAGCTGCTGCGAGCTCACGCGCTGCCCCAGGGCATTGAACAGGTCCACCGAAGCCGTGCAGGTAGCGCCCACTCCGGTCATTTGCACGCGCAGGGCATTGCCATTGGCCACGGGATTGGGTGCCACGGCCACGCTGTAGCCAGCCGTTTGCTCGCGGGCAGCCAGGCCGGTGGTTACCGTCACGGCCAGCGATGCCAGGTTGTTAGTTTCGTTCGATTCAGCCACCACGTTCAGCGGGTCGGCCATAAATAGCACGTAGTACGCCCCGGGCGTCACGCTGGCCGGCACTGCGGCCACCAGCTGGTGGGTGGCGCTCGCGCTGACCGCCAGGGAAGTGCCGGCGCTGCTGCCCAGCAGAATGTCGCTGGCATCCAGCGTCTGGTTGGTGGAGAGGTAGTACCCCACGGCCGAGTTGGCCGCCGAGCCGCCGCCCTGGTTGGCCACTGTGGCACTCAGCGAGAGGTTGCCCCCGGCGGGTACCGACGAAGGCGAAGCGCCAATCTGCGTCAGCAGTAGGTCGGGCAGCACCACGGGAGCGGTTACGCAGGTCACGGCGGCATCAAAGCCCGCGTACGTCACGCTGCCATCGCTCGTGAACACCAGCGTTAGGACACCGGTCGAGTTGGTAGCCATGATGGGCAGCGACGGCATGGCCGTGAGCGTGGCCAGCAGCGGCGACTGGGCATTCGGGCCATCGTAAATCATTAATCGGTCGCAGCAGCCTTCCAACACAAATGAGTTGAACGAAAGCTGGATGCGGCTGTTGGCCGTGCCGGGGTTAATGGTCAGCGTACCGTTGGCATTGTCCGAGTAGTTGCCAAATCCACCGTGGTCATACACCGTCGTGTTGCAGGTGGTCACGGTATTGCTGCCGCTGTAAGGCACGATAATGCCCGTGAAGGGACCTGTCACCGTAAACTGGTAATAGCCCACGTTGTTATTTTCGTTGGTTTCACTCACCACGTTCGTGGGGTCGGCTACGGCCAGCAGGTAGTAGTTGCCGGCGGCAGTACCCGTGGGAACGGTTACGCTGCTATACGAGGTCGACGACTGGTTGGCCCCCAGCTGGCCGCCGGTGGTGGTACTCATCAGCATGTCGTTGGCATCCAAGGTGGTGTTGCTCGACAGGTAGTAGCCCACGTTGCTGCTCGGCGAGGTAGTGTTGCCCGAGTTGTAGATATAAGACGTAACCCCAACCGACGTGCCGGGGGCCACCGACGTGAGGTTCATGAACACCTGCGAAATCTGCAGGTCGATGCCCGGAGCCACTACCTGAATGGTGGTGCTGGCCACGTTGTTGTTCTCGTTGGTTTCGGCCACCAGGTTGGCCGGGGCGGCCACAAACAGCACGTAGTACGTGCCCGTAGCCGTGCCGGTCGGCACCGTAATATTCGAGTAGATGCTCAGATAGCCACCGCCGTACAGCGTGGTATTCGGCTGGCTGCCCACCAGCACATCGTTCGCGCTGAACACGTTGTCAGTCGACAAATAAAAGCCAATGTTAAGTGCAGAACCATTAGCTTTTAGCCTTTCTCTTTCTTGTTTGCTATCAGTTAGTTATGCCAAATGCATCAACTATTTAATTTGGAACAAGCACTTAGCCGGGCTGGCTACCGCATTGCCCAGGTTGTTGAGGTAGCACGAAGCATTGGCGCTGGCCCCTGCCGCCACCGTAGTCGGCGATACATATGGATAAGTCACCGACAGGTCCACCGTCGGCGCAATTACCGTCAGGGCCAGGCTGCTTACGTTGTTGGTCTCATTGGTTTCCGTCACGGCGTTGGCCGGGTCGGCCACGAACAGCACGTAGTAACTACCCGCCGCCGTACCTACTGGCACCGTCAGGTTAGCCGAGCGGTACGACGACAAGTTGGCAGCCAATGCACCGCCCGTCACGGTCGACAGCAACACGTCGCTGACATCCAGCGTAGTATTGGTTGAAAGGTAAAAGCCCAGCGTGCTGCTCGTAGCAGTCACGTTGCCTTGGTAAATACCGATGCCGAGGCCTGCACCGTACCACCCGGCACGGTCGAGCTGTAGTAGAGCGAGGGCTGCTGCACTATCAAATCCACGCCGGGAGGGGCCACCGTAATTACCACAGAAGCAACGTTGTTGTTCTCATTCGTCTCCGCTACCTGGCCCTGATAATCCGCTACAAACAAAATGTAGTACGTCCCGGGCGTCAGGCCCGTCGGAATGGCCGCCGTGCCGTAGCGCGACGACGAATACGTCGTCGTGAGCGGCCCACTGTACTGCGAAGTCAGCAGGATGTCATTAAGCATCCAGCGTATTGTTCGTCGAGATGTAGAAGCCCATGCTGCTACTGGGTGCCACGGCATTGCCCGTGTTCAGAATGGAGCAGCTCATGGATATCGGCGTACCCACGGCCGTAGTCGTTGGCGTCACCGAAGGCTGCAGAATGGTCAGGTCAATGCTGGGCGCTACCACTGTCACGTTCACCGAAGCCACATTATTATTTTCGTTGCTCTCACTCACCTGGTTCAGGTAGTCGCCAGCAAACAGGATGTAATAGCTGCCCGGGGCAGTCGTAGCCGGAATGGTAACCGAAGCGTAACGGCTGCTCGACAAGCCCGGATTCAGCGCGTAGCCCGTCGAATTGCCCAGCAGCACGTCGCTGGCATCCAGTATAGCATCAGTCGAGAAATAATACCCTACGTTGCTGCTGGTAGCCACGCCCGCCCCAATGTTATAGATGGAGCAGCTCAGCGACACCGTGTTGCCGGCCACCGTGCTCAGCGGACTAACCGACGCCCCCTGCACGGCCAAATCGGCCAGCGGCATCGTCGTCACGCACGAAGTAACTGCTTCAATGCCGCTCAGGTAGTAGTAGTAGTAGTAGTAGTAGTCACTTTGGAGTACGACCGTCAGGCTGCCCGTGGCGTTGGTGGCATATACCGAAGCGGGGGGCAGGTTGTAGTTGGTGTACTCCCCAATGAGCGGGGCCGAAGTCGAGCTGCCGTAATAAATCCGCACCACATCGTAGTAAGGGTCAATGTTGAACTGGCTGAATTGCAGCCGGATTTTATTGCCGGCCGTGGCGGGCACCATCGTAGCCCCCCCCCAACGCATTGGCCGAATAAGGCCCCGCCGCCCCGCCATCGTCGTAGAGCGTACCCGCGCAGGTCGTTACAGTGGTAATGCCCGAAACCGGCAAAAGGTAGGTCTGCGCATTCGCCAGCTGGCTCCAGAGCAGCGCGGCCACCAATACGCACCAGCGCACAGGTTTCCGGAAAATCGCGTCGTAGGGTTGCTTCATGTGGAAAGGATTAAAAATAAAAGGAGAATTAGTAGAAATTCCAGCAATTCATACGGACACAGATTTTACGCAACAATATTGCCATATCACTACACTTCCTGCGTTTCCCGTTATTGATTATCGCTTTGGGGCACCAACACGAATACGTCCTCACCGGGGCGTTTCATCAGGTATTTCTCCCGCGCAAATTTTTCCAGCAATGCTGGCGAGCTCATCAGTTCGGCCCGGTCTTTTTTCACCACCTCAATGTTGTCGAGGTAGTATTGCTTCTCATTGCGCAACTCCGTCCATTTCTGGTAGATGTCGAACTGCTTGCCCACGTCGTTGGCATCGAACACCAGCATCCAGACTAAAAAGCCCACGCCGGTCAGAAAATAGAAGCTGCGCACTACCCGAAGTATCGGGCTAATGAAGGAAGGTAGATTCATCGCTATAAAGGTAATACAAACGACCAATTCCGCTAATGCGAAATTGGTCGTTTGGTATCCTAACTAGGTGATTACTTACATCTTCTTGCCAGGGAAGTACGCCACCTCACCAAGTTCCTCCTCAATGCGGAGCAACTGGTTGTACTTCGCCATCCGGTCCGAGCGCGAAGCCGAGCCCGTCTTAATCTGGCCGGTATTCAGCGCCACGGCCAAATCGGCAATTGTGCTGTCCTCCGTCTCACCCGAGCGATGGCTCATGATGCTCTTGTAGCCATTGCGACGGCCCAGGTTCACGGCGGCGATGGTTTCCGTCAGCGTGCCAATCTGGTTCACCTTGATGAGAATGGCATTGGCAATATTCTCGTCGATGCCGCGCTGCAGGCGGTCCACATTGGTCACGAACAGGTCGTCGCCCACCAGCTGGGTCTGCTTGCCCACGCGCTCCGTCAGGCTCTTCCAGCCGCTCCAGTCATCCTCATCCATGCCATCTTCCAAGCTGATGATGGGGTATTTCTTAACCCAGTCAGCCCAGTAGTCCACCATCTGGCTCGAAGTCAGCTTGTCGCCGGTGCTCTTCTTGAAGTGGTACACACCATCCTCGTAGAATTCCGACACGGCCGCATCCATGGCAATGAACACGTCCTCGCCGGGGCGGTAGCCAGCCGTTTCAATGGCCTGCAACACAATTTTAATAGCGTCCTCGTTCGATTTGATGTTCGGCGCAAAGCCGCCCTCGTCACCCACGTTGGTGCTAAAGCCCTGCTTTTTCAGCACGTCTTTCAGGTGGTGGAAAATCTCCGTACCCCAGCGCAATGCTTCCGAGAACGACGAAGCGCCCGTGGGCATAATCATGAACTCCTGGAAGTCAATCGAGTTGTCGGCGTGCGAGCCGCCGTTCAGGATGTTCATCATCGGCACCGGCAGCGTCGAAGCCCCTACCCCACCGATGTAGCGGTATAGCGGCATGCCCGCATCCTGCGCCGCAGCACGGGCAGCAGCCAGGCTCACGCCCAGAATGGCATTAGCCCCCAGGTTAGCTTTATTAGGCGTGCCGTCCAGCTCAATCATTATTTTATCGAGCAAGGCTTGCTCATACACCGAGAAGCCCACCAGTTCCTCCGCAATGCGCGAATTCACGTTCTCCACGGCTTTCAGCACGCCTTTGCCCATGTACATCGACTTATCGTTGTCGCGCATTTCCACCGCCTCATGTTTGCCGGTGCTGGCACCCGAAGGAACGGCGGCGCGGCCTACCACGCCCGAATCGAGCGTAACATCAACTTCTACCGTCGGATTACCGCGGGAATCAAAAATCTGGCGAGCGTGAATTTGCGAGATGAAGCTCATAGCAAGTCGTTTTGTTAACAGTTAAATATGCTGCAAACGTACGCGAATCAGCCGGCATAAGCACAATTCACCCGGTAAAAGAGCATATCAAAGCCTTCGCAAACGCGTCATCCCTTGCCTGTGCTAACGATTGAATCAGCCCCGACAAGCCGTAGGATTTAGTCTGGCCACGGCAAAATTTCGCGCAAAAAAAGGGACGCCCTTACGGAGCGTCCCTTTTCACTTTATAGCAATTGCTACGAATTAAGCACCAGCTTCGTCAGCCTTAGCCTCTTCGCGGCTCTCGCCATCCTTAACGGTTTCAGTAGCAGTGTCAGCCGGAGCCGAGTGCTCAACTACAGCGGCAGGAGCTACAGCTTCGCCGGTTACTTCGGTAGCCGAAGTAGCGTCGTCGCCAGCGGCTTTCTTACCACCACGGCTGCGCGAACGACGGGTCGTAGCAGTAGCCTTTTCTGCAGCAGCCGTCTTAGCGTCCATCAACGTTTCGTTGAAGTCCACCAGCTCGATGATGCACATCTCGGCGTTGTCACCCAAACGGGTATCGCTCAGCTTCAGAATGCGGGTATAGCCACCGGGACGGTTAGCAATTTTGCCCGAAATATTACCAAACAACTCCTTAATCGACTCCTTGTCCTGCAACGCAGCGAACACCATGCGACGCGAGTGCGTCGTATCGTCTTTAGACTTGGTCAGCAGCGGCTCGATGTACTTGCGCAGGGCCTTGGCCTTAGCTACCGTCGTGGTAACGCGCTTGTACAGGATGAGCGAAGACGACATGTTCGACAACATGGCGTGACGGTGGGCGGTAGTCCGGCCCAAATGGTTAATCTTTCTTCCGTGTCGCATTGGACGTTTGAAAAAGTGTGTGCTTGCGGGCGGCGACCACGGCGGGCCAAAAAGGCCTCATTAGAACCGCTGCCCCTTGGGCACACTGTGGATAAAATGTGAAAATAAAAAATGTGGAGATGTGAAAGTTGTGGGCTGAGCGCGAAGCTCACATTTCCACATTATCACATCTCCACACTATAAAATCTAGTCTTCCTCCAGGCGATACTTGCCCAGGTCCATCCCAAACTCCAAACCACGCTCTTCAACGAGGTTTTCCAGCTCGGTCAGGCTCTTCTTGCCAAAGTTGCGGAATTTCATCATGTCGGCGATTTCGAGCTGCACCAGTTCGCCCATCGTCTTGATGTCGGCAGCCTTGAGGCAGTTCTTGGCGCGTACGCTGAGCTCCATGTCCTCCAAAGGAGTCTTGAGCATCTTGCGCATCTGCATGGTTTCCTCATCAATCGGCTCGTCCTCCGTTACACGAGGACCCTCGAGGGTCATCGTGTTGTCCGAGAACAACATAAAGTGCTGAATGAGAATATTGGCCGCACCTTTCAGTGCCTCCTCCGGGTGAATCGAACCGTCGGTCTGAATCTCGATAACGAGCTTCTCATAGTCGGTCTTCTGCTCCACGCGGGTGTTCTCAATGCTGTACTTCACGTTCTTAATAGGCGTGTAGATAGCATCGATGGCAATCTGACCGAAAACCTGGTCAGCCGGCTTGTTCTCGTCGGCGGGCACGTAGCCACGGCCACGGGCAATCGTCAACTCAAACTCCAGCTCGGTACTGGGGTCCAGGTGAGCAATCACGTGGTCAGGGTTCAGTACTTCAAAGCCGCTGGCGAACTTGGCAATATCAGCGCCCGAAAAGGAATCCTGGCCTTTCACGCGCACCGTAATTTTATCCGAGATGGCATCGCTCACTTTCTTGAAGCGGACCATCTTCAAGTTCAGGATGATTTCGGACATGTCCTCAATCACCCCTTCGATGGTCGAAAACTCGTGCAGCACGCTGTTGGTGCGCACCGACGTGATGGCGAAACCCTCCAGCGACGACAACAGAATGCGACGCAGCGCATTGCCAATGGTGACGCCGTAGCCCTTCTCGAGCGGCTTAAATTCAAACGTCCCGGTGAAGTCGTCGGATTTCTCCATCACCACTTTCTCCGGCATCTGAAAAGCTAAGATTGACATATGTGGGGCGTAAAAAATGTAAAAAAATTGGGTGAAGTATAAGCACAAGAGCGGCCCGACAAATTGCCGGGCCGCTACCAGTAGCGCTATTTACTTCGAATACAGTTCGACGATGAGCTGCTCGGTGATTTTCTCCGGAATCAGCTCACGGGCGGGGGCGTTGATGAACTTGCCAGCCAACTCCTTGCCGTCCCACTCCAGCCAGGAGAACTGGCGCGAGTTGCGAACCGAAAGGCTCGTGGTGATGGCTTCCAACGACTTCGACTTCTCCCGAACGGCAACAATGTCGCCGGGACGGAGGTGGTACGAAGGGATGTTCACCACTTCACCGTTTACGGTGATGTGCTTGTGACCAACGAGCTGGCGGGCAGCGCGACGCGTCGAGGCAATGCCCAAACGGTACACGGCGTTGTCCAGACGGGCTTCCAACAGCGCGAGCAGGTTATCGCCGGTGATGCCGGGAAGCGCTGCTGCTTTGTGGAACAGGTTTTCGAATTGCTTCTCCAACATGCCGTACATGTACTTCACCTTCTGCTTCTCCATCAGCTGGACCGCATACTCCGACTGCTTCTTGCGACGGCCACGGCCGTGCTGGCCCGGAGGATAGGCTTTTTTGTTGAGCGCTTTGCTCGGGCCGAAAATCGCCTCGTTGAAGCGACGGGCAATTTTTGAGGTTGGGCCGGTATAACGTGCCATTGTAATCTAATTTCTGAAGTGAAAAACTAAACGCGACGACGCTTGGGAGGGCGGCAGCCGTTGTGGGGCAGCGGCGTTACGTCGCGGATGGTGGTCACCTCAATACCCACGTTGCCGAGGGCGCGGATGGCCGACTCACGGCCCGAACCCGGGCCTTTTACGAAGACTTCGGCTTTGCGCATGCCCAAGTCGTGGGCTACTTTACCGCAGTCGCTCATCGCCATTTGGGCGGCGTAAGGCGTATTCTTCTTCGAACCACGGAAGCCCATTTTGCCGGCCGAAGCCCACGAAATCACTTGACCGTTATTGTTCGTAATCGAGATGATGATGTTGTTGAACGAGGCACGGATGTGTACCTGGCCAACCTGCTCCACCACGACAACGCGCTTCTTGGCTTTGTCTTTTCTTTTTTGTGCCATTTGGTTATCGCAAAAAATGCGGGAGGTGTTAGTGTAAATTAAGGGTTAAAAGTTGAGAGTTAAAAGTTGATTAAACAGCCAACTCTTAACTCCTAACTCTTCACTTTTAACTTACCCTGATTCCCGGTTAAGTTTATTTAGTTGCCTTCTTCTTGCCGGCCACAGTCTTGCGCTTGCCCTTGCGGGTACGCGAGTTGTTCTTGGTACGCTGACCACGAACTGGCAGACCTTTGCGGTGACGCAGACCACGGTAGCAGCCGATGTCCATCAAACGCTTGATGTTCGTCGTTACTTCCGAGCGCAGCACGCCTTCGGTCTTGTGCTCGGCAGCAATGATAGCGCGGACGGCACCCGACTCCTCGTCAGTCCAGTCCTTCACCTTCTTGTTGACATCGATGCCAGCTTTTACCAGAATCTTGCTGGCGTTGCTCCGGCCAATGCCGAAAATGTAGGTCAGCGAAATTTCGCCGCGCTTGTTGTCCGGGATATCAACCCCTGCGATACGAGCCATATTGGATGGTTATGTGTTTGCGGACAGAAACCCGGCAACTACTTGGAAGGCGGGCCGGGGGCGAATAACCAACGACTCAGTACCCAAGGTTCCAGGGTTCTAAAAATTGAATTAACCCTGACGCTGCTTAAAGCGTGGGTTTTTCTTGTTGATAACGTAGAGCTTGCCGTTGCGACGCACAATCTTGCAGTCAACGCTACGCTTTTTTATGGAGGTTTTGACTTTCATTGCTGAAAAGAGTTACTTATTATTACTTGCGGTTTTGCTTCTAGAATTTCTGTGGAAGAAGTTGGCTGCTTTGTAATACCGAAAACAACCAAGGCAAGAACAAAAGTAACAACTGCTTTAGAACCATAAAAGAATGGCTTCCAGTTATCATTGAACTCGTCTAGAAGCAAGGATATTACTTGTAGCGATACTTGATGCGGCCCTTCGACAAGTCGTAAGGAGACATTTCCAGCTTCACTTTGTCGCCGGGCAGAATTTTGATGTAGTGCATCCGCATCTTACCCGAAATGTGGGCAATCAGCTGGTGACCATTCTCCAGTTCCACGCGGAACATGGCGTTGGAGAGGGCTTCCAGGATGGTTCCGTCCTGCTCAATCGAGGCTTGTTTTGCCATAAGGGCTACTGCTGCAATGCTTTTTCGATGTACTCAAAGGAGGTGAGAATCTCCGCCTTTTCTTTTCTAACAACAACGGTATGCTCAAAGTGCGCCGATGCTTTGCGGTCCTTGGTACGGATAGTCCAGCCATCCGCCTCCTGTACCACGTCTTTTTTACCCAGATTCACCATCGGTTCGATGGCGATGACCAAGCCCGTTTGCAAAAGCGGCCCGGAACCCCGCTTGCCGTAGTTCGGCACCTCAGGTTTCTCATGCAACTTCGCACCAACTCCGTGGCCGACCAACTCGCGCACAACCCCGTAGCCCATCGGGGCCACATGGTTCTGGATGGCGTAGCTGATATCGCCCACGCGGTTGCCGCTCACGGCTTGTTCAATGCCTTTGTACAGCGAAGCTTTGGTTTCCCGCAGCAACGTGAGTATTTCCGGCGCTACCTCCCCGATTGGGTAGGTGTAAGCACTATCTGAGTGGAAACCATTCAGATAAACCCCGCAATCCACCGAGAGAATATCGCCACTCTTCAGGGGCTCGTCGGTAGCGAACCCGTGCACCACCACCGAGTTCGGCGAGAGGCACAGGCTGTAGGGAAACTTATTATACCCTTTAAAGGATGGCACTCCACCATGGTCCCGGATGAATTCCTCTGCGCGCTTATCAAGCTGCCGCGTCGTCACTCCTTCCTTCACCATGCTCGCGACTTCGCCGTGAGCCTTGGCCAGCACAAGCGCGCTGGCACGGATGAGGTCAATCTCTTCTTCGGTTTTGTATTGAATGCTACCGCTTGCCATTGCTGCTATTTACGAAGCGACTGAAATGGGCTGTGCCGTGCGACCGCGCAGCTTGCCCGATTTCATCATACCATCGTAGTGCTGCATCAACAAGTAGCTCTGCACCTGGTTCACCGTGTCGAGCACTACACCCACCATAATGATGAGCGACGTACCGCCATAGAAAGCCGAAAACGGACGCGTAACACCCAAGAGCAGCGCGATAGCAGGGAAGATGGCGATAAGAGCTAGCGCTACAGCACCCGGAAGGGTAACACGCGTCAGGATTTCATCGATAAACTCCGAAGTGTCGCGGCCTGGCTTCACGCCGGGCACGAAACCACCACTCCGCTTCAGGTCGTCAGCAATCTGATTAGGATTGACACTGATGGCCGTGTAGAAGTAGGTGAAGATGATAATCAGCAGGGCGAAAGTCAGGTTGTACTGCCACGAAGTGTAGTCCGAGAACTTCACGCCGATATAGCTGGCGGCATCACTCTGGTTCTGCCATACCGATGCTACGATGGCGGGAACGAACATCAGCGACTGCGCGAAAATGATGGGCATTACACCGGCAGCATTCACCTTGAGGGGAATGAACTGCCGTTGTGCATCCAGCTGTGTAGTGCCGCCAACCTGCTTAGCATACTGCACCGCAATACGGCGAACCGCCTGCGTGAGCACGATAACAGCCATTACCACGAGGAACAAAACCACCATTTCCAGCAGGAAAATCAGGGACTTGTTCACGCCTTTAGCCGCAGCCTCACCAATGATAGCACCGGGCAGACGCGACACAATACCAATCATAATCAGCATCGAGATACCGTTGCCGATACCTTTATCCGTGATTTTCTCACCCAGCCACATGCAAAACAACGTACCAGCCGTGATGATAATCATGGTCGAAACGGTGAAGAATGTGCCGGGGTTGATGATGGCCTCAGCGTTAATCGTGGCGATGAAGCCTACCGATTGGGCCAATACAATCGGAATCGTGAGAACCCGGGTGTACTGGTTGATTTTCTTACGGCCCGACTCGCCTTCCTTCTGGAGCTTCTGGAAGTAGGGCACGGCAATCGTGAGCAGCTGCAACACGATAGACGCCGAGATGTACGGCATGATGCCCAGCGCGAAAATCGACGCGTGGCTGAATGCGCCGCCAAGCAGCGTATCCAAGATACCGAACAGGCCAGCCGCACCCGTCTTTAGTTGGGTAGGGTCTACGCCCGGCAGCACCACGTACACGCCAAGGCGATAGATGGCAATGAAAAATAGCGTATTGAGGATTCGCGTACGCAAATCCTCAATCGCAAAAATGTTTTTTATCGACTCGATAAACTTATTCATTGCCGAAGGTAGCTTTTTAGAGCGTAACCGCTTTGCCGCCGGCCTTCTCGATGGCTTCAACAGCCGACTTCGAGAATGCGTGAGCATGGATTTCTACAGCCGTGGCGATTTCGCCGCGACCGAGGATTTTAATTTTGGCGTTCTTGGAAACCAGGCCGTTGGCAACGAAGTAGGCAGCATCCATAGTGGTAGCGCTGTTCTTTTCGAGGAGGGTAGCTAGCGCATCAAGGTTGATGGCTTTATACTCTACACGGTTGATGTTCGTGAAGCCGAACTTAGGCACACGGCGCTGGAGGGGCATCTGGCCACCTTCAAAACCGGACTTGCGCTTGTAGCCCGAGCGCGACTTGGCGCCTTTGTGACCACGGGTGGACGTACCACCACGCGTAGAGCCTTCGCCCCGGCCAATCCGCTTCTCGTTTTTAGTCGAGCCGTAGGCGGGCGATAGATTGCTGAGATTAAGCATGACGATAATAGCTTACAGTTCGGTTACTTGGAGCAAATGCTGCACGCTCTTAACCATGCCCATAACGGACGGGTTTACTTCGTGGGTAGCAGTGCTGTTGAGTTTGTTCAGGCCGAGGGACTGAACGGTGCGCTTCTGACGCTCGGGGCGGTCAATGGCGCTGCGCACGAGCTTTACTTGAATTTGTGCCATGTCAATTAACCGTTAAAAACGCGGGCCAAAGAAATACCACGGGCTTGAGCGATTTGCAACGGGTCACGCATTTTAGCGAGGGCTGCAAAAGTAGCTTTAACCACGTTGTGAGGGTTCGACGAGCCTTTCGACTTCGCCAGCACATCCTTGATACCGGCGCTCTCGAACACGGCGCGCATTGCACCGCCGGCGATTACACCCGTACCAGCCGCTGCGGGCTGGATGAGCACGAAACCACCGCCGTAGCGGCCTTCCATGAGGTGAGGAACGGTGTGCTTATACATCGGCACTTTCACCACGTTCTTCTTAGCGTCGTCAATACCTTTGGCAATGGCGTCGGTTACTTCGTTGGCTTTGCCGAGGCCGTAGCCTACGTTGCCGTTGCCGTCGCCCACTACCACGATGGCAGAGAAGCTAAAGCGGCGACCACCTTTCACCACCTTCGCTACGCGATTGATGGCTACTACTTTTTCTTTGAAGTCGGAGTCAGCACCCATGCGGGAGTTATCCTTGTTCCGGTCGCGGTCGTTGCTGCGCTGACGGTCTCCGCCAGGACGATTGTTGTCGCGTTCTTGCGCCATGATAATTTAGAAATTGAGGCCGCCTTCGCGAGCACCTTCAGCCAATGATTTTACGCGACCGTGGTAGAGGTAACCCGAGCGGTCGAACACCACTTTCGTGATGCCTTTCTCTTGGGCGACGGCGGCGAGCTGCCGACCTACGGCAGCAGCCAGAGCCACACCGTTACCACCTTCGGCGGTTACTTTTTTCGACGTTGCGGAGGCCAAGGTGTGGCCGGTCGTGTCGTCGATAATCTGAGCATAAATGCCCGTGTTGCTGCGGAACACCGACAGGCGCGGACGCTCCGTAGTGCCGGACACTTTCGTGCGGATGATGCGCTGAATCCGCTTGCGGCGAGTTGCTTTATCAAATGCCATGATGCGAATTTATTTAGAGGCCGTTTTACCAGCTTTGCGACGGATAATCTCACCCACGAAGCGCACACCTTTGCCTTTGTAAGGCTCCACTTTGCGCAGCGAACGAATTTTGGCAGCTACCTGGCCAAGCAACTGATTGTCGATGCTGTTGAGCGTCACAATCGGGTTCTTGCCTTTGTCGGTAACGGCAGTGGCGGTTACTTCGCCGGGGAGGGCGATGTACACGTTGTGCGAGTAGCCCAGGGCCAGCTCCAGCGTGCTGCCTACGAGCGAGGCTTTGTAACCTACACCTACCAACTCAAGCTTCTTCTCGAAACCAGCGCTAACACCGGTTACCATATTATTGATGAGCGAGCGGTACAGACCGTGCATGGCCTTGTGGCGCTTCTGCTCGGTTGGACGGGTTACGGTGAGAACACCGTCTTCGATGGCTACGGTGATGTCGCGGTCTACTTGCGTAGTGAGCGAGCCCTTGGGGCCTTTCACCGTCACCGCGTTGTCGTTGTCGACCGAAATAGCGACCCCAGCGGGGACGGAAATCGGCAGTTTACCAATACGTGACATAATTGAATTTGCTAAAGCGGTTCCGGACTAGTACACGTAGCACAGCACCTCGCCGCCCACGTTCTCGGTTTTGCACTCTTTCTCCGTCATCACACCCTTCGAGGTGGAAATGATGGCCACACCCAGGCCGCTGAGGACGCGGGGCAGGTTGTCGGAAGCCACGTACTGACGCAAGCCGGGCGTCGAAACGCGCTGCAGCTTGGTGATGGCGGGTGCCTTCGTGGTCGGGTTGTACTTCAGAGCAATTTTGATGGTGCCCTGAACCGACGAATCATCAAAACGGTACGACTGAATGTAGCCCTTGTGATAGAGCACTTTCGTGATTTCCTTTTTGATGTTGCTGGCCGGGATTTCTACCACCCGGTGGTTCGCCTTGATGGCGTTACGTACCCGGGTGAGGTAGTCGGCAATGGGGTCAGTGTTCATTATTTATTAAATACGTCCGCTTTTTTCGGAGCGCAAAGATAAGAAAATTTCGCCGGGTGCCCAACGGGACCAACGAAATTTCGGTTAAGACTACTTGGCACGTCCGGCGACGGCACGGCCAATGGTTTCTTTTGGCAACCTGCCAAATGGTTTTGAGGCAAGCCTCGATACTTTTTCGGAGTGCAAAGGTAGCAGGCTCACAGGGCTTTTGCAAGCTTTGCCCCGAAGTTTCCTTTGAGCT
This sequence comes from Hymenobacter siberiensis, assembly GCF_018967865.2. NCBI lineage: Bacteria > Pseudomonadati > Bacteroidota > Cytophagia > Cytophagales > Hymenobacteraceae > Hymenobacter > Hymenobacter siberiensis. Next base: position 3,908,563 of record NZ_JAHLZY020000001.1, read on the forward strand.
GGCTACAGTAGTGCACGGCCGACTTCTACATAACCGGTACATGAAGAAGCCCAGTCGCGTTAGCAACCGGGCTTCTTCATAGCTTTTTTCATCTTCTCTGCTTGCACTTAAAAAGTGAAGTATATGCTGCTAAGCTTTTTCGGGCAGATAAGTGGCATCGGGGTAATTTCCGAGCACAGGCTGACCGGCCGGACCGTTGGTTACGGCTTCCACCAGTAGCTTACCTCCCACAAATGCTCCCTTCCAAGATTCACCCAAACCACCGAATACTTCCTCACGGTCACCGCGCGAGCGCAGCTTGTTTACGCCCACTTTGAAGGAGCGTATTTCGCGGGCCGTGCGGCGGGCCAGCTCTTCGTCGTCGGAGGCAATCGCGGCCACCAAGGCACCATTCGAAATGTTCATTTCGCCTACCAGCTCCTCCATGCGGTCAACCAGCACGATGCTGTCGATGGGCCCAAAAGGCTCCTTGAAGTAAAGCTCGCTCTGACGGGGCAGATTCACCAGCGCACGGGGCATGGCATAGGCCGACCGGTCCTGGCCGGGCAGGAAGAGACTGTCGTCGAATTTACCTTCGTAAATGGGCGTAGCACCAGTTTTGAGAGCGTCAGCGTAGAGGCGGTCGAGGTCCTGGACCTGCGCCGTATTGATGACCGGGCCAAAGGCGAGGTCGGGTAGCTTATCACCCGCATTGTCCACCAAGGTAGGATTACCCACTTTCAGGTTGCGCACGGCTTCGGTATAGGTTTCGAGGAACTGGGGAAATAGTCGGCGTTCGACTACGAAGCGCACATAAGCAGTGCAGCGCTGCTTGCCGTAGTCGTAGCCTTTTTTGAGCTGGTCGGCCAAGGCATTCCAGTCGCTGTAGTCCCAGATGCCGTAGGCGTTGACGCCCTCCATTTCGAGCATGTAGCGTTTGTCGGTAGTAGAAAGCGCATCGGCAATGTTGCGCGCATTTTTGCGCCCTCCCACAAAGCTGAGGCAGTCGATGGCAGGATGCTTTACCAGGGCGTCGCTTAGCTCGCCGCCGGCACCACTCACCAGCGTCACGGGCAGGCCGGCCCGGCGCACTAAGGCAAACGCCAGGCTCAGGGAAATGAAGCCACCGTCGGTAGGCGTTTTGGCGATTACGGAATTCCCGCAAAGGGCTTGCACCAGCACGGCATGGAGCAGCACCGACATGGGATAGTTCCAAGAGGCAATGTTGGACACCAGACCCAAGGGGGTGCGGCTGCCCAGCATCGAGTCAATGTTGTCGACGTACCATTGCGCCCCCTCTACGGCCCGGTCGATATCGGTGAAGCCCAACTTGTAGGTTTTCCCGATTTCCCACATCAGCAGCTTGCCGATGAGCTCTACCTGCGGCCGCAGCAGGTCGAGCGCGGCCTGCACCCTGGTCCGGCGCTCATCGTGGCTGATAGCGGCCCAGGGCGCAGCTTCATTCTTGGCGGCCACCACGGCACGGACAGCCGCATCCTGATTCAGCATGGGCAGGCTGCCCAGCACGGTACCATCAATGGGCGAGCGAAACTCCCGGGGCCGGCCGGGCTCCTGCCAATGCCCCTCCATCAGATTAAGGAAACCACCCTCGGCGGTGAATATTTCCGGAGTCACCTGCTTCACCTGAGCCAGCAGGGTGGCGTATTCTACCTGGGGAGAAATGATTTTGGGCATGAGCTGGGTACTGGTTTGCAAAAAACAGTAGGTGAGTGATGAATACTGACATCAAGCACGAGTTTAACAAATTGTTTTCCAGCAATAATTACCCATATGCATCCACTACTCCAATGAAAGCTATTTAAGCTGTTTAGAAAGTCCTCAAACGGTCATACAGCGCGCAGCGAAGCATGACCGTTTGAGGACTTTCTAAACAGATTCTATGTCCTGCGAACTTCACGACACCGCCCAATTAGATTATCCTCTTTATGCGCAATACTAAGCGCATTACTAAACGCATTTCACCGGCTTGTCGGCGGCCTAGTGGTTCAAAAACTTTAATTGGTCGTATCGGATTAAGGATGACTAAGTCCTTCGTTATGACCCTTTATCGCCTTTACCTGACCGCCGACGAACGCCAGACCCTAGAGGGGTGGCAGAAGAAGTATAAAGCCCATTCGGCTAAGCTTCGGGACATTCAAATTTTATTGAACAGCGACGAGCAGACCGGGCGCCGCCCGGCCCTGGAACTGGCTGCCGTGCTGGGCATCTGCACGCGCACGGTGGAACGGGTACGCCGTCAGTTCTGCGAGGAAGGCCTGAAGATGTTCGAGCCGAAAGTACGTAAAACACGCTCTGACAAGAAGATAGATGGTCGGGTAGAAGCCCATCTGACGGTCTTGCTCTGCCAAAGCCCCCCCGACGACCACCCGCGCTGGCAGTTGGGGATGCTGGCCAACCGGCTGGTGGAGTTGCAGGTGGTCGAGCATATTTCGACCACGATGGTGGCGCGGCTGCTAAAAAAAACGAACTTAAGCCTTTTCAGGGCCCCACGCAGTGGGTGATTCCGGCCGAAGAGAACGCGGCCTTTGTGTGCCAGATGGAGCAGGTGCTCGACGTGTACGAGCAGCCCTACGACGCGGATTTTCCCGTTGTGTGCCTGGACGAATCGCCTAAACAACTACTCGATTACCAAGAATTTACTGCTTCCAACGGGCAGCCACACCGCGATTCGGAATACGTGCGCCGGGGCGTGGTGGAGTTGTTCGTCGCCACCGAACCGTTGCGCGGTTGGCGCGAGTTGACCGTGGAGAACGACCACAAAGCCGCCACGTGGGTGCAGTTTGTGGCCCGGCTAATGGATACGACCTACCGGGAAGCGAAAAAAGTGCGCTGGGTGATGGACAACCTGAGTACGCACCGAATCAGCAACTTCTACGCCCACTTCCCACCGGAAGTCGCCCGGGCCTATGTGCAGCGGATGGAAATCATTTACACCCCCGTCCACGGGTCGTGGCTGAATATGGCTGAAATTGAATTCTCCGTCCTCACGCGCCAAGTGCTTGACCGCCCCTTTTCGAGCAAAGAAGCCGTGCAGGCGGTCATCGAACGGTGGAAAAACAAGCAAAATGCCAACCTAAAACCGCGCAACTGGCAATTCAAAACCGCTGATGCCCGCATCAAATTAAACCGATTATACCCGACTATTTAATGTTTTTGACCAGTAGTTGGCCGCGCATTTTGGAAAGCATCATACGGTCATGATATAGTTTACCGTATCTATGATTTGGCAACATAATGTTTTCCCACGCGCCTAATATTTCCGCCTCTCCTACTCTACACTTTTCGGCACATCCTGCCCCAAACAGGAAGGTCAACAGACACATTGAAGCAAGCTTTACGGAGAAGTGCATTTGAATCATATTTACAGGTCTGGAAACAAAAATAGGCGCTCCCACCAAAGTGGAAGCGCCTATTCAATTGCTTAGCGAAAAGCCTAACTGGATACTACCAGCTCGACTTGGTCACACCAGGAATCTTCCCAGCGAGGGCCATTTCGCGGAAACGCACGCGGCTGATGCCAAACTTGCGCATGTAGCCGCGAGGGCGGCCGTCAATCATGTCGCGGTTGTGCAGGCGCACGGGCGAAGCGTTTTTGGGCAGCTTGTCGAGACCTTCGTAGTCGCCGGCAGCTTTCAGAGCCTTGCGCTTCTCAGCGTAGCGGGCCACGGTGGCAATGCGCTTGCGCTCCCGTGCTTTGATGGATTCTTTAGCCATAAGAGGTAGGGATTAAGCGTCTTTTTTAGCGTTGGCGAAAGGCATACCGAAAGCTTTCAGCAATTCGTAGCTCTGCTCATCGTTCTCAGCATTGGTCACGAACGTGATGTCCATGCCCGAAATGCCTTTGATTTTGTCAATTGAGATTTCGGGGAAGATGATTTGCTCCTTCACGCCGAGCGTGTAGTTGCCACGACCATCGAAACCTTTGTCGTTGATGCCTTTGAAGTCACGTACGCGGGGCAGGGCCACCGTCAGAAGACGGTCCATGAACTCGTACATACGCTCGCCGCGCAGCGTCACTTTCGCACCGATAGGCATGCCTTCGCGGAGCTTAAAGTTCGACACCGATTTCTTGGCGATGGTGGCAATGGCTTTCTGGCCGGTGATAACCGTCAGTTCTTCCACGCCGTTGTCAACCAGCTTCTTGTCAGCTACCGCAGCGCCGATGCCACGGTTGATGCAGATTTTGGTGACACGGGGTACCTGCATGATGCTCTTGAACTGGAATTTCTCCTGGAGCGCGGGTACGATGTCTTTTTTATAAATGTCTTTGAGACGGGCCATGATGCGGGGGGCTGCTTAAGCCGTTTTGGCAGTGGCACGCATGGCTTTAGCAGGAGCAGCAGCCGGAGCTGCGTCAGCTGCGGCGCCCTTACGCACCCGCTCACCAGTGGTGGGGTTAATAGCCTGCACGTTGCTCACGTGCATGGGCGCCTCCATCTTGGTGATGCCGCCCTGGGGCGATTTGGCGCTCGGCTTATTGTGTTTCGTCACTAGGTTCAACCCCTCAACGGTTACGCGCTGGGTTACCCGGTTTACCGACACGATTTTGCCGGTTTTGCCCTTTTCGTCGCCAGCAATCACCTTCACGGTATCGCCCGACTTTACGTGCAGCTGCACGGGGTCTGCTTTTCTGATAGCCATGATTTAGAGTACTTCTGGTGCTAGGGATACGATTTTCATGAACTGACGCTCACGCAACTCACGGGCCACTGGGCCGAAGATACGCGTGCCGCGGGGCTCGTCGTTGTTGTTGAGCAACACGGCGGCGTTGTCGTCGAAGCGGATGTACGAACCGTCTTTACGACGAATCTCCTTCTTCACACGCACCACTACGGCCTTGCTTACGGTGCCTTTCTTAGCGTTGCCCGAAGGGATAGCCGACTTGATGGCCACCACAATCTTGTCGCCAACGCTGGCGTATTTCTTGCCCGTGCCACCCAAAACGCGGATGCAGAGGACTTCCTTAGCGCCGCTATTGTCGGCCACCGTCAGGCGAGATTCTTGCTGTATCATCGAGTTAGTTTATTTAGCGCGTTCAATAATTTCCACCAGGCGCCACCGCTTGGTTTTGCTCAGCGGACGGGTGCTCATGATGAGGACCGTGTCGCCTTCGCCGCACTCGTTTTTCTCGTCGTGGGCGTGGAATTTCGTGGTTTTGGTCACGAACTTGCCGTACTTGGGGTGCTTCTGTTTCTGCACCACAGCCACGGTGATGGACTTGTCCATCTTGCTGCTCGTCACCTTGCCAGTGATTTCTTTGCGCATGTTGCGCGAAGCTTCATCAGCAGCAGTTTGGTCTTGGGTTGTTACGTCGGTTGCCATCGGAATTAAGCGGGGTTAGAGGCCTGCTCGTTGTTCCGACGAGTCTGCTCGGTGAGCAAGCGGGCGACGTTTTTACGGTTGGCCTTGAGGCGGGCCGGATTTTCCAGGGGCGAAATCGCATGAGCGAAACGCAGCTGCTGACCCGTAGCCTGCTCGGTTTTAATTTGCTCTTTCAGCGCGTCGGCGGAAAGGCCTTTGTGGTCGGTCTTGTTCTTCATGACTTAGGCGGCGTCCGTGTAGTCGCGGCGAACCACGAATGAAGTACGAACCGGCAGCTTCTGAGCCGCGAGACGCAGCGACTCCTTGGCTACTTCCAGCGATACGCCGTCCGACTCGAACATAATTTGACCCGGCTTCACGCAGGCTACCCAATACTCGGGTGAACCTTTACCCTTACCCATCCGCACTTCAGCAGGCTTCTTGGTAATAGGTTTATCGGGGAAAATGCGAATCCATACTTGCCCTTCGCGTTTCATGGCGCGGGTCATGGCAATACGGGCAGCCTCAATTTGGCGAGCCGTAATCCAAGACACTTCCAGCGACTTGATAGCGAACGAACCGAAGTCGATGGAGCTGCCGCGGTAGGCGAGGCCTGTTACGCGACCCTTTTGCATCTTGCGATACTTGGTCCTTTTCGGTTGTAACATTTGATTTTAAATAAAGAGAGTGTTCTGTAAGAGAGAGGGTCGAACAGCCGAACATTTCGCTTCGTTCACCAAAGCGGCAAACGAAGCGAAATGACTAGGCTTGGTTCTAGCGACGCGGGCCGCGAGCGGCACCGCCAGCAGCACCGCCACCTTGGGCGGGGCCGTTGCGGCGGGGACCAGCGTTGTCGCCGCGGGGAGCACCACCGCCGGCGTTGCCGCCACGGTCGTTGCCACCACGGCCACCAGCACCACCGTCACGACGCGGGCCGCGGTCGCCTTCACGACGCTCGCCACGGGGGCCACGGTCGTCACGACGTCCACCGGCATCGCCACCGGGGTTGGTGAGCTGCTGGTTGGGCGAGAGGTCGGGCTTGCCGAACACCTCACCGCGCATTACCCACACCTTGATGCCGATTTTGCCATACACGGTCTGAGCTTCCGACAAAGCGTAGTCGATATCGGCGCGCAGCGTGTGCAGCGGCGTACGACCTTCTTTGTACTGCTCCGAACGGGCAATTTCAGCACCGCCGAGACGGCCACCGCACTGAATCTTGATGCCTTCAGCACCAACACGCATTGCAGCCTGAATCGACATTTTCATGGCGCGACGGAAGGAGATACGAGCGGCCAGCTGCTGGGCGATGCTCTCGCCTACCAGCTTGGCATCCAACTCCGGACGCTTGATTTCGAAGATGTTGATTTGAACGTCTTTGCTGGTGATTTGCTTCAGCTCGTCCTTAATCTTGTCAACCTCCTGGCCGCCTTTACCAATTACCACACCCGGACGAGCCGTGTTGATAGTGATGGTGATGCGCTTCAAGGTGCGCTCAATCACAATGCGGCTGATGCCACCTTTCTGAATGCGAGCGTTGATGTACTTGCGGATTTTCTCGTCCTCCACCAATTTCTCGGCGAAGTCCTTGCCGCCGTACCAGTTCGAGTCCCAGCCTTTGATGACTCCCAAGCGGAAGCCAACCGGATTTACTTTCTGTCCCATATTAAATTAGGATTTGGCGTCGGCCTTAGGGTTATCGGTAGTACCAACTTGCTTTGCGTGCTCGGTGGTAGTTTCAGCTTGAGCACGAGCAGCTTTCGAACCGGATTTCTCCACTTTCGTGTCGATTTTCAGGGTTACGTGGTTGCTGCGCTTGCGGATGCGGTGGCCACGACCCTGGGGGGCGGGGCGCAGGCGCTTCAGCTGGCGTCCTTCGTCCACGAAGATTTCGCTGATGTAGAGGTTTGCGTCCTCAATCCGCTCTTCTTCGTTGTGCTGCTGCCAGTTGGCCAAGGCCGAAAGGAGCAGTTTCTCAATCTTCTCAGCGCCGATATTGGCTTCGAAGCGCAGCAGGCCCAGGGCCTGCGTTACCTTCTTGCCGCGCACGAGGTCGGCCACCAGTCGCATCTTACGAGGCGAGGTCGGCACATTGCGGAGTTTTGCTACTGCTTCCATCTTAGCGCTTGCCTTTATCTTTTTTGGCGACGTGACCACGGAAGTTACGAGTAGGAGCGAATTCGCCCAACTTGTGTCCTACCATGTTCTCAGTCACATACACCGGGATGAACTTATTGCCGTTGTGAACAGCGAATGTGTGGCCAACGAAATCGGGGGAAATCATCGAGCGGCGCGACCAAGTCTTTACCACTGATTTTTTACCGGCCGTTTCGAGTGCCGTGACTTTCTTTTCCAGCCGGAAGTCAATGTACGGCCCTTTTTTGAGTGAACGTGCCATATATTACTTCTTGCCTTTGCGGCTCACAATCAGGTTCTCCGAATACTTGTTCTTGTTACGGGTCTTCTGGCCCTTAGCCAAAATGCCGTTACGGCTACGCGGGTGACCACCCGACGATTTGCCTTCGCCACCACCCATGGGGTGGTCGACAGGGTTCATTACCACACCACGAACGCGGGGACGACGACCAGCCCACCGGTTACGGCCAGCCTTACCCATCACGGTGTTCATGTGGTCGCCGTTCGACACGGTACCAACGGTAGCCATGCAGGTAACGAGGACCATGCGCATTTCGCCGGAAGGCAATTTGAGCGTGGCGTACTTCTCTTCGCGGGCTACGATTTGGGCGTAGGTACCAGCCGAGCGGGCCATGGCCGCACCCTGACCGGGCTGCAATTCGATGTTGTGGAGGATGGTACCGAGGGGAATCTCGCGCAGCGGCAAGGTATTGCCCACTTCGGGAGCCACGCCGGGGCCCGATACAATCTTCGCGCCTACCTGCATGCCGGCGGGAGCGATGATGTAGCGCTTCTCGCCGTCAGCGTAGCTGAGCAGGGCGATGCGGGCGGTCCGGTTGGGGTCGTACTCGATGGTCTTCACCGTGGCAGGCACACCGGCCTTGTCACGCTTGAAGTCCACGATACGGTACTGGGTTTTATGACCACCGCCGATGTAGCGGTTGGACATTTTACCGGAAGAGTTCCGGCCACCCGATTTGGGGAGGGAAGTCATCAAAGACTTCTCCGGGGTCGACGTTGTAATCTCGTCGAACACCGGCGCAACGCGATGGCGTTGCCCTGGGGTTGTTGGTCTGAGTTTTTTAAGTGCCATTACTAGCTAGTTGTGCTTTTGCGGCGAGAGAATCTTTTGCTGGCGAAAGGCCTAGAGGTTGCTATAGAAGTCGATTACATCGCCTTCTTTAACCGTTACAATGGCTTTTTTGCCATTGGAACGACGGCCGGAAACCTGGCCGCCTTTGGTACCTTTCGACTTGATTTTGCCGATGGTGCGCATCGTGTTGATGTCGGTTACCGTCACGCCGTACAGCGATTCGATGTCCTTCTTGATTTGCACTTTGTTGGCGGTACGCTCCACTTCGAAGGTGTAGCGACCTTTCTCGTTGAGGCCAGTGGCCTTTTCGGTAATGATGGGGCGTTTCAGCGTGCTCATTATTCGGCGGTGCTATAGAGTTCAACCAATGAAGCCATGCCGTCTTCTGAAATCAGGAGCGTGTCCGTATTCAGCAGGTCGTGGGTGTTGAGGCCGATAGGCGTCGACACTTTCACTTTCTGCAGGTTGCGGGCGCTCAGGAGCACGTTTTTATTGACCTCACCGGTCACGAGCATGGTCTTTTTGCCAGTGTTCAGCTTGAGGCCGTCCATGATGGCAACGAAGTCCTTGGTGCGGGGAGCAGTCATGGCAATGTTCTCCACGATGGAAATTTTGCCATCCTTCGCCAGGCTCGACAGGGCCGAGAGGCGTGCTACACGCTTGGTCTTCTTGTTCAGCTTGAAGCCGTAGTCGCGGGGCTGGGGACCGAACATGCGGCCACCACCAACGAACACACCCGACTTCATGCTGCCGGCGCGGGCGCCGCCCGTACCTTTTTGTTTCTTGAGCTTCTTCGTGGTGCCGTGCACCTCGTTGCGCTGCTTGGACTTGTGCGTGCCCTGGCGCTGGTTGGCCAGGTACTGCTTCACGTCCAGGTACATCACGTGCTCGTTTACTTCGAGACCGAAGATGGCGTCAGACAGGGTCACCTTGCGGCCGGTGTCTTCGCCTTTGAGGCTATATACTGCGAGTTCCATCGTATCGTCTATTTCTCGATTACCACGTAAGAATTCTTAGCACCGGGAATCGAGCCGCTCACCAGAATCAGGTTCTTGTCGCCTACTACGCGCATCACCTTCAGGTTCTGCACTTTCACGCGGTCGTTGCCCATCCGGCCACCCATGCGCATTCCTTTGAACACGCGCGAAGGCCAAGAGCAAGCACCAATTGAACCGGGGTGACGCAGGCGGTTGTGCTGGCCGTGGGTCTGGCCACCAACACCCTGAAAGTTGTAACGCTTTACAACACCCTGGAAACCCTTGCCTTTGGAAGTGCCTACTACGTCCACAAACTCGCCCTCTGCGAAGAGAGTCGCGTCGATGATAGCGCCAGCGGCGTAGGTCGATTCAGCGTCGAGGCGGAATTCAACCAATTTTTTCTTGGGAGTTGTACCGGCTTTAGCGAAGTGACCAGCCAATGCTTTGGTGGTGTTCTTCTCTTTTTTCTCGCCGTACCCAATTTGAATGGCGGTGTAACCGTCATTCGCGATAGTCTTAACCTGCGTCACTACGCACGGACCCGCTTCGATGAGCGTGCAGGGAATGTTTTTCCCATCCGGAGTGAAGAGGCTTGTCATACCGATTTTTTTACCGATGATGCCAGGCATTCTATTTGGTTATTAATGAACACTAAAAGAAAACGGCCGAGTGCCGTTTTCGCTAAGGGAGTGCAAAGATAGGAAAAAAGGCTGGGGCATCCCAATGATACAGAGAAATATTTTCTCAGTGAGGCTGTTAGCTCTTTTAGAAGGCCCCTCCCCTGCTCACTATTATCCTTGCAGGGAATTGGGAATATCAGGCGGGACGCCAAGTTGGGTCTGGGTCGTCGTGGGGTAACGAACCCTGCAGAGCCAAGAGCAGGAAGAATACCGCGAAGGCAAGGCCAATCTGCGTTTCCAGCGTGTATTCGACCAAGAAGGACAAGGCAATACTAACATACTGGGCCAATAGTAGTGGGGCGTGTTTCTTTCGGGCCCACCAGGCGGGGTAGAACAGACTCAGGCAGAATATCAGCAGCCCAATACTACCGTAGGCCGCAAGGTTATACAAGTATTGGTTGTGGGGCATGATGTAAAAATCCGACGTGAGCTGGGGGTACAACGCTGCATAGCGCTTGGCCATCTCACCTTCCAGATTTGGCTTCCCTACTCCGGTCAGCTTATTATCACGCCACACCGCAAGCGCCGCCTGGTATGAATATACCCGAGCCGAAATAGAGAAGTTCTTGCCTTCGGAGCTCTCCTGTACTTTGCTCACATCTTCCTGGGTATTGTAGACCCTATTGCGGAAAGTGGGAAAGGTGAAATAGCTTACTACTGGCAACATTATCAGCACAGTGGCCAGCACTATAGCTTTTCGCCATTGCTTTTTACCAAATGCCAACCACAACACTGCTAGTCCGCCCAAAGCATAGAAGGTCATTTCTCCGCTTCGTACGGCCAGCAAGTGTAAGAAAAGTGCCATTCCTACGATGGAAGCCTTTGCCCAGGTGCGCCACCGTGGTGCCACCGTATGATGAGCAACCAGCAGTACGGCAGCGGCAATTGCCATGGTAATCATGATGCTGAACCGGATGTGGTCCGGCTCCGTCGGCATCACTTTGGAGTGCATGTATGACTCGTTGATTTGCTGTGCATGCAGCAAATAGTTAATTGTAGCTCCCGAAGCTGCCAGCACCGTCATGGCAATAAATATCCACCACAGCCCACGCAGGTAGCGGCTGGGTAGCGGTGGCAACAACCAGAAAGAGAGCGGCAGCATCAGAAAAGGCAGCTGCATTCCCAGGTCAAACCGATATTCATCCATGTTTACCGCCTGGGTGTGAATTCCAGCCAGTAGGTGGAGTACAAATACCATTGCAATGCTTCCGAACACGGGCCACAATGAACGATTGGCAATACGCTTATGCACCAAGGCGAAAACCACACTTGTCACCGCCAGCCCTCCCATGGCAATACCCAATGCTACCCTCAGCCAATTGACCAGGAAAACACTGATGATAATGCAGGCACAGAAGAAGAAAGCTGAACGATGTAGGCGCGCAATGGAAAATACAGAAAGCATGAATGGTATATAGTGGCACCGCAAGTTCGAAAGAAAAAGCCCCACCACGACGAATCATGGTGGGGCTTTAACTCAATTAATACTGAAATCGAATCCTCAGACTTTGATTTCTACGTCAACGCCGCTGGGCAATTCCAGCTTCATGAGGGCATCAACAGTCTTCGACGAAGTCGAGAAGATGTCCACGAGGCGCTTGTAGGTACAAAGCTGGAATTGCTCCCGGCTCTTCTTGTTCACGTGGGGCGAACGCAGGACGGTGAACTTCTCCTTTTGGGTCGGCAAAGGTATCGGGCCGCTTACGATGGCACCGGTGGCCTTCACAGCTTTCACGATTTTCTCGGCCGATTTGTCTACGAGGTTGTGGTCGTAGGACTTCAGCTTAATGCGAATTTTCTGGTTCATTGGGGGTTTTGGTCCGATTGACCAAGTTAGTGACCGGTATTATTTACTTCCTTTTACTTTAGCGATGATGGCTTCGGCCATGTTGGTCGGCACCTGCTCGTAGTGCGAGAACGTGAGCGAAGCCGAAGCCCGACCCGACGAAATCGTACGGAGTGCAGTTACGTAGCCGAACAGCTCCGACAACGGAACGTCAGCCTTAATCAGCTGGGCACCGCCTTTGGTGTCCATGCCTTTCATCAGACCGCGACGACGGTTCAAGTCACCAGTTACGGGACCCGTATACTCGTCGGGGCACACCACTTCCACGCTCATGATAGGCTCGAGCAATTTCGGACCAGCCTGGCGGGCAGCTTCGCGGAAACCACCACGGGCGGCGAGTTCGAACGACAGGGCGTCCGAGTCAACGTCGTGGAAGGAACCGTGGTAGAGACGCACTTTCATGCCCTCAATCGGGAAGCCGGCCAACGGACCTTGCTTCATGGCTTCTTCAAAACCCTTCTGGATGGGGGCAATGAATTCGCGGGGGATAACACCGCCCACAATGGCATTATCGAACTCGAAGCCGGGCTTTTCCGGGTCGGTCTCTTTCGGACCGAGCTCAAACACGATGTCGCCGAATTTACCGCGGCCACCGGTCTGCTTCTTGTAGGTTTCGCGGTGGTCGACTTTCTTGGTGAGAATCTCCTTGTAAGCCACCATCGGGGCACCCTGGTTGATTTCCACTTTGAATTCACGACGCATACGGTCGATGATGATTTCAAGGTGTAGCTCACCCATGCCACGGAGAACGGTCTGGCCCGTTTCAGGGTCGGTGTTCACTTTCAGCGTGGGGTCTTCCTCGATGAGCTTGGCGATGGCCATGCCCATCCGGTCAACGTCAGCTTGGGTTTTTGGCTCAATAGCGTAGCCAATTACCGGCTCGGGGAAGCTCATCGACTCGAGGACGATGGGGTGCTTCTCTTCGCTCAGCGTATCGCCGGTGCGGATATCCTTGAAACCAACACCTGCCGCAATGTCGCCCGCCTGGATTTTGTCAATCGGGTTCTGCTTGTTGGAGTGCATCTGCATGAGGCGCGAGATACGCTCCTTTTTGCCGGTGCGGTTGTTGAGCACGTACGAGCCAGCATCCAGCACGCCGCTGTAGCAGCGGAAGAAGCACAGACGGCCTACGAACGGGTCGGTAGCAATTTTAAACGCCAGTGCGGTGAAAGGCTCCGTGTTATCGGGGTGACGCTCAATTTCGGCCCCGGTGTCGGGGTCGGTACCGATGATGGCGGGCATGTCGAGGGGCGACGGCAGGTAAGCCATGACGGCATCCAGCATCGTCTGTACACCCTTGTTTTTGAAGGCTGAACCGCACAATACGGGCGAGAACTTCATGTCAATAACCGCCTGGCGGATAACGACCATCATTTCCTCTTTCGTAATGGAATCGGGGTTGTCGAAGAATTTCTCCAGCAACGCGTCATCATACTCGGCTACGCTCTCAACGAGCTTCTGACGCCACTCGGCTACCGTCTCAACGAGGTCCTCAGGAACGGGGATTTCGCTGTACGACTTACCTTCGGTAGCATCGTCCCACACAATGGCTTTGCCAGTGAGCAGGTCAACTACGCCTTTGAAAGTATCTTCAGCGCCAATCGGAATCTGCAGCGGCACGGGGTTAGCACCCAGCTTCTCCTTAATTTCGTTAACGGCCTTGAAGAAGTCGGCACCGGCGCGGTCCATCTTGTTCACGAAGCAGATACGGGGCACGCTGTACTTGTCAGCCTGACGCCATACGGTTTCCGACTGCGGCTCAACGCCCGAAACGGCGCAGAACAATGCCACGGCACCATCGAGCACACGCAACGAACGTTCTACTTCTACCGTGAAGTCAACGTGGCCGGGGGTGTCAATGAGGTTGATTTTGTACTGGTGGGTATCCGGCGTGGGGTCACCCTTCACGTCGGTGGGGTAGTTCCAGAACGTGGTGGTGGCAGCCGAGGTAATCGTGATGCCGCGCTCCTGCTCCTGCTCCATCCAGTCCATCGTGGCGGCACCATCGTGCACTTCCCCGATTTTGTGGGTTTTACCCGTGTAATACAGAATACGCTCCGACGTCGTGGTCTTACCGGCGTCGATGTGCGCCATAATCCCGATGTTACGGAGGTATTGAAGTTCTTTGTTAACGGCCATGATTTTGGTTAAGGCTTATAAATTTGGGGTCTCAGGTCTTGGGCCGTTTAACAGAACAATCCGTCAAATAAATCCAAGTCCCTAAGACCCCAAACTCAAATTTCCAGTTTAGAAACGGAAGTGCGAGAAGGCCTTGTTGGCCTCAGCCATGCGGTGGGTGTCGTCTTTCTTCTTAACGGCAGCACCTTCACCTTTAGCAGCGGCGATAATTTCGCCAGCCAGCTTGTCCTTCATGGTCTTCTCACCACGACGACGAGCGTACTGAATCATCCACTTGGCACCCACCGAGATGCGGCGGTCAGCACGCACTTCAATCGGAACCTGGAAGGTGGCACCACCTACGCGGCGGCTCTTTACTTCCACGGTGGGCATCACGTTGTTCAACGCTTTGCGCCACATTTCGAGGCCGCTCTCCTTGGTGCGCTGCTCCACGAGGTCACAGGCATCGTAGAAAATGGTGTACGCCAGGTTTTTCTTACCATCGTACATCATGTAGTTCACAAAGCGGGTTACCAGCGTCTCCTTGTACTTAGGGTCCGGCAGCAAGATGCGCTTTTTTGGTTTTGACTTTCTCATGAGTTTATTTAGTTGTCAGTTGTTAGCTGCTAATTGTCAGTCATTGAGGACATTAATTCCCTTCAAACTGTCAATTAGCAACCGACAACTAATAAATTACTTTTTCTTCTTAGCGGGTGCACCCTTCGCTGCTGCGGCGGGCTGACCGGGCTTCGGACGCTTGGCACCGTACTTAGAACGACGCTGGGTCCGGCCGCTTACACCGGCGGTGTCCAGGGCGCCACGGATAATGTGGTAGCGAACACCTGGCAAGTCTTTAACCCGGCCACCACGAATCAGCACGATGCTGTGTTCCTGGAGGTTGTGGCCTTCACCGGGGATGTATGCGTTTACTTCCTTACCGTTGGTAAGGCGCACACGGGCCACTTTGCGCATAGCCGAGTTCGGCTTCTTAGGCGTGGTGGTATACACACGAGTGCATACGCCCCGACGCTGCGGGCACGAATCAAGGGCGGGCGACTTCGACTTGGTAGTCAAAGCCTCACGGCCTTTCCGTACTAACTGATTGATGGTTGGCATTTAAGGAATGGTTTGTTGGGAGCCGTTTGCCCCTAAAATTTGGCTTGCAAAGGTAAGATTATTTCGCCGCAATAGCAAACAGCGTGAGGATGTTAATTTTCAGATAGCTGCGGAATTATCCTCGCGGGTCACCTCACCCCCGGCCCCTCTCCAAAAGAGAGGGGAGCCTGACGCCATAAGAAGCAAGACCGGTGCCCCCTCTTTTTTGGAGAGGGGGTCAGGGGGTGAGGTTGACGGCTGGGCAGCAAAAAGCACCTCCATTATTGCATGAAGGTGCTTATGCATCCTAATTATCTGTCTCACCCTACGCCTCACCTACCGCGCCGCCGAAGTTCATCGGGTAGCTCGGGGCTTCGTTCTGCATCTTAATAGGGCCAAAGGCGGCTTCAAACCGCTCGATGTTCTCGGTGAGGGCTTGCAGCAGGCGCTTGGCGTGCTCGGGCGTGACGACGATGCGCGCCTTCACCTTGGCCTTGGGCAGGCCGGGCATCATGCGGATGAAGTCAATCACGAACTCGCTGTTGCTGTGCGCAATCATGGCAAGGTTGGCGTATTCGCCCTCGGCCATGGCTTCGGAAAGCTCGATATTGATGGCGTTGGGGTCCGGATTTTGGTCGGTTGGTTGCATTTGAATGGCTTTATAAACTTAGATGTTTGGCTTTATCAATATTTGCAAACAGCTCTACCGCCTGTCCACATAATGAAAATTCTTGTGCCCATCCTGCACTTCAATCTTCGTGATGTCGCGCAATGGAATGACATTCATTAAACCTAGCATAAAGGTCGAAGGACTACCAATAACTGCGCTGTCTTTTATAAAAAGGCGGTCAAAATACATGATATTCCTTTTGCCATTGTGGGTGAAGCGAACCTCAATTGAAGGGCTATTTTGCAGAGTTACTTCCTTATTATTAGAGTCAACACACTTGATTATCGGAATTCTGCCGACGTTTGCAAGGTAGCTTATCGGCATTCCATAAGGTCCACTTACTCTTACTTGTTGCAGACTGTTCATGTCTACTCCAGCAAACTGCTGCCGAAAACTTTGAACCGGAATCTGGAAGGTCGTGCATCCTGTGAAACTCAAAGCTCCCGTTAGAAGCGCCAGAGCAACGCTTAATCGGTTTTTCATTTTAGTCTTGCTCATATAACTGGAATGCAATAAACAAAAAAAGCCGACCGGGATACCCCAGTCGGCTTTTCCATTACAAACCTACGGCGGATTACTCAGCCGACACTTCGCGCTTGCCAGCACGGCTGGGGCGCTTGGCGGGAACGGCAGCTTCGGCTGCTTGCGCGGCTTGGGCAGCTTCCATCTCTTCTTTCGAGCCGACAATCTGACGCGTGTATTCGCGCAGACCGGTACCGGCCGGAATGAGGTGACCGACGATTACGTTCTCCTTCAGGCCCAGCAGCTGGTCGGCCTTGCCGCGGATGGCGGCTTCGCTCAACACCTTGGTCGTCTCCTGGAAGGATGCGGCCGAGATGAACGAAGCAGTACCAAGCGACGCCTGCGTGATGCCTTGCAGCGTGGGGCGCGAAACCGAAGGCTGCGCGTCGCGCACTTGCACGAGGGTGAGGTCGCGGCGTTTCAGGCTGCTGTTCTCGTCGCGGAGGCGACGGGCTGTCACAATCTGACCGGGCTTCATGTTGCTCGAATCACCGGCTTCGGTCACCACTTTCATGTCGATAATCATATCGTTCTCGGCCATGAAGATGATTTTATCAATCACCTGATTTTCGAGGAACGACGTGTCACCGGCATCCAGAATCACAACTTTCTGCATCATCTGGCGGACTACCACCTCGATGTGCTTGTCGTTGATTTTCACACCCTGCAAGCGGTACACTTCCTGAATCTCGTTCACGAGGTACTCCTGCACGGCACCGGGGCCCTGAATGCTCAGGATGTCAGAAGGCGTGATGGCACCATCCGACAGCGGCATGCCGGCGCGGATGAAGTCGTTGTCCTGCACCAGAATGTGCTTCGACAGCGGCACCATGTATTTCTTCTTGACACCGTCTTTCGACTCAACGTAGATTTCACGGTTGCCGCGTTTCACGGTGCCGTAGGTTACCACGCCGTCGATTTCCGATACCACGGCGGGGTTCGACGGGTTCCGGGCTTCGAAAAGCTCCGTTACCCGCGGCAGACCACCGGTGATGTCGCGGGTCTTGCCCACCGAGCGAGGAATCTTGGCGAGGATGTGACCAGCCGTGATTTTCTCGTTGTTCTCGACGTTCAAGTGCGAGCCCACCGGAATGCTGTAGCCCTTCTGACCTTCGGCATCGCCCTTTTTGCCGGGGCGGATGATGATGGACGGGTTCTGGTCCTTCGCCTTCGACTCCATGATTACCTTCTCGCGGTGACCGGTCTGTTCGTCCGATTCCTCACGGTAGGTCACGCCTTCCGTGATGGCATCGAACTGCACGGTACCATCAAACTCGGCCAAAATAACGGCGTTGTAGGGGTCCCAGTTGTTCAGCTCGGTGCCTTTCTCCACTTCCTGGCCTTCCGTTACGAGCATGAAAGAGCCGTAGGGAACGTGGTTGGAAGTGAAGACGCGGCCCGTGCCTTTCTCCACGATGCGAACTTCACCCGAGCGGCCCATTACCACGGCACCTTTCACGCCTTCCGGCGTCATGGTTGCTACGGTACGAACGTCCTCGAACTCCACCACACCAGCGAATTTGGCTTTGATGTTCGACTCCACGGCGATGTTAGAAGCCGTACCACCTACGTGGAAGGTACGCAGGGTGAGCTGCGTACCAGGCTCACCAATCGACTGAGCGGCGATAACACCTACTGCCTCGCCACGCTGCACCATGCGGCCCGAAGCCAGGTTGCGGCCGTAGCACTTGGCGCAGATACCGCGCTTGCTTTCGCAAGTCAGCACCGAGCGGATTTCCACCGATTCAATGCTAGTGGCATCAATACGACGGGTCGTGTCTTCCTTGATTTCGGAACCCGAAGTCAGGAGTACTTCGCCGGTCAACGGGTCAATGATATCGTGCACCGTTACACGGCCCAGGATACGCTCGGCCAGCGGCTCCACGATGTCTTCGTTGTCTTTCAACGCAAAGGTTTCGATACCGCGCAGCGTGCCGCAATCCGGCTCGTTCACGATTACATCCTGCGAAACGTCTACCAGACGACGGGTTAGGTAGCCGGCGTCAGCCGTCTTCAGAGCCGTGTCAGCCAGACCTTTACGGGCACCATGCGTCGAGATAAAGTACTCGATTACGTCAAGGCCTTCTTTGAAGTTCGACAGAATCGGGTTTTCGATAATCTCGCCAATCGAACCTTGCAGCGACTTCTGCGGCTTGGCCATCAGGCCACGCATACCGCCCAGCTGACGAATCTGCTCGCGCGAGCCACGGGCTCCCGAGTGCATCATCATGTAGATGGAGTTGAAGCCCTGGTCCTCCTTTTCCAGGCGGCCCATCAGCGTCTCCGTAATCTGGTTGTTGATGCGCGTCCAGATGTCAATAACCTGGTTGTAACGCTCGTTGTCCGTAATCAGACCCATCTGGTAGTTCTGGGTTACGGCCTTCACGTCGTTCTGCGCCTGCTTTACCAGCACGTCCTTCTCCATCGGGATTTTGATATCACCGAGGCCCATGCTCAGGCCGCCTTTATAGGCCGACTGGAAGCCAAGAGTCTTGATTTCGTCTAGGAACTGCGCCGTACGAGCCATGCCCGTGCGCTTGAACACCGTCGAGATGATTTGCTGGAGCTTCTTCTTGGTCAGCAGCTCATCCACGAAACCTACTTCTTCCGGCACGAGCTGGTTGAACAGCACGCGGCCGGCTACGGTATCGACGATTTTGGTTACCAAGTCGTCGTTTTCGTCCCGAATCTGCGTCCGTACCTTGATGAAAGCGTGCTTCGAAAGCTGGCCTTCGTTGATGGCGATAACAACTTCTTCGTCCGAATAGAATACCCGGTCTTCACCGACAATCTTCTCGTTTTCGGTGCTGCGCTTGCCTTTGGTAACGTAGTACAGACCCAGAACCATGTCCTGCGACGGCACCGCGATGGGCGCGCCGTTGGCGGGGTTCAGGATGTTGTGCGAAGCCAGCATGAGCATGGAGGCTTCCAGGATAGCGGCCGGGCCGAGGGGCACGTGCACAGCCATCTGGTCACCGTCAAAGTCAGCGTTGAAGGCCGTACAAACGAGGGGGTGCAGCTGGATAGCCTTGCCCTCGATGAGGCGCGGCTGGAATGCCTGGATACCCAGACGGTGAAGCGTAGGAGCCCGGTTGAGCAGCACTGGGTGGCCTTTCAGCACATTCTCCAGGATGTCCCATACCACAGCGTCCTTGCGGTCCACAATTTTCTTAGCCGACTTTACCGTCTTCACAATGCCGCGCTCGATGAGCTTGCGGATGATGAACGGCTTGAACAGCTCGGCCGCCATGTTCTTGGGCAGGCCGCACTCGTGCAGCTTCAGCTCAGGACCAACCACAATTACCGAACGACCCGAATAGTCGACACGCTTACCGAGCAGGTTCTGACGGAAACGGCCCTGCTTGCCTTTCAGCATGTCGGACAGCGACTTCAGAGCGCGGTTGCCTTCGGCGCGCACGGCGTTCACCTTGCGCGAGTTGTCGAACAGGGAGTCAACGGCTTCCTGCAGCATGCGCTTCTCGTTCCGCAGAATCACTTCAGGAGCCTTAATTTCAATCAGGCGCTTGAGGCGGTTGTTACGGATGATAACGCGACGGTACAGGTCGTTCAAGTCGGAAGTGGCGAAACGGCCACCGTCGAGCGGAACGAGGGGACGCAGTTCCGGGGGAATAACGGGCACCATGCGGATAACCATCCACTCGGGGCGGTTTTCCACGCGGGTAGCGGCATCACGGAACGCCTCTACTACGCGCAGACGCTTCAACGCCTCAGCCTTACGCTGCTGCGAAGTTTCGTGGGCAGCCGAGTCACGCAGCGAGTAGCTCAGCTCGTCCAGGTTGATGCGCTCCAGCAGCATGTGCAGAGCATCAGCACCCATGCGGGCGATGAACTTGTTGGGGTCCTCATTGGGCAGCATCTGGTTCTCGCGGGGGAGCTTATCGATGATGTCCAGGTACTCGTCTTCGGTGAGGAAGTCGAGAATCTGTACGCCTTCTTCCGCCAGCGAGCCGGGCTGTACGACTACGTACCGCTCGTAATAGATAATCTGGTCGAGCTTCTTGGTGGGCAGGCCCAGCAGGTAGCCAATTTTGTTAGGCAGCGACTTGAAGTACCAGATGTGGGCAACGGGCACCACCAGCTCGATGTGGCCCATGCGCTCACGACGCACTTTCTTCTCGGTCACCTCCACGCCGCAACGGTCGCAGATAATGCCCTTGTAACGAATCCGCTTGTACTTGCCGCAGTGGCACTCCCAGTCCTTCACGGGACCGAAAATGCGCTCGCAGAACAGACCACCCATCTCGGGCTTGTACGTGCGGTAGTTGATGGTTTCAGGCTTCACCACTTCGCCGGTGCTACGCTCCAGAATTGCTTCGGGCGAGGCCAGCGAAATCGTGACTTTGGAGAAGTCCTGAACTACTTTCTTGTTTTTTGCGAAAGCCATTTGATTGGGGTTAAGCTAGTAGCTGTTGGCTTTGAGCTGCCTGATTCTTCGCCGTTCGCCAGAAGGGCGCAAGAGAATCAGAACAGGTTGACACTTCAAAAAGTGCCTTTGCGGAACAGATAGGTATGTTGGGCAAAGGCACTTTTAAAAGGTCGAATTATTAAGACCGTTGGGCAGTACTGACTGATGGGAAGGCCTTCGATTAAAATTCACTGGGGGTTGAATGCTGCACTGACCATATCTCGGAACAGCCCCCGCTCCTCTTTCACCGAAGCGTTTTCTCATCTTTTGTTACCAGAGGCACTCAATCAGAGCCTTCTGCTGCCTGCCGGCAGGCAAACTACGAGTTGCGGCCAAAGCTTACGCCTCAGCCGCAACCGGCAGCAATTCACTATTCCATCGTGATTTCCAGTGCCAGACCACGCAATTCGTGGAGCAGCACGTTGAACGACTCGGGGATATTCGGCTTGGGCAGAATGTCGCCTTTTACAATGGCTTCATACGCTTTGGCGCGGCCCACCACGTCGTCCGATTTAATGGTGAGGATTTCCTGCAGCACGTTGGAAGCACCGAAGGCCTCCAGTGCCCACACTTCCATTTCGCCGAAGCGCTGGCCACCGAACTGCGCCTTACCACCCAGCGGCTGCTGCGTGATGAGCGAGTACGGCCCGATGGAACGAGCGTGCATCTTGTCGTCAACCAGGTGACCGAGTTTGAGCATGTAAATCACGCCCACGGTTACCGGCTGGTCGAAACGGTCGCCGCTCAAGCCGTCGTACAGGTACGCACGACCCCAGTCCGGCAGGCCGGCTTCGGTCAGCTCGTGTGCAACTTCATCCTCGGTTGCGCCGTCGAAAATCGGGGTAGCATAGGTGCGACCCATTTTCAGACCAGCCCAGCCCAGTACGGTCTCGTAAATCTGACCGATGTTCATCCGGCTTGGTACACCAAGCGGGTTAAGCACGATGTCCATCGGCGTACCGTCGGGCAGGAAGGGCATGTCCTCATCGCGCACGATGCGGGCTACCACACCCTTGTTACCGTGGCGGCCGGCCATCTTGTCACCCACCTTCAGCTTGCGCTTCTTGGCGATGTAAACCTTAGCCAACTGCACGATGCCAGCGGGCAGCTCATCGCCCACTTCCAGGGTAAAGCGCTGACGCTTGAACTTCGCGGTAATGGTGTTGCGGCGCTTGGCGTAGTTACGCACCAGCTCCAGCACGAGGCCGTTTACGCGGGCATCAGCCGTCCAGCCTTCCAGAATCAGGTCCTTAAACAGGTTCACTTCTTCCGGAACGGCGTAGTTGCTTTCGTCCTTGTACGGGTTCTTCTCGGGGAACATCCCCTCGTTGATGTTCTTGCGGTTGAACTTCACGCCCTTGGAAATCATCTCCTCGCCGAAGCGGTGCTTGATGCCCTGGCTCGTCTTGCCTTCCAGCAATTGCACCAGCTTATCAATCATGATGGCTTTCACGCCACGCAGTTCCTGCGCGTAAGTACCTTTCAGGTCTTCCACTTCCTTCTTCGACTTGGCCCGGAGGTTTTTGTCTTTCTTAGGACGCGAAAAGAGTTTGGTACCGATAACCACACCCTGCAGGGAGGGCGGCGCTTTGAGCGAAGCATCCTTCACATCGCCGGCCTTATCGCCGAAGATGGCGCGGAGCAGCTTCTCTTCCGGCGTGGGGTCTGTCTCGCCTTTCGGCGTGATTTTACCAATCAGGATGTCGCCTTCCTTCACCTCCGCGCCGAGGCGGATGATGCCGTTATCGTCGAGGTTACGCACAGCTTCTTCGCTCACGTTCGGAATCTCCGAGGTCAGCTCTTCTTCGCCACGCTTGGTCTCGCGCACTTCCAGCTCAAACTCCTCAATGTGAATCGAGGTGAAGATGTCGTCGCGAACCACACGCTCCGAGATGACGATGGCATCCTCGAAGTTGTAGCCCTGCCATGGCATAAATGCCACCTGCATATTACGGCCCAGGGCGAGTTCGCCCTTGTTGGTACCGTAGCCTTCGCAGAGGGCCTGGCCCTTGGTCACCCGCTCGCCGCGCTTCACGAGTGGCGTCAGGTTGAGGCAGGTATCCTGGTTGGTGCGACGGAACTTGATGAGGTCGTAAGTAATACGCTCAGCATCGAAGCTCACCATGATGTCGTCCTCCGTGAGGTCGTACTTCACCACGATTTTGTTGGCGTCCACGTAGTCAATCACGCCCTCGCCTTCCGACATAATCAGCGTACGCGAGTCGCTTGCGATACGTGCTTCCAGACCCGTGCCCACAATCGGAGCTTCGGGGCGGAGCAACGGCACCGCCTGGCGCTGCATGTTCGAGCCCATGAGCGCACGGTTGGCGTCATCGTGCTCCAGGAACGGAATCAGCGAAGCAGCTACCGATACAATCTGGTTCGGGGCCACGTCCATGTAGGAGTACTCCGAGGGATTAACTACCGGGAAGTCACCTTCAAAACGGCCTTTCACCAGCTCCTGGGTCAGGTTACCGCCCTCATCCAGCAGGGAGTTGGCCTGTGCGATGTGGTGGGTATCCTCTTCCTCAGCAGTCAGGAATTTCACATTAGGGCTCATGTCCACCTTGCCGCCTTTCACGTCGCGGTAAGGGGTTTCGATAAAGCCCATTGCGTTCACGCGGGCGTGCACGCACAGCGACGAAATCAGACCAATGTTAGGTCCTTCCGGCGTTTCGATGGTGCAAAGACGACCGTAGTGCGTGTAGTGTACGTCACGTACTTCGAAGCCAGCGCGCTCGCGCGACAGACCTCCCGGCCCGAGTGCCGATACGCGACGCTTGTGCGTCACCTCGGCCAGCGGGTTCGTCTGGTCCATGAACTGCGACAGCTGGTTCGTACCGAAGAACGAGTTGATAACGCTGGACAGCGTCCGGGCATTAATCAGGTCAACCGGCTTGAAGTCCTCGTTGTCGCGCACGTTCATGCGCTCCTTAATGGTACGTGCCATGCGGGCCAGACCCACGCCGAACTGAGCGTAGAGCTGCTCGCCCACGGTACGCACGCGACGGTTGCTCAAGTGGTCAATGTCATCGACAATGGCCTTCGAGTTACTCAAGCCAATCAGATATTTCACAATCAAGACAATGTCCTGATTGGTCAGCACCCGTGACTCCTGGTCCATGCCAATCTGGAGCTTCTTATTAATCCGGTAGCGGCCTACCTCTCCGAGGTCGTAGCGCTTGTCCGAGAAAAACAGCTTCTGGATGATATCACGGGCAGTTTCTTCGTCAGGAGCCTCCGTATTCCGGAGCTGACGGTAAATCTGCTCAACAGCTTCCTTCTCCGAGTTGGAGTTGTCCTTCTGCAACGTGTTGTAAATGATTGCGAAATCCGCAATGTTCACGTTCTCGCGGTGCAGAATAACCGACTTCGCGCCGGCCTCCAGAATCACGTCGATATCCGCTTCCTCAATCGTGGCATCGCGCTCCAGCAACACTTCGTTGCGGTCAATCGATACAACTTCGCCGGTGTCTTCGTCCACGAAGTCTTCCGTCCAGGTGCGGAGCACCCGGGCAGCCAGCTTGCGACCAACGGCTTTCTTGAGATTTTTCTTGTCGGACTTCACTTCCTCCGACAGCCCGAACAGGTCGAGAATGTCTTTGTCGGTGCCATAGCCGATGGCGCGCAGCAGCGTCGTCACCGGGAATTTCTTCTTGCGGTCGATATACGCGTACATCACGTTGTTCACGTCCGTGGCAAATTCAATCCACGAGCCTTTGAACGGGATAATCCGGGCCGAATACAGCTTGGTACCGTTCGTGTGCTTGCTCTGGGCGAAGAATACGCCCGGCGAGCGGTGCAGCTGCGATACGATAACGCGCTCGGCACCGTTGATAACGAACGAACCCTTTACGGTCATATAAGGGATGTTCCCGAGGAACACCTCCTGCTCAATCGTTTCGAAGTCCTCGTTGTCCTTATCATTGCAAACCAGACGGAGCTTTGCTTTCAGCGGAACTGAATAAGTCAAACCACGGTCAATGCATTCGTCGACCGAATATTTCGGTGGGTCAACGTGATAGTCGATAAAGGTCAGTACGAAGTTTTCGCGCGAATCCGAAATTGGGAAGTTCTCAGCAAACACTTTGAACAATCCTTCGTTAGAACGACGCTCAGCAGCAGTTTCCAACTGAAAGAATTCCTGGAACGAGCGAACCTGCACGTCCAAAAAGTCCGGGTACTCGATAACCTTCTTAATCTTGGCGAAATTGATTCGCGCGTCGGCGGCCTTTTTGAGCGCGGCCGTCTTTGCTTTCGGTGTAGCCAATGCGATGGGGATTATAAGATGGACACAGAAGCGTAAAAAAGGAAGCCGCAATAGCGACTTGTCAGCGGTACAACGCACTCCCTAACTATCTATGCAACAAGATAGTTAGCTGACATAACAAAAGCGCGAACTGGGTGGCTCGCGCGGTTGACACGCTACAAACAGGAAAAGACCTGGCTAAGTTGCCAGGTCTATCCTTATTCGAAGCGGGTCCGGAGATGCTTCAGGAGCAGAAACTACTTAACTTCTACTTCAGCACCGGCTTCCTCGAGCTGCTTCTTCAGCGACTCAGCCTCGTCCTTGGTTACGCCTTCTTTCACGGCCTTAGGAGCACCGTCAACCAGCTCTTTGGCTTCCTTCAGGCCAAGGCCGGTCAGGTCTTTCACCAGCTTCACAACAGCGAGTTTAGCGCCGCCGGCAGCCTTCAGGATAACGTCGAACGACGTCTTCTCCTCGGGAGCCTCGTCAGCGGCAGCAGCGCCACCACCGGCCATCATTACGGGAGCAGCAGCAGCGGGCTCGATGCCGTACTCGTCCTTCAGGATGGTTGCCAATTCGTTTACTTCTTTCACCGTCAGGTTTACAAGCTGCTCAGCGAATGCTTTCAAATCTGCCATTTCTGTAGATTGTTAAAAAAAATGTGTTGTTGAAAATTTGATTAGGGGGGCGAAAAAGCAGCTAATTAAGCGGCCTCTTTTTCGCTGAGGGTTTTGAGGATGCCGGCCAGTTTGTTGCCACCGCTCTGAAGAGCCGAGATAACATTTTTAGCGGGCGACTGGAGCAGACCGATGAGTTCACCGAGCAGTTCCTGCTTGCCTTTGAGGGTCGTAAGACCTTCGAGCTGGTCGGAGCCGATGTAGATGCTAGCATCCACATAAGCGCCTTTCAGCACGGGCTTGGGCGTTACGTTGCGGCCGTAAGCCTGCGATTTGTAGAAGTCACGCAGCATCTTGGCAGGAGCCGAGCCGCTCTCCGTAGAGAATAGTACGCCCGACTGGCCTTTCAGTGCGGAGTTCATCTCCGACGTATCGTGGCCGAGGGTATCCAGCGCTTTCCGGATAAAGGTGTTTTTGTACACCTTGTATTCCAGACCGCGGGTGAACGCCATACGACGGAAGTCGTTGATTTTCGCCACCGACATTACCGAAGCATCGACAATGTAGAACGAGTTGTGCGATTGCATTTTTCCGCTCAACTCATCCACGAGGGTTTGTTTTTCTTCCCGAGTCATGTTTGGTTGGGTTAATTAGCTAGCGGAATTTACTTGGCTGTCCACCGGAACAGCGGGCGACATCGTGCTGCTGAGCGTGATGCTCTTGATGTAGGTACCTTTCGAAGACGACGGCTTCAGGCGACCCAACGTCTGGATTACCTCCAGGGCGTTTTCGGCCAGCATGCTTGGGTCGAACGATACTTTACCCACGGAGCAGTGAATGATACCGGTTTTGTCAACTTTGAAGTCGATTTTACCAGCCTTCACTTCCTGCACCGCCTTAGCGACGTCGGTCGTAACGGTGCCCGACTTCGGGTTCGGCATCAGACCACGGGGGCCGAGCACACGGCCCAGGCGACCTACCTTAGCCATTACGGCGGGCATGGTGATGATTACGTCGATGTCGGTCCAGCCTTTCTCGATTTTAGCGATATAGTCGTCCAGACCAACGAAGTCGGCGCCGGCGGCGAGGGCTTCGGCCTCCTTGTCGGGAGTAACCAAGGCCAGAACGCGAACGGTTTTGCCGGTGCCGTGGGGCAGGGTAGCCACGCCACGAACCATCTGGTCCGCTTTGCGAGGGTCCACACCGAGGCGAACGTCAATATCTACTGAAGCATCGAACTTGGTGTAGGTAATATCCTTCACCACGATTGCGGCTTCCACGAGGCTGCGCATTTGCGTCAGGTCGTGTTTGGCAAGGGCTTCCTTGCGCTTTTTGCTTACTTGTGCCATGTGTAGGTTCTCCGTTTAATTATTCAGCAAAAGGAGAAGTGCCACTGATGGTGATACCCATGCTGCGGGCCGTACCAGCCACCGACTTCATCGCCGACTCCACCTTAAAGGCGTTCAAGTCAACCATTTTCGTTTCGGCAATAGTACGTACTTGGTCCCACGTCACGGAGCCAACCTTGTTCCGGTTCGGCTCTTTCGAACCGCTCTGAATCTTAGCTGCTTCCATGAGCAACACCGGAGCCGGTGCCGTCTTCACCACGAAGTCGAACGACTTATCGGTGTACATGGTGATAAGTACAGGACAAATCTGGCCGGCTTTATCTTGGGTGCGAGCATTGAACTGCTTGCAAAACTCCATGATATTCAAGCCTTTGCTACCAAGTGCAGGTCCTACCGGCGGCGATGGGTTCGCTGAGCCTCCCTTTATCTGCAGACGCAGATAACCTCTGATTTCTTTGGCCATTTGATTGTGTTGGCTGTGGCGCCTGCGTCGTAACTCGCGCTTGCCTCAGTTTAGTAAACTCCTTGTTTGGAAGCCCCGCCGACCCGGAGCAATTAGCCGGCGTGGTGTTTTTATATGAATCAGTTAGAACGTCATGCCGAGCGAAGCCGAAGCATCTCGTGTGTGTTACTAACTAAATCGTCAGACGATGCGAGCGCGATGCCTCGGCTTCGCTCGGCATGACGTTCTATATTTCTTTTTCTACCTGAGTATAGCTGAGCTCTACTGGCTGCGAGCGGCCGAAGATTTTCACAACTACGTTCAGCTTCTTACGCTCTTCAAATACTTCATCCACATTACCGGAGAAGCCATTGAAGGGGCCATCTACCACTTTCACGAGTTCGCCCACTACGTAAGGCTTGTCGAGGGCGGCATCAACCTGCTGTTCGGCTTCATCCACGATACCGAGAATACGGTTCACTTCGGTGATGTGCAGCGGGACGGGCTTGTTGTTCGAAGCGTCCTTCTTGTCCTTGTCGCCAAGGAAACCAATCACGCCGGGCGTGCTGGTGATGATGTGGTCAACTTCACCGTGGCTGAGGTCAGCGTGGATGATGATGTAGCCGGGGTAGAGGTTCCGCTCGCGGACGCGCTTCTTGCCGTTGCGCATCTCAAACACCTTCTCTACCGGAATCAGTACCTGCGGCACAAGCTCGGTCAGGCTATGCCGGCCGAGCTCTGTTTCGAGGTAGTTTTTGGCTTTCTTTTCCTGGCCGCTCACAGAGCGGACCACGTACCATTTCAATTCGCCCATCTTGACTGTTGATTAGCGAAACGAGTTATAAAACGCTTTAAGTACCGACTCAAAGCTGATATCCATGACGCCTACCACAATGGCAAAAACCAGCGAACCAATCAGCACGAGGCCGGCGCTTTTCTGCAGTTCCGTCGTCGTGGGCCACGTTACATTGTAACGCATCTCCTCGATGGTGGTGCGAAAATAATTGCTCAGTTTGTCCATTGGTTGAAGAAATAACAGCGTTGCCGCTGATGACGACATGGAGCGGGCCAACTGACCCAGATTGCACGAGTGGAGAGATTCGAACTCCCGTCAAAGGTTTTGGAGACCCGTATGCTACCGCTGCACCACACTCGTTTATTGGCATTCCCGCAAAGCGCATTTCGCTAAAGGGAGTGCAAAGGTAAGAGAAACAGAAGAGAAAACAAATATTTGCTTCTGTTTCAGCGTAAAAAAGCCGCCCCCGAAGAAGTCGAGAGCGGCTTTTATTACTGATTAAGCCGGAGCTTAGTCGAGAACTTCGGTTACCTGACCGGCACCTACCGTGCGGCCACCCTCACGGATAGCGAAACGGAGGCCTTTCTCCATCGCCACCTTGTTGATGAGCTCAACGGTGATGGTGATGTTGTCGCCGGGCATTACCATTTCAACGCCCTCGGGGAGGGTGATGATGCCGGTAACATCGGTGGTACGCAGGTAGAACTGCGGACGGTAGTTATTGAAGAACGGCGTGTGACGGCCACCTTCCTCTTTCGAGAGAACGTAAACTTCAGCCTTGAACTTCTGGTGAGGAGTTACCGAACCGGGCTTGCAGATAACCATGCCGCGACGGATGGCTTCTTTTTCAATACCACGGAGCAGCAGACCTACGTTGTCACCAGCTTCGCCACGGTCGAGGATTTTGCGGAACATTTCCACACCCGTAACAGTCGACTTCAGGCCGGCAACAGCGCCCATACCCAGAATGTCAACTTGCTCACCCGAGTTGATGATACCGCGCTCGATACGACCGGTGGCAACAGTGCCACGGCCGGTAATCGAGAATACGTCCTCAACAGGCATCAGAAAGGGCAGGTCAGTCAGACGAGCAGGAATCGGAATGAACGAGTCAACCGCGTCCATCAGCTCTTCGATTTTGGGAACCCAGTTGGCATCGCCGTTCAGGCCGCCGAGGGCCGAACCCTGGATAACCGGAATGTTGTCGCCGTCGAAGTCGTAGAACGAGAGCAACTCACGGATTTCCATTTCCACCAGCTCGAGGAGCTCGGGGTCATCCACCATGTCTACTTTGTTCATGAACACCACCAGCTGGGGAACACCTACCTGACGGGCGAGCAGGATGTGCTCACGGGTCTGGGGCATTGGGCCGTCGGTGGCAGCTACCACGAGGATAGCACCGTCCATCTGGGCAGCACCGGTTACCATGTTCTTCACATAGTCGGCGTGACCGGGGCAGTCAACGTGAGCGTAGTGACGGAGAACCGTCGAGTACTCTACGTGCGAGGTGTTGATGGTGATACCACGCTCTTTCTCTTCGGGGGCGTTGTCAATCGAACCGAAATCACGCTTCTCGGCCAAGCCTTTGCCGGCCAGCACCTGCGTGATAGCAGCAGTCAGAGTGGTCTTGCCGTGGTCGACGTGACCGATGGTACCGATGTTTACGTGCGGCTTGGACCGGTCGAAATTTTCTTTAGCCATTGTAAAGAGTAAAAAAGAGGTGGTGAAGTGAATTTGAAGGTAAAATCGGAACCTACACGAAGAAAGCGAGACTCAGCCCCTACTGAAATAGAAAACTGTGCGTCGCTTGCCTGAGAGAACCGAGCCAGCAACCGGAATAATTCCGATTTGCTGGACTTGTGTAATAATCTGAGCCATTTATGGGATTTGAACCCATGACCTCTTCCTTACCAAGGAAGTGCTCTACCACTGAGCTAAAACGGCTTATTCTGAAAAATGAGCGGGAGACGAGGTTCGAACCCGCGACCTGCAGCTTGGAAGGCTGCCGCTCTACCAGCTGAGCTACTCCCGCAGAAGGGAGTTAAGAGTTAAAAGTATAAAGTTAGGAGTTAAAATCTCTTAACTTTTAACTCCTAACTTTTAACTCAAAATGGTGGGGGTAACAGGACTCGAACCTATGAACCCGAAGGAGGTGAGTTACAGTCACCCGCAATTGCCACTATGCGATACCCCCATTTTTGGTGCTGCCCGGCCGATTGCCGGGTGGCGTAACCCCTTATGTTTCGCTGCTACCGTAGTAGTAGTGTTTCGTAAGGAGTCGCAAAATTAGAGGTTTTTTGACACAAGGCAAGGGGTAGCGCAAAAAAAGGTTGTTCTTTTTTTGCGCTATTCACGGAAGTTGCTTTTACATAAGGTTATAAAATGCCTTCAGTCGGTCGTCAGTTTCCTTCTCGCGGATGTTTTGGAGGGTGGCTTTGAGGCTGGGCATGGATGGAAGCAGGAGCGCGAGGCTCTTGTAGGCACCTAAACGGATTTCGTAGCGTGGGGAATTTCGGGCATAGTCTTCGAGAATCTTGACGCCTTTATCGCGCTCTACGGGCGGAATGTGGGCCATGAAAGTGCCGAAAGACTGGAAGTAGGCGTAGAGGTCGGCTTCGGTGACATCGGGCAGGCGGCGCAGAAACCAGGGGTATTGATCGAGGCCGCCGTTGAGGGCGTAGTAGCTGGCGATAGCGACAAGGAGCGGGCTGCTCGTGGTGTTTTCGATGGAGGCGACCTGCTGTTGCGTGGTAGGCTCGGGACTTTTGGCGAGGACCACGAGCGCGGCGGCGGCTACCAGGGCAGAGCTGTCGCCGACGGCTTTCTCATAAATAGCGCCATAATTACCATCGGGGAAGGTGGCCAGGGTGGTGATGGCCTGGGCCCGGACGCGGGAAGCGGGGTCGGCGGCGAGGCGTTGGATGTCTTTGCGCATCCCGGCGGGCTCGGGGCCGCGGTAGCGGCGGAGGTGGTCGAGAGCGAGGCGGCGCACGTTCCAGAATTTATCGTTGAGGGCGTTGCGTAGCAGGCTGCTCACGGCCATCTGGTCGGTTTTATTCTGGAGCAGCTCTAACACTTCCGACTTCTGCTGGTAGCTCTGGGCGTGGTAGAACTGAAAGACCAACTCATCGGTGGTACGTTCTTCGTCGAACTGGGCCAGAAGCTGGCTTTCGCTATCGAACTTAACGAAAACCGGCTTCTGACCGGCAGGTAGCTGGAAGGTCTGGTCGGCTTTGGTGACGGTGATGTGGTGTTCGGTGGGCTGGTTGCTACCGGTCCAGACGGCGACGGTGACGGGCAGGCGGTAGACGGGCTGGAACAGGGTATCCTGCGTTTGCTGCACGCGCAGGGCTACCTGGCCGTTGGCGTAGCTGTGGGTGATGCGGAGCTCGGGGTGGCCGCGTCTGAGGAACCACTGGTTGAAGAACCACATCAGGTCCTCGCCGGTAGTTTCTTCGAAAGCGGTGCGCAGCTTGGAGATTTCGGCGGCTGAGAGTTTGTTCTGGGTCAGGTAGCGGTTAAGGGAAGCGAAGAATGCCTCGTCGCCCACGTATTTGCGCAGCATGTGGAGCACGCGGCCGCCTTTATCGTAAGAATGCCGGTCAAGCATGTCTTCGCGGTTGTTGTAGCGGTAGCGGATGAGGGGCTCGCGCTTGCTCTGGGCCTCTTCGAGGTAGTTATTGATTTTGATTTCCTGCACGAGGCCGGCTTCGTCAGCCCCATACTTGTGCTCGGCCCAGAGGTATTCGGAATAGTCGGCGAAGGACTCGTTGAGGGGGAGGTTGGCCCAGCTTTCGCAGGTCACATAATCGCCGAACCACTGGTGGAACAGCTCGTGGGCTATCACAAACTCGTTGGTCTGGAAATTGGCATCGAGCAATTCGCGCCTGGAGGCCTGTACGAAGCTGCCGAAGGTGGAAGCTGTGGTATTCTCCATGGCCCCACTTACGTAGTCGCGCACGGCCACCTGGGCGTATTTTTCCCATGGGTACTCCACACCCAGCTTTTTGGAGAAAAAGTCCAGCATCTCGGGCGTGTGGCCGAAGACGGCGCGGGCGGTGCCGGCGTATTTGGGCTCCACGTAATAGTCGACGGGCTTGCCGTGCCAGGAGTCGCTTACGACGGCAAAGTCGCCCACCACCATTGTGGCCAGGTAGGGCGCGTGGGGCGCGCTCAGCTTCCAGGTATCGGTGCGGGTGCCGTCGGGGTTGGCGTGAGAGGCCGTGAGCAGGCCGTTGGAAAGCGTTTTGAACTGCTTTTCCACGGTCATGCTAATTTCCTGGGTCATCCGCTGGTTGGGCTTATCGATGGTGGGAAACCAGCAGGAACTGGACTCCGTCTCGCCCTGGGTCCAGATTTGGCGGGGCTTATTCTTCTCCAGGCCCAGCGGGTTGATGAAGTACAGGCCCTTGTCGTTGGTGATGGCGGCGGAACCGCCCTGCGGCAGCTCGTTGGGCTTTGCCAGGTACACGATGCGCACCTGATAGGGCGTGTTGCGCGGGTACGGGTGGTCGAGCGCGATGACGAGCTTGCGACGGTTGTAGTTATAGGTGAGGCTTTTATTCTTCTTTTCACCAACTAACTCTACTTTCTGCACATCGAAACCCTTGGCATCGAGCACCACTTCTCCCTGCGGATAGAAATGCGAGCGCAACGTGAGAATGGCCGTGCCCAGCAAGTATTGCTTTTTGTAATCGAAACGAACATCAAGCTTCGTGTCCACGACATCGGTGAGGATGGTGGCGGCGGGCTGGATGGATGCTTCTGAAGGCAGCCAGGACGGTACGACAAGACCGGCCGACGTGGTAGCGGGCGGCGGTTCGGGCGCGATTTTTTTGTGAATGGGGGCTTTAATGGGCAACTTGCCCGAGCCAGACGTGCCCCTTTGGGCAACCGCCATAAATTGTGCGAACAACAACAGGCTGGTAAGGCCCGGAACCAGATACTTCATGCCAGCAGCAACAGGCGAAAAACGCCTCAATTTCTGAATTAATTTGAGATTTGGGCTACCTTTAACATCGCTTTCCCCCCACCCCATCCGCTTTCGATGTTCCAAATCAGCACCGCCCCCGACCAAGTCTGGGAAGTAGACTATCGCGCCACCGACGCTATCACGCTCAATAGCCAGCCGTTGGCCTGGGATGTAGCGGATTTGGGCGAAGGACGATTTCATGTGCTTTACGAAGGTCGCTCTTACAATGCAGAAGTTGTCGAAATTGACTACGCCACCAAAAACATTGTGCTGAAGCTGAACGGCCAGCGCGTGGTGATGCAAGCCAAAGACCGGTTCGACCTGCTGCTTGAGCGCCTGGGCATGAGCAATGCCGCCGTAGCCAAAGTAAACGAGCTGAAAGCCCCCATGCCCGGCCTCATCGTAGACATTCGGGTGACGCCCGGCCAGACCGTGCAGAAGGGCGACCCGCTGCTGGTGCTGGAGGCCATGAAAATGGAAAACATTCTGAAAGCGCCCGCCGACGGCACGGTGAGCAACCTGAAAGTGAACCTGCGCGACAACGTGCAGAAAGGCCAGGTGCTGGTGCAGTTTTCGTAGTTCTTAGTCTTTCATTTTATTTCATCCCTCATGAATATCGACGAAAGATTCAAGCAGCTGGAAAATGTAATGGTCGAAATGCTACGCAAGCAAGACCGTACGGTTGAAGAACTCGCTCGTATGCGAGAAGGACAGAGCGAGCTGAATACTAATAGGACTTACGCACTTCAAAAGCTATGTAACCTGAAAATCAACGACTTGCATTCAAGACGTATATTTGTTATATTGCTGTTTTTCAGTTGGTTAGTGTTTCAACTGCGTAAGTCCTAACTAAAATAGTGCGCGTCGAAAACCGCATCGAACGCGTGGAAGGAAAGTTGGAAGACGTAAGTCGCAACGTGTTGGAGCTACGCCGGGACACGGAAAAATTTCAGCAGGAAACAACAGCTGGCTTGACTCAAATTATCGATTTAATTCGCGGCCTTAAATAGAAGGCTTGCCTGAAAACCACGAAATTGAAATACAATCGCATTCTCCTCAAGCTCAGCGGCGAAGCGCTGATGGGCCAGCAGCAGTACGGCATCGACGCCGAACGGCTGATGCAGTACGCCTCCGAAATTAAAAGCGTGGCCGCGACGGGCGTGCAGGTGGCCGTCGTGATTGGCGGTGGCAACATTTACCGGGGCGTGCAGGCCGAAGCCTTCGGCCTCGACCGCGTGCAGGGCGACTACATGGGCATGCTGGCCACGGTCATCAACTCCATGGCCCTGCAAAGCGCCCTGGAGAAGCTGGAAGTGAGCACGCGCCTGCTCTCCGGCCTCACCATTCAGCGGGTGTGTGAGCCGTATATCCGGCGGCGCGCGGTGCGGCACCTGGAAAAGGGCCGCGTGGTGATTTTCGGGGCTGGTATCGGCTCGCCTTATTTCACTACGGACTCGGCGGCCTCGCTGCGGGCCATTGAGATTGAGGCCGACGTGGTACTGAAAGGCACACGGGTGGACGGCATTTATACGGCCGACCCGGAGAAGGACCCCACGGCCACGCGCTACCCCGAAATCACTTTTGACGAGGTGCTGAGCAAGAATCTGAACGTGATGGACATGACGGCCTTCACACTTTGCAAGGAAAATAACCTGCCCATCATCGTGTTCGACATGAACACCCCGGGCAACCTGGAGCGTCTGCTGAACGGCGAGGCCATGGGCACGCTGGTGAGCGCCGGCGGTACCGGCCGCGATGGCCGCAAGCCCCTCATCGACCCCGCCCAAAGCCTGTTGCAGCCGCTGGTGGGCAACCAGCCGGAGCAAGCTTAAGAAATTTTGAATGTTGAGTTTTGAGGGTTGAATGATTATTTCGGCCTCAACTCAACGTCATTCAACATTCAACCCTCAAAATTCAACCCTTCTAACGAGATGGACGAAGAAATTCAGTTTTACCTTGATGAGCTTGCCGAATCGATGAGCAAGGCTTTGGCGCATGTAAACGTTGAAATGAGCCGCATTCGGGCGGGCAGGGCCTCACCGGCGATGCTCGATGGCCTGCGCGTGGATTACTACGGCACCCCCACGCCCGTGAGCCAGATTGCGAACATTACCGCACCCGATGCGCGCTCGCTCCTCATCAAGCCCTGGGAAAAAAACATGGTGAGCGAGGTAGCCAAAGCAATCAAAAACAGTGACCTGGGCCTGAACCCAGTATCGGATGCAGATGGAGTACGCCTCAACATTCCGGCCATGACCGAGGAGCGCCGCCGCGATTTGGTGAAGCAGGCCAAGAACGAATCGGAAGCCGGTAAGGTGCGGGTGCGGGGCATCCGCAAGGATGTGAACGAGAGCCTGCGCAAGCTGCTAAAAGAAGGCGCTTCGGAAGATGCCGTGAAGAGCGCCGAAGAGAAGGTGCAGAAAACGACGGATAATTATATTGCAGAGGTTGAAAAGACGCTCAGCAGGAAGGAGTCCGAGATTATGACCATCTGATTTGGCCTTTTAATGACGAAGAAGCCTGGCGAATTATCGTCAGGCTTTTTTGTGGGTCGTAATTCTCGCAGAGGCTCGCAGTGGCTATGCGGAGGTGCGCGGAGGCTGGAGCGTCTCTTCGACGGCGGCGGGTACCAGGTAGCGGATGCTGTGGCCCTGGCGCAGGCTTTCGCGGATGTAGGTAGCCGAGATGTCAAGCAGCGGCGCGGTCATGACTTGCACGCGGGGAAAGGGCGCTAAATCGGGAATGGGCGAGCCGGAACGGGGATATACGTAGATATCGACTTCCGAAAGCAGGCGGGCCGCCTCCTGCCAGCGCGGCAGACCGGGGAGATTGTCGCTACCCATGAGGAGCACGAAATCGTGCGTGGGGTGGCGCTGACGCAGGGCGTCGAGCGTGGCGATGGTATAGCTGGGGCGGGGCAAGCCGAATTCGATGTCCTCGGCGCGCAGGCGGGGGTTATCGGCGATGGCGCGCTGCACGAGGCGGAGGCGCTGGGTATCGGGCAGCAGGTCGGCAGCGGCTTTGAAGGGGTTGTGGGGCGTGACGACGAGCCAGACTTCAGCTAAATCGGTGCGTGTGGCAAAATGTTCGGCCAGGATGAGATGGCCGGTGTGCACGGGATTGAACGAGCCAAATAGCAGGCCGATGCGGGAAGAAACTCTCATCCTGAGCGGTGCGAAGGACCTTATCACATGATAATACCCGACGCAGCGAACGTGATAAGGTCCTTCGCACGCTCAGGATGACAGCCTTTATTCAGCTAGACGATGGCGGGCTCGCCGCTGATGAACTGGCGCACCAGCTTTTCGGCGTGGTCGGAGGCTTCGTCGAGGTTATCGTTGACGACGGTCACGTCGAACCGGTTTTCGAAGCCAAGCTCGAAATTAGCCTTGTACACCCGCGAAGAAATGCTGGATTGTGAGTCGGTAGCCCGGGCCTGCAGGCGCTGCTCCAAAACCTCAATGGACGGCGGACGGACGAAAATAGCCAGCGCCCGGTCCTTATAGAACTCCTTGATGCTGAGGCCACCCTTCACGTCGACATCGAGAATGGCATGCTTACCGCCTTCCCAGATGCGTTCGATTTCGGACTTCAAGGTGCCGTAGAAAGCGCCCTCATACACTTCCTCCCACTCCACGAACTCGTCGTTGCTGATTTTATCCTGAAAATCCTGAACGGAGATAAAATGGTAGTCCTTGCCTTGCACTTCGGCCCGGCCGCGACGGTCGCGGGTGCAGGCAGAAATGGAAAAGCTAAGTTCCGGCAACCGGTCCATGAGGCGGTGCACGATGGTGGTTTTGCCAGCGCCCGAGGGGGCCGAAAACACAATGATTTTGCCTTGCATCGCGCAAAGCTACCGGTATTAGGCCATTTGCACACCTACGCGAGCCAAAATGGCATCGTGCAGGGTGGCCGGGATGGGCTGCCGGGTTACGCGCTGGTTCAGAAAACCAATAAATACGCGCTGCTTCTCGATGTCGTCGAAGCAAGGCGAGCAGTCCGTGGCGTTGTCGAAGAGGTAATCTTCGTCCTCGGCGGTCAGGGGCTGGCCTTCGATGAGTTGTTCTAGTACAGTGTTCACTCGTTCGCAGTCGGGGCCATTAGCCAAAATGGGGGCCGACGTATTGGTTTCTTTAGTAGCGGATTGGTTCATAATTGAAAATGTAGGAAAGGGGTGAGGAGCAATGCAGTACAAGGCCGGGAATAATGCGCCCTTGTTGAAGACGTTAATTATTCTCGGCCTCGGTTAGTTCCGTTTCATCGTCTATTGCATCATTGCCATATCCCATTGACTGGGCGTATTTCTCCAGCTTATCCTTAAGAAAATTGCGGGCGCGGTGCAGCCGTGAACGCACCGTACCTATCGGAATATCAAGCACTTTAGCCATTTCCTCGTAGGTAAACCCTTCGAGGTCGCAGAGGATGATGACGGTACGAAAATCGACCGGCAAAGAATTTAGCGCGCTGGCAACTTCGTCGCCGATGAGGTCGCGGGTCGACTGCTGGCGCATGTCGGACGAAGAAGCGCCAATTTCGCCTTCGGCCTCCACATCGTCGGGGTTGTAATAGCCCTCAATTTCGCTGTAATCGACCTTGGCGGGCTGCTTGCTTTTCTTACGGAAGTCGTTGATAAACGAATTCTTAAGAATGCGGAATAGCCAAGCCTTGGCATTGGTACCGGCCTCGAAATACTCGAAAAAACGGTACGCCTTGAGGTAGGTTTCCTGCACCAAGTCGTTGGCATCATCCTCATCGAGGGTGAGGCGGTAGGCAAAGTTGTAGAGCGGGTCGAGCACAGGCATTAGCTCGGCCTGAAAACGCCGGTCTTTTTCCTCTTTGCTCAGTTTAACCCGTTCGGGAGAATCGCTCATACACGTGGGCGGGGGAAATTGCAGGCCGAAACCTACGAAGGAATAGGGGATTATGACAATAGAAGCAGGTGAGGCAGCAACTCGACAGTGGGGCTGACCGGGTTAATCCATGCCAATAACCGCTCATTGTGCGACGCTACCCGCAGCCCGGAAAGACCAAAAGTAGCGCAACGCAACGTGCGGCGCATTGCCCGATGTACGGATTGCATCGGCTGCTAGGTTGCGATATGGCAAACAAGCAGCAAATTAACTAGACGAATCAGCCATTGTTCGTCGCCATATAGCATTTATTGCTCGACCAGTAGCGGCGCCCACGCGGCCACCCGCGCCGCCGCCGCCGCCGCCGCAATGGCTCGGATGCAAGTGCAGGCGGCAGGCTGCTGGCGGCAGTCGTCACAATTCGGCTTGTCGAAGACCATGAATTCGGCGTACGGGCCCAATGGGGCCCAGCGGCCGGGGTGCATGGGCCGGATGGGCGGGTACAAGCCCAGCGCGTGGCGGCCCAGCGCGGCGGCCAGATGCAGCGGGCCGGTGCTGCCGGCCACAAGGCCATCGGCGGCGGCAATGAAGGCGATGAACTGCGGCAGGCTGAGCCGGCCAGTGAGGTCGGCAGTGAGGAAGGCGGCATTTTCCTGAAGCCAGGGGGCCAGCTCCTCCCCTTCCGCAGCTGTGCCGGTGATGAAGACGCGGTGGCCGGCGCGGTGCAGCAGCTTGGCGAGCTGGGCGAAGTTATCGAGGCCCCACTCGCGGGCGCTGCCCCGGCTGCGCGGGTGCAGGATGACGTTGAGCTGGCCGGGCTGGCGCTGCTGGAGCAGCTCCTGGAGCGGCGGGGCCAGCGGCTCGGTGGCGCGCAGACGCACCAGCTGGGCCACTTCCTCTGTAGTGGGCGTGGAAGTATCACCGAGGGGCTCCAGCAGCTTCACATTTAGCTGGGCTTCGTGCAGAGGAGAGTGGCGGCGGCTGAGGGCGATGAGCTGGTTGCAGGTGAGCCAGTGCTGCCAGCGGTTGCGGGT
Source organism: Hymenobacter siberiensis (assembly GCF_018967865.2). Classification (NCBI taxonomy): domain Bacteria; kingdom Pseudomonadati; phylum Bacteroidota; class Cytophagia; order Cytophagales; family Hymenobacteraceae; genus Hymenobacter; species Hymenobacter siberiensis. The sequence continues at coordinate 3,947,736 of NZ_JAHLZY020000001.1, forward strand.
GCCGATGCGCAGCGGGATTCTGGCCTTCTGGGCGAGGCGGGCCAGAATTTTATTGGGGAAGACGTGGATGATGGCAGCGGCGGCGTAGGCGCGCAAGGTTTCGAGCTGAGCCGTTACGGATTCTTTAAGCAGCTCATCCAGGTTCAGGAAGTCATCGACCCACGGGCAGGCAGCGGCCATGGGCGCGGTGTAGGTGCGGCCGATGAGCACCACCCGGCAGCCGGGAAACAGCTGCTTGAGCCGGCCACAAACCGGCAGGGTGAGCACCACATCGCCAATGGCGTCGGTGCGGGAGACGAGGAAGGTGAAGGTTTTTTCCGGGCTCATGCTTCGGCTTGTTCGGTGCGGGTTTTCAGCTTGGCGAATTTCAGGAACACGCCCCAGGCCGAGATGCCGGCGATGCACAGGCCGGCAAAGCCATCAAGGAAACCAAGGCGAAAGAAGTAGCCGTGCACGAATTTCCAGAGCGGCTTGAGCAGCAGGTGAAACAGGCTGACGTGGGTACGACCACGCAGGGCCAATTCCTGGGCCGTGATGCTGGTGAACTTGTTGAGCTGGCTGACGTGCTGCGCAATGCTGTGGTAGCTGTAGTGCAGGGCATCGCCGGCGAGTGGGCCGGTAGTCTGGCCGGGGTTTACCTCAAATTTCTCGTGCAGGAGCAGGCCGGTCCAGCGGCCCAGGCGGCGGTCGTAGAGGCGCAACTTGCGGTCGGGGTACCAGCCGCCGTGGCGCACCCAGTGGCCGCAGTAGTTGGTGAGGCGGGCCAGCGAGTAGGCGGCGTGCTGCCAGTCGGCCTTAACGGCGCGGATGGACTGGCGCAGCTCGTCGGTGAGGACTTCGTCGGCATCGAGCTGGAGTACGTGGTCGAATTTCGCCTGGCTGGTGGCGTAGTTTTTCTGTTCGACGTAGCCGGCGAAGGCGTGCTGGATAACGCGACCCCCGTGCTGGCGGCAGATTTCCACAGTAGCATCGGTAGAGAAGGAATCGACCACGAGCACGTCGTCGGCCACGTCGCCCAGGGCCTGGAGGCAGCGGGCAATATTGGCCGCTTCGTTGAAGGTGATGATAACGACAGAGAGAGGGATGGGCATGGGCGGGCAAATATCCGGCGTTTTTGTTGACTGAAGCATGGACCGTTTTTGCAATATTTTCGTACCGCAACCCACCGGGCGTGCGTAACTTGCACCCGAATTCGTTTCTCAACACATGAAAAAAACGCTCCTCCCCGGCCTGTTGGCCGCTGCTCTGCTGTCGCTCACGCTGCCTTCGTGCGGCCCTTCTGCCGCCGAGGGCGACGATGACGTAGCCACCACCGCCCTGCCCCCGCTGCCCGCTGCCCCCGACACCACCCAGGGTGCCAAGCAGCCCGAGCAGATGCGCGAATTGAACTCTGTGAACGCCACGGAAGATATCAAGAAAATGCAGCCGCAGATGTAGACCACGGATTGGCTCGGATTTTAGCGAATTTGGCTACGCCGACCTTCGGTTCACGGATTTTGTGGACGCTGACCTTCGGTTGGGGGCGCGCTGACTCGGGCCATTCATTAGGTTTTCTGCTTTTAATTGATTGGGCCGTTACTGCTGAGGCGGTAGCGGCCCAATTTCTTTTTCTTCTGATTTAATTACCATGGAAAATAACATTGTGCTGCGCCGGGGCGTGGAAGCCGATTTGCCGCAGGTGCTGGGCCTGATTCAGGAGCTGGCCGAATATGAGAAAGCACCGGAGGCCGTGACCAACACGCTGGTGGCCATGCAGCGCGATGGGTTTGGGCCGGACCCCATCTTCGGCTTTTTCGTACTGGAAAATGAGAGGGCCGAAATCATCGGGCTGGCGCTGTTTTACACGGCCTACTCTACCTGGAAGGGCCGGATGCTGTACCTCGAAGACCTGGTGGTGACGGAGGCGGGCCGGCGCGGCGGCCTGGGCCGGCTGTTGTTCGATGCCGTGGTGGCCGAAGCCCGCGCCACCGGCGCCGTGCGGATGAAATGGCAGGTACTGAACTGGAATGAGCCCGCCATCGGCTTTTACAAAAAGCTGGGCGCGACCATTGAGGACGAATGGCTAAATGGCAACCTGGACGAGGCCCAGCTAGGGCGCTACGAGGTGGCGGCGGTGGCCACGGCTGCAGCCGCACCGGCTACGGGGCGCAGCTTGTAGCTGCTGTAGCGGCAAAGGCTGGCGGTACTCTACCCTACTATTTTTCAGGTACAAAAACGGGGCAGCCCGACCTTTGGGGTTACGACACCACCAAAAACCCGTTCTGCCCCGTGAAGCAACACTTCGCCGCTAAAATTACGACGCTTTTGCAGCAGGCCCCGTTTGTGGGCCACTTGTCCCGCCAAAAGTTTGTGGGCCAGTTTATTCTTGGCCTGATAAAGAGCCGCAACGTGCAATTCGGCGAGGTGGCCCAGCACCTCAATGACGCGGCCAAGCCCGCCTCGAACGAAACGCGCATTCAGGACTTTTTCCGCGAAGTAGACCTCAATTACGTACTGGTGGCCAGGATTTTACTGAGTTTGTTGCCTGCGCAGGGCAAGCTGCGCTTATGCCTCGACCGCACGGAGTGGGACTTCGGCCAGTGCCAAGTGAACATCCTGCTCGTCACCGTCGGCACGGGCGAGGTCCACGTGCCCCTTTATTGGCACCTGCTCGACAACCGCAGCGGCAACTCCAACGCCGCCGACCGCATCGCGGTGCTCGAAAAGTGCCTGGCCTTGCTGGGCAAAGACCGCATCGGCCTGGTCGTGGGCGACCGGGAATTTGTCGGCCATGCGTGGTTCAAGTGGCTCAAAGACAATGGGCTTAATTTTGTCATGCGCCTGCCCAAGCACCACTGCCTGACCCACGCCGACGGCCGGCGGCAGGCCGTGGCCGACCTGGGCCTGGTGCCGGGGCAGGTGCGCCGCTTCGCCCACGTGCAGGTCGACGGAGTCTGGGGGCAGGTCTGGGTCAAGGCCGTGGCGGCGGACGCGTTTGTCTTCCTGTTTGCCACGGCCGGTCTGAACCACCTCGAGCAACTCTATGCCAAGCGCTGGACGATTGAGCAATGCTTTCAAAATCTGAAAGGGCGGGGCTTTAACCTGGAAGCCACCCACTTGCGCTGTTTCCAAAAGCTGCGCAAGCTCGTGGCCCTGGTCAGCCTGGCCTACGCGTTTTGTCTGGGCGTGGGCGCGGCCGCCCACGGCGGCCGCCAGCCCATTGCCCGCAAAAACCACGGCTACCGGGCCGCCAGCCTGAGCCGCCACGGCCTCAATCTGCTCCGCCAACTCGCCCGCCCGCTGACCCTGCCCGAGGACCCATTGGCCCGCTTGGTTGAAACGCTACTGAACTGGATTACGAGGCAACTTGCTAAAAATCAATTACTAAAAATAGTAGGGTAGAGTAGTTGGCGGTTATCCTCAACAACCTAGAGCCGGGTGAACTTCTGGCTGCCAGTGCGGCCTTGCGCATCCTGCCAGCGCAATACATACAGGCCGGGCTGCGTAGCGGGCAGATTTAGGGTGAGCACGTTCAGGCCAACAGGTACGCTGAGGGCGGTGGCCATGATGCGGCGGCCCAGCATGTCATACACCCAGAAAATTACCGTGCCATCGGCGGAGGCGGGATATTGGAGGCGTAGCCGGGAGTCCGTCACCGGGTTGGGGAAGATGCTGACGCTGGCGCTTTCCGAGCTTATGACTACGGGAACAGCGTTGTCGAGTGAGCCATCGGGGCGCTGCAGGCGGAGGCGGTAGTAGTGCAGGCCGGTGAGTGGCTGGGCATCTACGTACTGGTACTGACTGGCGGGGGGGCGCGGGGCGATGGTGGCCAGCGGCGTCCAAGCGGTGGTATCGCCGCTCAGGCTGCGCTCCACCACGAAGCGGCTCAGGAAGCACTCGTCGCGGGTGGCCCAGCTGAGAGTGGCGCCGGTGCCGGCAGTGTACTGCCCGGTGAGGCCGGTGAGGGGAGCGGGCAGCAGGGCCGGGCCGCTGCAGCCCAGGTTGCGAAAGCTGCGCACCCGCAGCACCTGCCGCCCACCGGCCACTTCGCTGAGGGGGTTCAACGAACGGGTGGTTTGACCAAGCGCCAGGGCGTAGTGCATGATGGCGCGGGGCAGGTTGAGGTGGTTGAGCTGCTGGGCGTGGCCCAGCTCGTGCACGGCCACCGACTCAAAATCGACCTGGTTGATGGCGGCCGGCAACGGACCAAACTGGAAGGGCGAGGCATCGTCGAACTGCATATCGATTTCCTTCACCCAGAATATTACCTCGCCATTCGGCGCGTAGCAGCCTTTGTAGTAGCTGGTGGTGCGGCCCAGAACGCGGGCGGGCAGCTCGGCCCCCTGGTCGAAGGCAACGACGTTCTGGCCGTCGTCGGCGATGGTGTTGGTGGCGCTGGCGGGGCCCACTTCCCAGTTCATGCCCGTCTGGCAGCGCCAGGTGGCCAGGGCGCGCTGCCAAGCCGCAGCCGGCGTGGCCGTGAAGTTGGGCCCGAAGCGGAAGGTGATGCCCCCGGTGGCATTGAGGGCAATGTGGTTCGGGCGCTGGAGCAGCTTGCCATCGGTGCTCTCCACGTTGGTGAGGGCGTAGACGATGGTAACGGCACTACTGCTTTCGACATTGAGCTGGTCGGAAGTGGTGACGCGCACCGGGCCGGAGCCGGCAGGGTGGCCGCTGCTCACCGGGCTGCCGCCGCTGGCCGTGGAAGGCACCCGCACCTGAATCTGGTTGTTGGTCCAGCTGAGGTAATCGTCGTCGCGGGCTTTCACGCGGGTCGCACCGCCATCGTCGGCATTCCTGAATTCAACAAAGCCACTGCCCCGGGTGCTGCCAAAGCCGTCGCCGGTGATGGTGAGCACCGCCCCGGTACCCGCCGTGAGGCTGGTGGGTGCAAAGCCCGCAATGGTAGGGGCCGCCGTGCCCCGCTGCGCGGGCGCCGCCGCCTGGGCCAGCGCCGGGTTGGCCTGCAACACCTGGCGCGCCTGCCCCGTGAGCTGGGCTATTTCCTGATAAAAGCCCGCATCCAGCGCCTTGTAAACACGAAAGGGCTCGGAGGCGGTGCCCTCAGTGGGGTTGAATTGGATGAAACCCTGCTCGCTGCCCACTGGGGTGAAGGCGGCGGGGCCAACGACCGGAAGGCCCGGCCAGGGCGCGGGCATCAGGAAGAAAACGCCCTGCTGGCCGGGCGTGAGCTGCAGGGTATTGGTCAGGATTTGCTGGTCGAGCCCCAGCCGGCCGCCTTCGGTGAGGACGGTGAGGCCGGTGGTATCGGCTACCGGGCCTTTCAGCAGCGAAAAGACCCGTAGCCGGTGCCGGGTGAAGAGGTGCCGGTGGCCGGCATCCCAGAAGCTGCGGGCGTCGAGTACCTGCGCTTCAACTACCAGGGCCGACTGCCGGGCGCGGCGGGCCGGCTCCAGGGGCAGCATCAGGCAGCGGGTTTCGGCGGGCACCGGGGCCTGGGCCAGTGCCGGGCCGGCTCCCGCTATCAGCAGCCCCAATGTACTCGCCCACTTGCGGCTCACGAAACGAAGAAATGGTAGTGCAGCAGGCATAAGCAAGGAAAAAAACGAGTGCTGCCGAAGATACGGCAAACCGGGATGAAGGGCCTTAGTGCCTGGCCCAACAAGTTGGCTGCCGGCTGTTCGGATGGCAGCTTAGTACCCACGCCGGGCTTCGGCCAGCTCGCGGGCGAACCGGTGGTTCTGGCGGTACTGGCGCACATCGCGCCAGATGACGCCCACAAACACGTTGAGGCGGTAGCTGAAGTACATGCCGTCGAAATCGTCCTCATAATCAACTTCAAGCACCGATTTGCGGTAGCCCACGCTGCCGCTCACCCCCACCCAGCGAAACGGCTTGACCAAGATGGAAAGCCCGGCCTCGACGGGCACAAACAGGCCCCGGTGGTCGGTAGTGGTGGAGCCGCTTTGGTTGGTAATGGTGTAGTGGCTGCGGCCCAGGCCCACTTCCAGCGGCAGGCTGATTTCGAGCCAGGGCCGCTGGAAGAAAATATAGCTCACGTTGGGCGTGAAGTACGTGAGGCCGAGCTGAGGCGTGAGGGTATCGGTGATTTTCTTGGTACGCTTGCCGTTTCGGTATTGGTAGATATAGAGCGCGGCATAGTCACGGCTGAGGGTGTAGCCGCCCAGGCCCAACCGCCAGCGCCGGCCGGGCAGCAGCACCCCGGCATTGACCCCAATGATGTGCACGGCCGACGACTGCACGAAGGACTCGCGGTTATCGAGCGAAATCACAAAGCCCACCCGGCGGCGCGGGGCCACGGGGGCCGGGCAAGGCGGTCCCGCCTCCGTGGCTCCGGCCGAATCGGCGGCGGGCCGGGTCTGGGCGGCTCCCACCAAGGCATTCAGCAGCAGGGCAACCAGCAAGCTGGCCCCGATGTAACGAGTCATAGTAAAGTAGTAGCAGTGGCGCAATCGGGCTAAAGCTAAGCCATTAACGTGAGCTACGCATGATAGCCGACAACAAAGACAGAGGCCGGCGCTGGCAGTTTAACTAGCCGGGCTGGCTGGCGCGGACTGGGGCAGCCACTGGGGCGAGCCGCCGGCCACGGCGGGCCAGCCGTCGGCAGTGTAGTCCAGGCGGGCCAGAATGAGCACACGGCGCGAGTAGCCCTCCGAATCGTCGATGGCGTCGAAGGTGGGCTGGCGGGGGTCGATGGCGTGGCAGGCCAGCCAGTCCTGGCCGGCGGCATCGGTCACCACGCAGTTGTGGCCGGGGGCATGCCAGTGGGCATTGGCGGCAAGCAAGGCGGCGTGGGGATTGGCGGTGGCGGCGGCGTAGGCTTCGAAGGGGCCGGTGGCGTGGCGGGCGCGGGCCACCAGCACGGCGTAGTGGGCGTGCGGGCCGCAGCAGTTGTCCCCCGAAAAAAACAGGTAGTACCAGCCGGCGCGGTAGTGCACCCAGGCCCCTTCGATGAGGCGGTGGTAGTTGGCGGGGTCGTCGGAAGCGCTGGGGTGCAGCACGGCCACGGCCTCGCTGCCGGGGGCGAAGCGCAGGCGGTCGGGGGCCAGCTCGCGCACCCAGATGGGGCCGAACCCCGAGCCCCAGTACAGCAGCCGCCGGCCGGTGGCAGGGTCATCAAACGCCATGGGGTCGATGCAGGTGAAGCCGGGGCCGGGCAACATGGGCCGGGCACAGTCTACGAACGGGCCAGCGGGCGCATCGGCCACGGCCACGGCCAGGCTGAAGTAGTCGGCGCCATCGGGCCGGGACGAGTAGTACAGATAATAGCGCCCGCCGTGCTCGCTCACGTGCGGAGCCCATATTTTCTGGCTTTCGGTGGCCCAGACGGGCTTTTCGGGCAGGCCTTCGCCGAGGTATTCCCAAGCCACCAAATCGCGGGAGCGGGCCACTTGCAGGTTGATAATGAGGCCGGCGCGCTTGGTTTGGGTACCATAGGCGTAGTACCAGCCATCGGCGGCGCGAATAATGGTGGGGTCCGGAAAGTTGTCGTCGAGGACGGGATTGGTGAACATGGCGGCTTTAATTAAGAGTTAAGAGTTTCAATCATAACGTTCCTCGTAACTCTTAACTCTTAATTCCTAACTCCCCTATTGCTCCCGCTGCTGCTGCAGCCACAGGTAGGCCGAGGCAACATCATCGAAAGTGCCTACTGATGGGGTAGTAATGGGATATATCCGCTCTTCGGTGGCGTGGCGGGCCTGTAGGCTTAGGGGCAGCACCCAGGCAAAGTAGCGCAGGCCGGCGGTCTGCATCTCTTCCAGCCACCGCGCACCCCAGTGAGTGCGTTGCATGTGTACGGCAAGGATATTGGTGCCGTCGGTCAGGATTTTCTGGCAGGGCCACTGGCGCAGGCTGGCCAACATCTGCTCGCAGGCGGCCTGGGCCAGGGAGGCATCGTAGCTGCCGCGCAGGTCCACGTAGAGCCAGCGGTTCGGCTCATCGTGACCGATGAACAGGGTGGGAGAATCGAAAACAGTTTGCATGGATAGGCGGAGCGCGGGGCTGGCAACGACCTTTTGCGCACTCAAAGAACGACACATAAGCCTTCCCGGTCCTGGATTCTGCCTTCTTACTCGCGGGCACAAATACTTTGCCGGCCGCGCATTCATCTGCTGCGGCCGGGCACTAGCTTTGTGGTTCTGCTTGCGCCGGAAGGTGCCCGAAAACCCGGCAAACCGCTTGCTCTCGCCTCACTCCCACCCTGTTCGCTGATGTTCAAAAAAAGTGTTGCCCTCCTGGCGCTGTTGTGTGCGCCGTTTAGCCTGTTGGCCTGGGGCGTGGTAGGCCACCGGGCCGTGGCCAAAATTGCCGAAAACTACCTCTCTTCCACGGCCAGGCGCGAAGTAGCCCGCATCCTGGGCCACGAAACCATGCCGTTGGTAAGCACCTGGGCCGATGAGCTGCGCTCGGACCCGCAGTTCCGCGACACGGCACCCTGGCACTACCTCAACGTGCCCGTGGGCCTCGATTTTGCCGCCTTTGTGAAGCAGCTGAACGACCCCGCCCTGGCCGCCCCCGCCGCGCCCACCAACGCCTACACGGCCCTGCTGCAAGCCCGCCGCGACCTGAAAGACCCCAAGAAAACCGCCGAGGAAAAGCTCGTGGCCCTCAAGTTTGTGGTTCACCTGGTGGGCGATGTGCACCAGCCCCTGCACGTAGGCCACGCCGAAGACAAAGGCGGCAACAGCATCATGGTGAACTGGCGCGCCAAGGACGATACCAACCTGCACAGCGTGTGGGATACCGCCCTGGTAGAATACCCCGGCTTCACCTATAGCGAAATGGCCACGGCCTACGACCACGCCACGCCCGCCCAAATCAAGCAGTGGCAGAGGGACGACATGACGACCTGGCTTTTCGAGTCGTACCAGCTCTGCACGCCCATCTACGCCAGCGCGGCCGTTTCGCCCACCAAGCTCGACTGGCACTTCTACCCCACCTTCGGCCCCACCGTGGAGCAGCAGGTGCTGAAAGCCGGCATCCGCCTGGCTGGTGTGCTCAACGAGGTATTCGACAAGTAAGCCGGCACCTTCCAACGCTCATTTCTGAAGCCCCGGCCCCACCAGCGCCGAGGCTCTTTTTAGGGGGCATTTTTTGCGCCCCGACGTGACTCCGCCCCTTGTACTACTGGCTTTGCTACCGGTATGCCGCCCTGCCGGATACGACCTGGCGGGGGCTACCGCTTAGGAGTCCATAACCGGTATTGGAGTTGTTTAGAAAGTCACAAAAGGTACTCAAACGGTCATACTGCGCTGCCCTCTGCATGACCGTTCGGGGACTTTCTAAACAGCTTCATTATCAAAATAGTAGGTTCAGCACCTGTTTTTCCTGAAATTATTCGTAGCGTGTCGACCTTTTTTCAGCTGTCTATCAGCGATGTATCAGGGCAATTACTACAGTATGATGTTTTTGATGACGAATTCTTAAAACAGTTGATGAAAAAATGCAGGATATTGCATGCGCAATCGATTTGCCTGCACTATGCAAGTTGAGTAAAGATTGCAGCACTCTCAATAGTCATATTTCTCTGTTACCCTTTTTCATGATAGAATCTTACAATCGAAAAACCTGGGCGAGCCGTTTGCAGAAGGCTGGTTTAGCTATATTGGTGGCGGGTGGGGCCGCTGGAGCCGCACAAGCGCAGGCGCTGAACTATACGCCCAGCACGGCCGTGAACGTGGCCGGCACTTATACCGACCTGGGCACCACCGGTACGGCCATTGCCACGGCCAACACCGACGATGACAACTCGGCGGCGCAGGCCATTGGGTTCAGCTTCAACTTCAATGGCATCGCGTTCACGCAGTTTGTGCTGAACACGAACGGTCTGATTCGGCTGGGCAGCGCAGCGCCTTCGTCGGTGGCAGCCTTTCCACCGTTTGCTCAAACGCCGGAATCCGGCCCGATTTCCGGCACCAACGCGGCAGATATCAACCTGATTGCACCGTTCAACCTGGACCTGGGCCCCGGCACCGCCGGCGGCACCGAGTACCGCGTGGTTACCACCGGCACAGCCCCCAACCGGGTGTGCACCATTCAGTGGAAAAACGTGGCCGACAAGCCCCAGGCCGCTTCTTCGACCATTGCGACAGTTATCGCCACGCAGTTCGATAACTTTTCCTTCCAGGTAAAGCTCTACGAAACCACCAATAACGTGGAGTTTGTGTACGGTACTGCCATGGCCAGCACCGGCGTATCGAATATCAAATACGCGGCCATTGGCATCAAGGGCGCGGTACCGGCATCGTCGGTATTGGCCACCAAGCCGTCTACGGGGCTCTGGTCGGCGGCCACCTTTATTGTGGGCCCTTACCTGGCATCGAGCGCGGGCAACGCCCACAACGTCCGTCAAACGGCTTTGCCGGATGTGGGCCGCACCTACCGCTTCGCGCCTACGCCGACCAGCGATGCAGCGGTATCGGTTATTTATACGCTGGGCAAAATAGCCAGCCCGGATGCGCTGCCGCACGCCGTGCGGGCCGTGGTGACCAATGCCGGCGTCTCGGCGCAGACCAACCTCGACGTGACGCTGAACGTGACCGGGGCCAACACCTTCACCGATACCAAGCGCGTGGCCTCGCTGGCGGCGGGCGCTTCCACTACGGTTACGTTTGCCAGCTACCCGGCCACGCTCGCGGCGGGCACCAACACGATTACCGTAACCGTGCCGGCCGATGGCAACAACACCAACAACACCGCCACCTACGGCCAGCTGGTAACGGCCAACCGCGTGTCGTATACCGACCAGGCAGCTGCGGCTACGGGAGGCATTGGCCTCGGCAACGCCATTCTGGCTTCGAAGTACACGCTGCCGGCGGCCACCACCATTGGCGATGTGGTGCTAACCTTTGCCCCGGCCGCCGGCACGACGACCAACACGGCTCCGTACCAGCTGGTTATCTATGATGCTTCGGCCCCAGGGGGCCTGCCCGGCGCGCTGCTCTACACCTCGCCCACGCAGAACCGTACCACCGCCGGCGGCACCGTTACGCTAACGGTACCCAACATCGCCGTACCAACCAGCTTTTTTGTGGGTGTGAAAGAAACCAGCGCCACCAACATGTCGCTTTCTTACCAGCTTGAGGCCCCCATTCGCCCCGGCACGTTCTTCTACCTGCCGGGCGGCACGGCCACCTGGCTCGATTTCGCCCCCAACAACTCGTTCCGCTTTGCGATTGAGTTTGGCACCATCACCCCGAACTGCGCCCCGCCCACTACGCTGGCCGTGAGCAACATCACCGCCACTACCGCCGGCGTGTTCTTTACGGCCCCTGCCAGCGGTGCCACCAACTACGAAGTGCTGTACGGCCCGGCTGGTTTCGCCCTCTCTACCGGCACGCTAGTCACGAGTACCAACGCCCCCGTGACGCTGAGCGGCCTGACGCCCGCCACCACCTACCAGGTATATGTGCGGAGCAACTGTACCGCCGGCGGCAGCAGCAGCTATGCTACGCCCGTCACGTTCACCACGCCCTGCAGCCCCACCCAGACGGTGGCCGCCTTCCCCTACAGCCAAGACTTCGACACCCTGATTCCGGGCCAGTCGCTGCCCTGCGGCTTCAGCGTGCTGGATGCCAACGCCGACGGTGCTACCTGGGCCGTATCGGCCACCAACCCCAACTCGGGCGCCAACAGCATCCGCTACCGGGGCCTGGTGCTGAACAACGTGGTGGCCAACGACTGGTTCTTCACGCCGCCGCTGGCGCTGCTGGCTACTTCGCGCTATCAGGTGGCGTTCCGCTACCGTGGCGAAGGCATTGCCAACAGCCCCTCGAACTACACGGAGAGCCTGGAAGTGAAATCGGGCACGGCCGCCACGGTAGCCGCCCAAACCAACCTGCTGTACAACAACACAGCCATCACCAACACCAACTATGCCCTGGCCAACGGCACTTCGGTACCCGTGGTGGCCCTGCTGCCCGTGGGCGCAAGCACGCAGTACGTGGGCTTCCATGTGAAGAGCCTGGCCAACCAGGGCAACCTCTACATCGACGACGTGGCGGTGACGGCCGTTTCCATCACGGCTACTTCGGAGGCGCTGCTGCGCGCTGTGAGCGTGTTCCCCAACCCGTCGACCACGGGCGTATTTGACCTCGAAATTCACGGAGCCAATGCCAAAGGCAGCCTCGATGTGCAGGTGACCAACACCCTGGGCCAGCGCGTGTACACGGGTGCGGCCCGCGACAACTACACCAACCGGCTCGACCTGAGCGGCCTCGCGGCCGGCATTTACTACCTCCAGGTGCGCAACGGCGATGAGCGCCTGACCAGCCAGGTAAGCATTGTGAAATAACGCGCGCAGCCGCACTATTTCACCCCATCGACTGCCCGTTGAGAAGTTGGCACTGAAGGCATTTGCCTGGCAATTGCGCTTCGGTGCCAACCTTCAATTCCCAAACCTGGCGCACCCGGGCAACGCAACTGTTTTTCGGGAAATCCCTCATTCATTCGCAGCAATTAAAAGCTGTTGCCCAACCGTTTTTGTCTTCCCACTCTTCACTCTATATGAACGTATTACCTACTAATTCAGGCTATCGTAAGCTGGCACTGGCCATTGCGCTGGCTATGCCGGGGCTGGTGTTGGCCCAGGAGGTTACCCCGGCCGCGCAGGTGCTGGCCTCGTTTGCCGTGAAGGCGCGGGCCCAGGGCCACCTGACGGAGGCCGATGTGGCCAATCCTACGGTAACCAGCTCGTATGCTGACGCCAGCACGGGCCTCACGCACACCTACCTGCAGCAGCGGGTGAATGGCCTGACGGTGTTTAACGCCAACGGGGCCGTGCACACCGATGCCAGCGGCAAGGTGGTGTATTTCAACCAGGATTTTCTGGCGGGCGCGGCGGCAGTAGCCCCTTCGGCCACGCCGGGCCTCACGCCGGAGCAAGCCGTGGGAGCGGCCGCGAAGGGCCTGAGCCTGCCCATGCCCGTAGCCCTGCAACGCGTGACGGAAGGCCGCGTGGCCGACGGCATTGTGTTCAACAAAGGCGGTATTTCGGAAGAAAACATTCCGGTGCGGCTGATGTACCTGCGCGTTGACAACAAGCTGGTGCTCGTGTGGAACGTGACCATTGCCCAGCTCGACCAGCAGCACTACTGGAACGCCCGCGTGGATGCGCAAACCGGCCGCCTGCTGGACCGCAACGACTACACCGTGAGCGAGCAGACCACCTTCCGCCAGCATGTGATGCAGGAGCAGGCCCGGCGCAAGCTGGTGCCCACCACGGCCGCCATTGCCCTGGACGTGAAAGCCGCCAAGGCGCTGAAGAACGCCAAAGGCGCGAAAGGCACCACGGGCGTAGCCAACAGCATGACGGTTATCCCCGTGCCGTTCGAAAGCCCCGACCTTTCGCCCCGCGTGGTGGTGCCCTTCAGCTCGGCAAACCCGCTGTACTCACCCTACGGCTGGCAGGTGAGCGACGCCCGCGCCCCCAGCGCGTTCTACGCCGATGCCTACTCGCTGCTTTCGAGCGGCAAGCAGCTCACGCGAGGCAACAACGTGGCGGCCTACGACGACAACGCGACGACGGTATCGGGCAACGGCAACGTGGCTTCTACTACCAACTCGCCCGATGGCGGGGCCAACCGCGACTTCGACTTTGCCTTCAACCAGCCACTGGGGCCCCGCGACCCGGGCAACCTCGCGGCCGGCATCACCAACCTGTTCTACTGGAACAACATGCTCCACGACGTGATGATGAGCAAGGGGTTTGATGAGGTATCGGGCAACTTCCAGTACAAGAACATTGGTACTCAGGGCCTGGGCAACGACTTTGTGCGGGCCGAATCGCAGGACGGCAGCGGCCGCAACAACGCCAACTTCTCGACTCCGGCAGACGGCAGCAACGGCCGGATGCAGATGTACCTGTTTGATAACACCGGGGCCAATGCCCTGACCGTAACCGGCGCGGCCAGCGCGGCCGGCAGCTACCGCTTTGCGGCGGTTTCCTTTGGCCCACGCCTCACCAAGCGGCCGCTGACGGGCCGGCTGGTGCTCGTGAACGATGGCGTATCGGCCGATGGCGGCGACCACGGCTGCGCTTCGCCCTTCGTGAACGCGGCGGCGGTGGCCGGCAATATTGCCTTTATTCAGCGCGGCGGCTGCCCCCAGCTCACCACGCTCAATCCCCGGGCTACCAACGCATTTGCCACCAAGGTGAAGCGTGCCCAGGACAACGGTGCTACTTCCGTTATCGTGTTCGACTCGCTGGGCACCACCACCAACCTGATGAATTTCGGCGGCACCGATACCGTGGGCATTCGCATTCCGGCCATTTTCATCAGCGGGGCCGATGGCTTCCGGCTGCGCACGGCCATTCTGGCCGGGGCTACGCTGAACGCGACCGCCACGCTGGGTGCCGACTTCGACGGCTCATTTGACAACGGCGTGGTATCGCACGAGTTTGGCCACGGCATCAGCAACCGCCTCACCGGCGGCCCGGCTAACTCCAGCTGCCTCAACTCCGCCACTGGCAACCAAACCATGGGCGAAGGCTGGAGCGACTTTTTTGCCCTCTGGATGACCACCCGCCCTGGCGAAGATGGTGCAAACAACCGCTACGTGGCGACCTACGACAACGGCAACCCCTACGCCGTGGGCCCGGGCTTCCGCCGCAAGCCGTACTCCACCAACTTCGCGCAGAACAACTACACCTACGCCCAGTTGGGCACCGCCACCGGCCGCTTCCAGGAAACCCACGACGTGGGCGAAGTGTGGGCTACCGTGCTGTGGGACCTGAACTGGCAGTTCATCTACCGCTACGGCTACAACGCCGACTTCTTCAGCGCTACCGGCGGCAACAACAAAGCCCTGAAGCTGGTGCTCGACGGCTGCAAGCTGCAGGTGTGTAACCCCGGCTTCCTCGACGGCCGCGATGGCCTGCTGCGGGCCGACTCGCTCACCAACCGCGCCGCCAACGCCGGCCTGATTTGGAACGTGTTTGCCCGTCGGGGCATGGGTTACAGCGCCGTGCAGGGCAACCGTGTGAACGGTGCGCCACTCGTTACGGGCATTGTGCAGGCATTTGACCTGCCCCCCGGCACTCCGGCCATCGCCTTGTCCAGCAAGAATGGCGCTACCGCCGGCAATGCGCTGGAAGCCTACCCCAACCCGGCGCAGAACGTGCTCACCGTGCGCACACAGCTCACCAGCACCGTACCCATGCAGGTAGACATGCTCGACCTGCTGGGCAAAACCGTGCTGCGCGCCGTGCCAGTACCAGCCGGCCAGATGCAGCAGAGCGGCGTGGAGCTGAACACCAGCCGCCTGGCATCGGGCATTTACATTGTGCGCGTAACGACCAGCGGTGGCACGTACAGCACCAAGGTGAGCGTGCAGCACTAAGCTTCACGGTCCCTACGTTTGCAAAAAAGCCCGGCTTCGGCCGGGCTTTTTTGTGTACTGGCTCCTACCCCTACCCCAGCAGCGCCGGCCGCTTATCGAACCACGGCCGGGCCTGCTCCAGCTGCCCGGCCAGCCGGAACAGCACGTCCTCAGCCCCCAGCTTCGCGATGAACTGCACGCCGCAGGGCAGGCCGTCGGCGGTCCAGTGCAGGGGCACCGACATGGCGGGCTGGCCCGTGAGGTTGGCCACCTGGGTGTAGGGCGTTTTTTCGAGGCTCTGCTCGGCCAGCTTCTCCACGATGCCCGAGCGGCGGATGAGACCACCCAGGCCAAAGGTATTCACCAGCTTCAGCAGCTTTTGCTCCAGCGGCTTGGGCTGCAGCTCGCCGATGCGCACGGGCGGCGTGGCCAGCGTGGGCGTGAGCAGCAGGTCGTGGGTAAGATGGAAGCGGCCGAAGGCGCGGGCATGGTCGTTCCAGGTATGGCGGGCGGCAGCGAAATCGGCGGCGGAATACGTGCGGCCCAGTAGGCCCAGCAGCCAGGTGGTGGGCTCCACGTCGCTGGGCCGGGCCGGGCGGCCCAGGTGTTTGGCCAGGGCCGCGATGCTGGCCCCGGTTTCGCCAAAATACAGCATCAGGAACGCCGAGGCCACGGCCCGGCCATCAAACGGCAGCGGCACTTCTTCTACCTCATGGCCCAAGCTTTCGAGCAGTTTGGCGGCCTCCGTCACGGCCGTAGCGCACTCCGGGTGCAAGGCGCTGCCCAGCGGGTGGCCCAGGCTGAAGGCGATGCGCAGGCGGCCGGGCTCCCGGCCCACCTCTTCCAGATAAGGCCGGGCGGGCTTGGGCAGGAAGTAGGGCGCACCCGCATCGGGACCCAGAGTGGCATCGAGCAGGGCCGCGCTGTCGCGCACCGAGCGCGACACCACGTGCTCCACGGCGGCACCTTGCCACTTTTCGCCCTGCTCAGGGCCGGTGGGCACGCGGCCCCGGCTGGGTTTCAGCCCAAACAGCCCGCAGCAGGCCGCCGGAATGCGGATGGAGCCGCCGCCGTCGCCCGCCCCGGCCACCGGCACAATGCCGGCCGCCACGGCCGCCGCCGCCCCGCCGCTGCTGCCGCCGGGCGTGTGGCCCAGGTGCCAGGGGTTGCGGGCGGGGCCGTGCAGCAAGGGTTCAGTCACGCCCATCAGGGCAAACTCGGGGGTATTGGTTTTGCCCAGGATGTTGAGGCCGGCAGCCTGCCAGCGGCGCACCAGCTCGGCATCTTCGTGGGGCACAAAATGGCGCAGCGCCCGGCTGCCCGAGGTGTGCGGCGCGCCGGCATACTGCGCGCCAAAATCCTTCAGCAGAAACGGCACGCCGCCGAATGGGCCAGCCGGCAGCCCGGCGGCGGCGCGAGCCCGGGCGGGCTCATACAACGGGTGCACCACGGCGTTGATTTGAGGATTTACGGCCTCGGCACGGGCAATGGCGGCGGCGCACAGCTCGGCGGGCGTGAGCTGGCCGGCGCGCACGAGGGCAGCCTGAGCCAGGCCGTCGAGGCGGTCATATTCGGCAGGTGAAATCATGGGCTAAATGTAGGCGAACCGGGCCGGGTAATCTGAAACGGGTGCGGCTGGCGTAGGTGAGGCAACAGCAAGAAACATCGCCAATTTTGGACTATATTTCAACGAATATCAGCACAAAGCCAACCGCTGCTATTTAGCCAACCGCCTCAATGGTCACGCCCGTTTTTCAGATTTTAGATTACCAGCAGGCCGTCGATTTCTACATCGACTGGCTGGGGTTTCGAATTGACTGGGAGGAGCAGTCGGCGCGCGGGCCGCTGTACATGCAGGTATCGCGCGGCGGCATCGTGCTGCACCTCACCAGCCACCCCGAGGGAAGCTGCGCCGGCGCCAAGGCTATGGCCGAAATCAATGGCTTGATTGCCTTTCACTACCTACTCACGCAGAAGGCCTCAGCCTATCCGAGCCCGGTGCTGCAAAAAACCTACTGGAGCGACAAAGTGATGCAGGTGGAAGTGACCGACCCGTTCGGCAATATCCTGGTGTTCGCCGAGCTCTGCGCGTAACCCACCGCCGCCGCTACAGGCTCAGCAGCTCCCGGAACCGCACCGACTGCTGCCGCGACACTTCCACCTCGGGGCCGCCGCGCCGCTTCAGCTTCAGTGTGTTGCTAAACCAAGGCTCGATGCCGGCAATCCATTTCAGGTTGATAATCTGCTGGCGATTGACGCGAAAAAACACTTTGGGGTCGAGGCGCGCTTCCAACTGCTGCAAGGTGCGTGGAATGAGTGGCTGGTGGCTTTCGAAATGAATGCGGGGGTAGCTGCCGTTGATTTCGAAGAGCTTGATGTCGGCCAGCTTCACGAACCAGCACCGCTCGCCGTCCTTCACAAACACCTGGTCCTGGACCGTGAGCGGGGCCAGCGGGGCTTCCTCGGCCGGGCCGGCGGGAGTCATTGCGGCCGGCACCGGGGCACTGCAATGGGCGCGGGCCTTGGCCAGGGCGGCGGCCAGGCGGGCTTCCTGCACGGGTTTCAGCAGGTAGTCGAGGGCGTTGACGGCGAAGGCCTGCAGGGCGTATTGCTGCGTGAAGATGGCGCGGGTGCTCTCCTTCGTCGAGCCATACTGCGCGTAGGCGGCCCAGGCCCCCAGCACCAGCACGGGCTGCTGAATCCGGCCGACGTCGTTCCGCAAATCAATGGTGTACATATCGTACATGGCTTGGGCGGTGGTGGCGGAGTCCGAGGCCGTGCCCCAGCGGGCAATCTGGGTTTGGCGGGCGGTGTCGGTGGCCATGCCGGCCACCATCTGGCGTTGGGCGGCGGGCAGGGGCCCTGCTTCATCTGCTGGCGCATCTTGTCGGCCATGGGCCGCACGGTTTCCACGGTAGCGGCCGGATTCTGGATGGCGGCCATGAAGGGCAGCGAATCCACAATCACGAGCGGGCCGATGGCCTCGGGCTGGGCCGCGCTCCAGGGCCAGCGCCATAAAGCCGCCCAGGCTGTGGCCCACGATGGTGGGCTTGCTCAGCTTCTGGGTTTTGATGTAGGCCAGCAGTTGGTCGCGCACGGCGGGCAGCAGCGGGTCGGCCAGGGGGGCGACGGGAGCCGTGCCGGCGAAGCCTGCCAGCGAGATGATATGGCACCAGTACCGCGTCTGGTAGTGGGCCACGGTTTCGTCCCACACCGCGCCGGGGCAGTTCAGACCGGGAATGAGCAGCATGGGCTGGCCCTTGCCCACCACCCGCACCGTGAAGGTGGGGTGCAACGCAGGATTATCGGCCACGACTTTTGCGGCAGGCGCGGCGGCCGGATTGGTGGCGAAAGCAGCGCCGGCCGCGCTCAGCAGCAACAGCGCCAAGGACAGGCGGCGGGCGAAAGCAGCAGTTTTCATCGGGTAAGTATGGGGTTGTTGGTGATTGAATGACCCAAACTTACCGGTCCCCATCAGCGGTCGAAACGAAATTTAAGCGAACGGTATTCCGGCCCGCTGAACGGGCGAAATGGCGGCTGAATGGCGAATGCGGCACTGGCTCAAAGCATAACGGTCATGCTGAGCGCAGTAGAAGCATCTTTACCGCGATACTAATCCTGACAATTGGAATTACTGGTGCGGTAGAGATGCTTCGGCTGCGCTCAGCATGACCGTTGCTTTGTTATTCCTGACTTCCTGCTACTTCCCTCCCAACGCCACCAGGCTATTCAAATAGCTTTCCAGGTTGGTGTAGCCATCGGTAGCGCGCAGGGCGCGGTCGGCAGCATTTTCAGGGTTCAGGTGATGAGCTTTTTCCCAGGCGTCGGGCATGCCGTCGTGGTCGGTATCGAGGGGTGCGGGGGTTGATTTCAGCACCGGCCAGGCTTTTTGCGAGATGCGGTAGGGCGTGCCGTGCGGGTAGTGGCCCTGCACGTCGATGATGGTGCCGGTGCGGGTGCGCACCTCGCGCGCAATGCGCTGGTCGAGCGTGTCGCACTGCGGGCAGATGGCCCCCGCGCCGTTCAGCACGGCCTCGTAGGCGGCGGGCGCGGCTTGCAGGGCCAGCGGGCCCAGGTCGAACGGCGTGGTTACTTTCGACTGCGCGGTATCGGCGGGGGTCCCGCCGTTCATCACCACGCCGCACCAGTTACGGGCCGTCACGGCGGGCGAGCCGTCTACGTAGTTACCGGTGAGGTAGAACTTGCCGTAGGGCAGGCGGCCCTTTTCCTTGTCTATTTTATACGGGTTCAGCACCAGGGCCTGCACCTTGGGGTTGGTACTGGGGCCAGGCTTGTAGTAGTTGTTCACCACGTTGTCGTTGCCGCCCTCGCCGGCGTACACGTTGTTTTCGCCCCAGTCGTAAATTACGTTATTGCTGAAATCGACATTCTCGAACCCTGCCGCGTGCGTGTAGCGGCTGCCGTTGAAGCGCAGCGTGCGGTTTTTGCAGTGCGCAAACAGGTTGTGGTGGAACGAGGAATGCTACCGCCCCAGATGCCGCCGAAGCCGTGGCGCTCGAAATCGGTGTCGCCGGCTTCGTAGTGGTAGGCGTAGTTCAGTGGCTCGGCCATGATGTTCCATTGCAGGGTGGTACTGTCGCCCTCGTACACCGACATGGCCTCGTCGGTGCTCCAGCTCATCGAGCAATGGTCTACGATGAGGTGGTTGTTGCGGGTGCCGCCAAAGGCATCATCGCCGCCCCCGCCGTCCACGAAGCCCTGGTTCTGGTTCTTATCACCCATCCGGAAGCGGATGAAGCTGACAATCACATTATTGGCCTTCGCCGATACCGGATAATCGGCCAGACAAATACCGCCGCCGGGGGCCGTCTGGCCCGCAATGGTGGTGTTGCCCTTGCTGATGGTGAGCGGCGACAACAGGTGAATGGTGCCCGACACCCGAAAGACGATGGTGCGCACGGGGGCTTTAGCGAGGTTCAGCTGCACGGCGTAGCGCAGGCTGCCGGGCTGGCCGTCATCGAGCAGGTTGGTGACTTCGAGCACCGTGGTGGGCATTGCCGCCGTGCCCCGCCCGCCGGTGGTGAAGCGCCCCGCACCCTCGGCCCCCGGAAACGCCACCAGGCCCTGCGCCCAGCTGGTAACCGGCAGCAGCAACAAGCTCAGGCCAACAGGTGAAGCACGCGAACCGGGCGCAGGCAAGCAAAAGAAGGTTTATGAAATTTGGGCATACTGGTTAATTGAGGCAACAACTTGCTCCCGACTGCGTGAATAGGGTGTAAAATTTTCCTTTTTGAAACTAAGTAAAAACCAGGCCAGTTGA
Organism: Hymenobacter siberiensis; assembly: GCF_018967865.2. Classification (NCBI taxonomy): domain Bacteria; kingdom Pseudomonadati; phylum Bacteroidota; class Cytophagia; order Cytophagales; family Hymenobacteraceae; genus Hymenobacter; species Hymenobacter siberiensis. The sequence continues at coordinate 3,968,299 of NZ_JAHLZY020000001.1, forward strand.
ATAGTACAGCCATTTGGCCGGCCTCGGCTCGCACGAAAAGCCGCACTAAAATTATGCTATTCCGGTAAAAAAATATACCTATTACCATTACGGGTTAATTATTAATTAATAACTTCATATTCATTCCTGCACGCTCGTTTTAATCCGCTTACCTATGCGCCCATTTTTTCTCGCCGCCGCAGTAACTTTTTTTGCCCTGGGTAGCAGCCAGACCGTGGCCGCCCAAAGCGCCAGCACGCTGGCACCGGCCGGCAATGCCCAGGACCACATCGCCATGTCGTCGCGACCAACAGCCAGCAGCGCGGCCCGGCCCATGCGCCTGGCGTGCGCGCCCCTCACCGGAACCATTTATGAGCCCAACGGCCGGCCCCTAGTGGGCGCCACGCTGCTCGTGAAAGGCACCCACGATGTATATGTAACCGATGCGGATGGCAAGTTCCACCTCACCGACCCCGTGTACCAGGGCCAGACGCTGGTGGTGGGCGCGGCCGGCTACACGCCCCAGGAAATTGCCCTCACCGAATGCACGCTGCCGCGCCTGGTGCTGGAGCAGGCCAACGGTGCCCGCATTAAGCGCAACGGTAAGCGCGTTGGCCAGGTAGTACGCCTCAACAACCGGAGCACCAATCTGAAATAAAAAGCTTCGGGCGGGCCGGTTTTTGGACTTAGGCCGGGTTCACGCATCGCCCGGATAAGGTGCGGAATACCTGGTGAAAAAGAGTGGTACCACGGCTTCAGGGTCGGGGTGCCACTCTTTTTTTGACCATCGGGTGAGCGAATGAGGTGAGAAGGAGCCGAATCGGGTCGCTTGATATTATTGATTTATAGCAAGATTAAAGATACATTAAAAATTTATTAATACAGAAAAATAAATAATTTGTGCTATATATGCAAAATAAATAACTAGATTAGCTATTATTCTCCACTACCCGGGGTAGGAACCGACACTCGAAACCAACGCACGAAGCGTCGGCTTTGCGCCAGGAACCTGCTTCGTTACGGCCAGTCTATGAACTCATTGTTTTACTTCCGCGTGTGGGTTCTGGGGTTGGTAGTGGCAGGGCTGGGCTCGTGCGTATCGCAGCAGCAGCTGCCATACCTGCAGGGCAAGGACTACTCGACCCGGGCGGCGGTGCAGGTCGATAATGAGCGGCAGGTGTACCGGCTGCAGCCCGGCGACGTGCTCAGCATCCGGGTGCAGAGCGTGCAGCCGGCCCTGAACGACTTGTTCAGCGTGACCAGCGGGCAAAACATTCAGAGCGGCGACCCGGGCAACATTTTCTCCTCCGGGTACTCCGTGGATGACACCGGCAGCATCAACCTGCCCACGGCGGGACGGCTGAAAGTGGCCGGCCTCACGGTGGAAGAAACCCAGCAGCTTATCCAGAAGGAAGTGGCCCGCTTCATGCGCGAATCCAACGTCCTAGTGAAGCTTACCAGCTTCAAGCTCACCATATTGGGCGAGGTACGGGCACCGGGGCGCTACTTCGTATACAACTCGCAAGCCACCGTGTTGGAGGCCCTGGGCCTGGCCGGCGACATCGGCGAGTTTGGCAACCGCACCAATATCAAGCTGATACGGCAGACGCCCAAGGGCTCGGAAGTGGTGCTCCTCGACCTGACCGACCCCAACCTGCTACGGTCCAAGTACTACTATCTGCTGCCCAACGACGCCCTGTACGTGGAGCCGCTGAAGGCCCGCACCAGCCGTGGCAACGCCAACAACCTAGGGTTGGTATTCGGCGGCCTCTCGACCATTATTCTGCTCCTGAGCTTCATTAAGGCTAATTGAGTTAAGAATTAATAGTTAAAAATCAAGTGGTTAGAATCTAAACCCCTAACTCTCAACTTCTAAATCTTAACTCAATCAGCCTACCATTTTTCTACTCCTAATCTATGGAAACCCAGCCCGCTCCTGACGAGATTGATTTGCACGCGCTGTTTTTTAAGCTGCGCACCCGCTGGCCGCTGTTTGTGCTGGCCATGCTGCTGGCGGGCGGCTGCGCCTACCTGTACCTGCAGGTGAAGGCCCCGGTGTACGCTTTCCGGTCTACCATGCTGCTCGGCGACCAGGGCAGCGGCTCGAAACAGGCCCAGGAGCTGCTCCAGATGCTGCAGGTGCACGAAAAAGGGCCCAAGATGGAGGACGAGCTGGGCGTGCTCACCTCGACTGAGTTTGTGCGGCAGGCCGTGGCCCGGTTGCCCTACGCCGTGAGCTACTACGCCCAGCCAGCCACCTGGCTGAACAAGCTGCGGCCGTTGCAGGTGCGCGAGCGGGCGGCGGGCGCGGTGCCGTTTCGTGTCTGGGTCGATTTGCAGGCGCCGCAGCTGGCCGGCGTGCCCATTTACGTGGAGCCGGCCGGACCGGGGCGCTTCCGGCTGCACGCCACGGCCAAAAAAGGCACGCTTTTCAGCCTGCCCACCAGCGAGCGGATTTCGGATATCACCGATGTGAGCGTGGACCAGACCGGTGCCTGGGGCGATACCCTGCGCTCGCGCCTGCTCACGGCGGTACTGCAGCCCGAGCCGGGCATGCCGTTTGGGCAGGAGCCGGCGGCCTACTATTTCGTGCTGAACGACCTGAACGGCGCGGCCGGCCAGTACCAAGGCAGCTTGGCCGTGCGGCCCATCGACCACGAGTCGCTCATTATCGAGCTGACCACCAAAAACACGGTTCCGGCCAAGGGAACGCAGTTTCTGGACACGCTTATGACGCAGTACATTGCCGAAGACCTGCGCGAGAAGGACCAGACCGGCCGCAAAACGCTGACTTTCCTGAACCAAGAGATTGATAAGCTCTCGGGCCAACGGCGGCAGTCGGCCGAGGCGCTGGCCACCTTCCGAGCCACGCGCGGGGTGCTGGACGTGGCCGCCCAGTCGAGCACGGGCATCCAGCGCATGAGCGGGCTCGAGACCGACCGCGCCCAGATTGCCACCCGCCGCAAATACTACCAGAACATGCTGGGCTACCTGCGCGCCAACCGCAACGCCAGCCAGGTGGCCTCGCCCAGCAGCGCGGGCATCGAGGACCCCGTACTCAACAGCCTGATTATGCAGCTGAGCAACCTGAACGAGAAGCGAGCCGAGCTGAGCGCCACCGCCAGCGGCGAAAACCCGCTGCTAACGGTGCTCGACGGCCGCATCCGCAACACCAAGGAATCGCTGATTCAAACGCTGGCCAACATGAGCCAGGCCAACGATATTTCCCTCCGCGACCTGGACAGCCAGCTGAGCCAGGTGCGTGGCCAGATGAGCCAGATGCCCGAAAGTGAGCGCCAGCTAACCTCGTTAAAAAGCACCAGCGACTTCAACGAGAAGAACTACAACTTCCTGGTTGATAAGCGCAACGAGGCGGCCATTGCACTGGCCACGAATGCGACCGACAAGAAAGTTATCGACCCGGCGCAGCAAACCAGCCCCGGCCCCGAGTCGCCGAAACCGATGCTGGCCTGGCTGATGGCCGCGCTGGCGGGCGTGCTGCTGCCCACCGGCCTGGTGCTGCTGCTGGACAAGGCCAACCGCCGCATTCAGGGCCGCGAGGACTTGGCCGAAGTCACGAGCATTCCGCTGCTGGGCGTAGTAGCGCACGGCTCAAAACACGACAAAGTGACGATGCTGCAAGACCCCAAAGGGCCGATTGCGGAGTCGTTTCGCTCCATTCGGGTGAATTTGCAGTACCTGTCGGCGGGGATGGATAAGAAGGTGCTGGGCGTGACCTCGTCGATTCCGGGCGAGGGCAAAACCTTTTGTGCCGTGAACATTGCCACCGAACTGGCCATGGCCGGCCGCCGCGTGATGCTGGTGGAAACCGACCTGCGCCGCCCCACCGTAGCCAGCTACTTCAACCTCGACCCCGTGCCCGCCCACGGCCTGGCCAGCTACCTGCGCGAGGAAAGCACCCTGGACGAAGCCTGCCGGCCCAGCGGCGTGCCCCACCTCGATGTGATAACCTGCGGCCAGATACCCGCCAACCCCACCGAGCTGCTGGAGCGCCAACGCATGGCCGACCTCGTGGCCCAGCTCCGCGCCGAATACGACTACGTGGTGCTCGACACGCCGCCCGTAGGCTTCGTGGCCGAATATTTCGTGCTGGTGCGCTTCCTCGATGCCAACATTTACGTGGTGCGCCACAACTACACCGAGCGCACCCTGATGCACCAGATAAACGAGTTGCACCAGTCGCAGCGCATCAAGCATTTATACATGATTATCAACGACATGCACTTCAACCACAACTACGAGTATCGGTATAAGCAGAAGGCTTATGAATACGGGTATTGAGACGGGAAGCAACTAACGGAAATAGAACGTCATAGCAAAGCCCGTCATGCCGGGCATTCTGCGCATCAAGCAGAATGCCCGGCATGACACTCACTCGCCTACCATCCAAAACCACCACCCCAATGGCCTCCACCAACGAACCGCAAAACCTGACCGTGGTCACCGTCAATGGTGTGAAGTGGACGATGACGGCCACCATCGTCAACTCGGTGCTGCAAGTGGGCTACACCGCCGTGATGGCCCGGCTGCTGAGCCCCGCCGCCTTCGGGCTGGTGGCGCTGGCGGGCGTAATACTGCGCTTCGGGGTATACTTCGCCAAGATGGGCATGGAGCGGGCCATCATTCAGAAGCCCGACCTGACGGAGCGTGATGTACGGGCGGCGTTCACGTCGTCGGTGGTGCTGGGGGTGTTTTTTGCGGGACTGCTGGTGGCGGGCGCGCCGCTGGCGGCCAATATAGTGCAGCAGCCCGAGGTGGTGCCCGTGGTGCGGGCGCTGGCGCTGGGCATCCTCTTCAGCGGCCTCAACGGCACGGCCATGAGCCTGCTGCACCGGGCCATGCGCTTCCGGGCGCTGGCTATTTTCGAGATGGCTTCGTTTCTGATAAGCTACCTGGGGCTGGGCATGGTGCTGGCCTGGCAGGGCTTCGGAGTATGGGCGCTAGTGGGCGCCACGCTAGGACAGGGCCTGATAATGAGCGTACTGTCCTACGGCGTGGTGCGGCACACGCTGCGGCCGCTATTCAGCTGGGACGCTTACAAGCCGCTGCTGGCGTACGGCAGCCGCATGTCGGCCATCAGCTTCGTGGAATTCGTGACGCAGTCGCTGGACACGCTGCTGATTGGGCGGCTGCTAGGGCCGGCGGCGCTGGGCATCTACACCCGCGGCGGGCTGCTGATTGGGCTGCCAGTGTACCTACTGTCGAGCAACGTGGCCAAGGTGGTGTTCCCGTCCTTCAGCCAGATGCAAGCCAACCGGGCGCGGCTGCGCGAGGTTTATTTGAGCAGCATCACGCTGGTAGCCATGATTATTACGCCGGTGTGCGCCGGTGCCATGGTAGCCGCCCCGGAAATAGTGCGCGTGATGCTGGGCGAGAAGTGGATGGCCGCCGTGCCCATTCTGCAGGTCATCAGCGTGACGTATGTGCTGAGCGCCATCACCATGTTTGCCGGGGTGGTGTGCGATGCCACGGCGGCCCTCAGCCGCAAGCTGCTGCTCTCGCTGGTATCCCTGGCGGCGCTCACGGTGCTGCTGTATGGGGGCAGCAAATTTGGGCTGGTGGGCGTGGCCTGGGCCATGGTAGGCTGCGAGCTGTTGCGCACGGCCCTGTATTCCAACATTATGCGGCGCGAGCTGGGCACGCCCCCCTTCGCGGTGCTGGGCGCCTACGGGCCGGGCGTGCTGGCGGGTGCCGTGGCCGCCGGGGCCATTGGGGTGGTGCGCCTGGGGCTGCTGGCCCTGCACGCGCCCGCCCTGGCCATGCTCATTGCCGAAATGCTGACCGGGGCTGGGGTACTGGGTAGCCTGGTGCTGGTGCGCCCGCCCGTGCAGCTGCGCACCGTGATGCGCGCCCTGCTGGCCCGTCTCACCGGCACCCACGCCACGGCCACCGACCGCCTGGTTCCGCGCCTGCTGCATGCCCTGGCCGCCCGCCTGGCCCGGCAGGCCGGTGAGGCACCAGCCACAGTGCCAGCGCCCACTACCGCCTTGGCCATCGAGCTGGATGCTGAAATGCCGGCCGAATCCCACCCCTCCCATTTTTCCACCGCTGAAACTGAGCTCGTCTAGCTCCCGCCCTGGCCATGAAAATCCTGTACGAACCCGAGGCGTTTTCCATCCAGGATGTGGGGGGCGTTTCCCGCTATTTCTACGAGCTCATCGACCACGCCGGGCCGGAGGTGAGTTGCGAGCTACCCGTGGTGCTCAGCAACAACATTTACCTGAAGGACCGCAAGCACACCCGCCACCTGGGGCTGCTGCCCGGCATACCGGTGCCCGGCCTGTGGCGCATGATGCAATATGCCAACCGCAGGGCCTCGTGCAAAGCCATTCAGCGGCAGAAGTTCGACGTGTTTCACCCCACCACGAACGACCAGACTTGGTTTCTGGATTTGCTGAACAAGAAGCCGTTTGTCATCACCATTCACGACATGATTCCGGCGCTATTCAGCGAATTTTACCAGCGTTCCGGTACCGAGCTGAGCACGCTGGCCAGCCGGGCCGCCCGTATTATCACGGTTTCGGAAAACACCCGGGCCGACGTGCTGCGCCTGCTGCCCGTGCCCCCCGACCACGTAACCGTGGTGCACCACGGCCACACCGTGCGCCACTACCCCTACCAGGACGCCGTGGCCACCCCCGACGACTACCTGCTGTTCATCGGTAGCCGCCGGACCTATAAAAATTTCGGGTGCCTGGTGAAGGCCTTCGGGATGCTGCACGCCAAATATCCCAGCCTGCACCTGATGTGCGCCGGCGGCGGCCCCTTCACCGAGCAGGAAATGACCCAGCTGCGCGAAGCCGGCGTGGCCGAGCGCACCCACCAGCTCGGCTACCTCTCCGATGGCCAGTTGCACCACCTATACCACCGGGCGCGGGCTTTCGTATTTCCGTCGCTTTATGAGGGGTTTGGGTTTCCTATTCTCGAAGCATTCGGCCAGCAGTGCCCGGTGGTGCTCAGCAACGCCTCGTGCTTCCCGGAAATCGCGCAGGACGCAGCCCTCTACTTCGACCCCAGCAATGCCGACGACCTGCGCGAGCAGCTCGACCGTGTGCTCTACGACCACGCCCTGCGCCAGATTCTGGTGCGCCGGGGCCAGGACCGGGTGCGCGATTTCACCTGGGCCCGCACCGTGGCCGATACCCACCGCGTGTACGAGGAGGCGCGGGAGGACTCGCCGATGCTGGCCTGCTAACGAGCGTGCGGCCGTTGCGCTCACCGAATTGCCGCCAGCGCCCGGCTTAGCCCTTTTTTCTCAATCGGCAGCTTCGCTGCTTTAGCCTTTGCCCGATGAAAGTACTCTACGAACCCGAAACATTCTCTATTCAGGACTACGGTGGAGTATCGCGCTACTTCTACGAGCTTATCCATCATGCCGGGCCCGGCTTGACCTGCGACTTGCCAGTGGTGCTGAGCAACAATCTGTACCTGCGCGACCGGGAGCACACCCGGCACCGCCAGTTTTTGCCGGGCCTGCCCGTGCGCGGGCGCTGGCGGGTGATGCAGTACTTTAACCGGCGGGCGGCCCGGCGGGCCATTGCGCGGCAGGACTACGATGTGCTGCACCCGACGGGCAACGACCAAGCTTATTTTCTGGATATTATGGGTGACAAGCCGTTGGTTATCACCATCCATGATATGATTTCAACCTTGTTCAGCGAGTATTTCCAGTCGCGGGGGCCCGAGCTGGGCCTGCTGGCTGCCCGGGCTGCGCGCATCATCACCGTATCGGAACACACCCGGGCCGACGTGCTGCGCCTGCTGCCCGTGCGGCCCGAGCGGGTGGTGGTGGTGCACCACGGCCACGTGGTGCACCACAACTCGTCCCCAGTGCCCGTGGCCGCCCCCGACGACTACCTGCTCTTCACGGGCACGCGCCGGGACTACAAGAATTTCGGTTGCTTGGTAAAGGCCTTCGGCCTGCTGCACCAACAATACCCCGGCCTGCACCTGATGTGCGCCGGGGGCGGCCCCTTCAGCGAAGCCGAGCTGGTGATGCTGCGCGAGGCTGGCGTGGCCAAGCGCACCCACCAGCTCGGCTACCTCACCGATGACCAACTCAACCAGCTATACCACCGGGCGCGGGCCTTTGTGTTTCCCTCGCTGTATGAAGGGTTCGGGTTTCCTATTCTCGAAGCCTTCGGCCAGCAATGCCCCGTGGTACTCAGCAATGCCTCGTGCTTTCCCGAAATCGCGCAGGATGCGGCCCAGTATTTTGATCCGTACGATGCCGACGACCTGCGCGAACAGCTCGACCGCGTGCTCTGCGACCGCGCGCTGCGCCATACGCTGGTCAACAGAGCACTGACGCGGGTGCGCGACTTCACTTGGGAGCGAGCGGCGGCCCAAACCCGGCAGGTGTACGAAGAAGCCCGACAGGATGCCCTGGTTTTAACCCCTGAAACCCAGCTGTTCTCCTGAGGAGTACGGGGCAACCCGGCCACTATTCAACTACCAACCACGCAACATCCCATGAAACTCAGTTTACGCTTTCTGTATTTGCTGCCGGTGCTGGGCATCATCGCCACGGACCGGGCCTTCACCGAGTTCGTGTTTTTCGATGAAAGTTCGCCCATGCTCCAGCTATATGGGCGGCTGATGCTGGCCTGCTCGATGGGCATTGTCGTGCTCTGCTACCGGTACATGGGCACCATTATGCAGCGCTGGCTGCTGCTGGTGGTGGCCGCCCTGGGGGCGCTATCCCTCGAATCTTACGCCGGATGGCAGACGTGGGCGGTGTATCCGCACGTATTCGCCAAGTTCTTGGTCATGGTGCATGTGTTTGCGATTTACGGGTTTCACCGCCGGTTTGGGCCGCCGCCATTTGGCCAGCTGATGGGGCTGCTGGTACTGGGCCTGGCCGCCAACCTGGCATTCTACCACCGGGACGCGCTGAGCTTATCGGCATTTTTGGATAACGAGCGGGGGTTCAGCTCCACTTCGGCCATGCTGCTCCTGCTGCCTACCCTCTATTACTTCAACCAGTACATGGCGCACGGCGGGATGGCGCGTCTGCTGATATTTTTTCTGGGCACGGCGCTCATCCTTTTCCTGCAGCACCGTTCGGTGTGGCTATCAATGGGCGTCGCCCTGGCCCTCAATGCCTTGGTGATGGCCCTGGGCCGGGTTACGGGCGCGCGCCTGAGCTCTACTCGCCTGCTGCCCATGTTTCTCATTCCGTTGCTCGTACTGGTTTCCGGGGGCCTCGTGGCCCTCAGCGACCCACACGTAGTGAAGAAGCTGGAAGGCAGTATCAACGACATCATGCGCCCCAGCCAGCAGGGCACGGGTGGCTGGCGACTCAAGCAGTTCAAAGCCTACAAGCCCTATCTGGAAGAATACCCCATTGCGGGCATGCGCCTGAAAGGGTTTGAGCTGCCGGTGCAGTTCTACACGCTGGCCGACGATGGCGGCAGCCAGGTGCCCGTGTGGGAAGACCGGACCGGGCATCACTTCCACAGTTTCTACGTCGACCGCATTTTTTACTTCGGCATTACCGGGCTGCTGCTCACGGTGCTGGTGCCCGTGCTGCTGCTGGGCCGCCGCCTGCTGAGCCCTATTCCCCTGACCCCGCCCACGGCCACCTTCGTCATCTTCTCGCTCAGCTCGCTGGTATACAGCGTTTCGTACGACTGGCCCCTGTATTTCTTCGGCATCCTCGGGCTGTCTCTGGCCGCCGCCGCCGCAGCTCCTGGCCGCGTGGCAGTGCGCCTGCCCATGGCCGCCCGTGCTGTGCGGCCGGCTTTTGTGTCCATTCCTTCCTTGAACCATGCCGACGCCGCCACTTCCACCACCCACCGCTGAGCTGGCCCCGCCCGTTCTGCTCATCGTCTTCAACCGGCCGCACCTCACGCAGCGGGTGCTGGAAGCCGTGCGCCGGGCGCATCCGGCGCGCCTCTACGTGGCGGCCGACGGCCCCCGCCCCCACCACGCCACCGATGCCCTGCGCTGCGCCCTCACCCGCGCCATGGTTACCAACAGCGAGCCCTGGCCGTGCGAAGTCCTCACCTTGTTTCGGGACGAAAACCTGGGGTGCGGCCTAGGGCCGGCATCTGCCATTTCCTGGTTTTTCAAGCACGAAACCGAAGGGATTATCCTGGAAGACGACTGCCTCCCGACGCCCGATTTTTTCCACTTTTGCGATGAGCTGCTGCGGCACTACCGCCACGATACCCGCGTGATGCATATCAGCGGCAACAACCTGGCGCAGGAGGCCCGGCGCCCGGTAGCGGCCGGGGCCGACTCGTACCATTTTTCGGGCAGGGTGCACAGCTGGGGCTGGGCCACCTGGCGTCGCGCGTGGCAGTACTTCGATTTTGACCTGACCCTGCTGCCTGAGCTGCGCCGCCGCAGAGCGCTGACCAACGTGTACCCGGCCCTGATGGAGCGGCAGTATTGGCTGCGCAAGTTTGAAACCGTGCGCACCGGGCCGCAGCCGGCTCATATCTGGGACTACCAGTGGCACTTCGCTGTGGCCGCGCACGGTGGCCTCACGGTGATACCGGCCGTGAACCTGGTTACCAACATCGGCTTCGGCGAGGATGCGACCCATACGTTCGACCCCCACGACCAGTTCGTGCACCCGGTGGTGTACCGGCTGCCGTTTCCCTTGCACCACCCCCCCGTGGTGCTGCGCGATGCCCGGCGCGACCAGCGGTACTTCCGCGAGCACCTGACGGGCCGCGCCCTGGCCATGGTCCGGCGGCTCACTGCCCGGCTGTTGCTCCCCTTTGCAACGGCCGAGCCCGTATCGCAGCCCGTAGCGGCCACGCCCTGAGCTGCTATAATCAAATCGTACCCTTCTATTCTGCACCCGATGCTCTACGTCGTCATTCCCGTTTTCAACCGCAAGCAGTACACCCGCGACTGCTTGCTTTCGCTCCGGCAGCAAACCCGCGCCGATTTCCGCGTCGTCGTCGTCGACGACGGCTCCACCGATGGCACCGCCCAGATGCTGGCCCAGGAGTTTCCGGAAGTAGAAGTAGTGACCGGGAACGGCCAGCTGTTCTGGACGGCTGGCGTGAATGCCGGCATTCGCCGCGCCCTGGCCCTAAAAGCCACCTGCGTGATGACGATGAATAACGACGTACTGGCGCTGCCCAATTTTATGGCCCAAATGCTGGCCGCCGCCGAGCGCCACCCCACCGCCCTGCTGGGGCCACTGGAGCTGGACGTGAGCACCGGCGAACCCGTGTACGGTGGCGAACGCCTGGACTGGCGCACCAATACCCGACGCGACTTACTGACCGAGCTGGCCCCCGCCGAGCGCCACGGCCTGCATCCGGTGACGTACCTGCCGGGCCGGGGCCTGCTCGTGCCGCTGGCCGTGATTGAAGCCATTGGCCTGTTCGACGAGCAGCGCCTGCCGCACTACCTCGCTGATTTTGACTACACCAGCGTGGCCCGCCGCCATGGTTTCCCGGTGTTTTGTAACTACGATGCCCGCTTGAGCACCTACCCCGAGGAAAGCGGCCAGGAACAAACCCGGCGCCAGCGTAGCCTGCGCGGCTATTACCAGCACTTGTTCGGCATCCGGGGCGGCGGCAATCTGGTCAATTTCACGCATTTCACCTTCAAAAACTGCCCCCGGCCCTACCTCCCCTATTACCTGCTGAACGGCTACGCCCGTCGGCTGGTCGGCTATTTTCTGCACTAAGCGCTACGTCCCACATCCACCACTTTTAAGCCACAATACCCATGGTCATTCTTACAAAAGATTTCAACGGCTTCGGTAACCAGCTGCTGATAAGCTCTCATTTTTTAGTGAATGCCCTTGAGCACAACTATCAGCTGGCCATCCCCTCGTTCGGGGCACATTACGCCTTTTTTGAAGGCACTGCCGGCCAGCAGGTGGCCTCGTTTGGGGGGCTGCCCGTGCAGCTGCATCTCGGCAGTGCCGTGACCAATGCGTTGTATAGCGCCCTGCAGTGGCAGTGGGGCGAGGCCTTGCTTCGACGCCTTCCCTGGCTGCCGCGCAGCCTGGGTGCCCCGATTCTCGACGACTCCGGCCCCGACGATGTCGACCTCAACAGCACTGGCTACCTCGTGCAGGCCCGCCACACGCGCACCCTGCTCATAAACGGCTGGCAGTTTCGCGACAAAACCAACTTTGCCAAGCACGGCAACCTGCTCCGGCAGTTCTTTCGGCCCATCAGGCTCCACCGCCAGGCCGTAGAGCAGGTACTGGCCACCAACCGCGAACGGGCCGATGTCCTGGTGGGCATCCACATTCGCCGGGGCGACTATGCCGGCTGGTACGGTGGGGCCTTTCTCTACAGCAATGCCACCTACGTGCGGGCCATGCACGAAGTCGTGGCCTTATTCCCCCAAGAAACCCGGGTCCGGTTCCTGTTATTTTCGAACGAGCCCATTCCGGCGGCCGATTTTGCCGAATTCGACACCGGCCGCTCCACCAACCATCCCGTGGAGGACCTGTATGCCATGGCCGGCTGCGACTACATTGTGGGGCCGCTCAGCACCTACTCCATGTGGGCCTCGTTCTACGGCCGCGTCCCGCTTTGCCACCTGCACCAGCACGACCAGCCCATCACGTCGCTACACGAATTCGTGATGTTTGAGGACCAGGAAACCGTGCAGTGGAGCACGCAGATGGCGCAAGCGCTATGAGCCGCCCGGCCACCGGAGCGGCGGTCCGCCGCTGGCAGCTGGCCGCCGGGGTGGGCCTGGCGGCCATCACGGCCGGGTGTCAGCCTTCCTCTGCCGGCGCAGATAACAGCTCGAAACCGTTGATTATTCGCGCTGGGGGCACTTATACCGGCTCTTACCGCAGCTCCGATTCCGACGTGCCCTGCATCCGTATCGAAACCACCGAACCCGTTACCCTGAGCGGCTGCACCCTGATGGGGGCCGGCGACTTGATTCGGGCCACCAGCGGCGGGGCTACGCTTACGGTTGTGAACTGCCGGGGATACGGCCTGCCGCAATCGGCTGACCAAACCCGCCACGGGCACTTCCTAGAGGTCAATTCCGGGCGCTCTGTGCGGGTCGAACACAACTACTTTGAGCATACCATCGGCATCAGCATTTACCAATGGGGAGGCGACGGCACGCCAGCCCAAACGCTCACCGTTCGCTACAATTCGGCCCGGAATATTGATGGCCGCTACCGTGACGGCGGCGGCACGAAGGCGAATTTCCTGGGTCTGAACGCATTGCCGGGCGTAGCCAACATGGAAATCGCCTGGAACCAAGTCATCAACGAGCCCAACCAGTCGCTTGTAGAGGACAATATCAATCTTTATAACTCCGGAGGCACCCGCACCAGCCCGGTCCGTATCCACGACAATTATATTCAGGGAGCATACCCCTATCCGGCCACCGGCTCCGATTTCACCGGCTCGGGCATTACGCTCGATGGCAGTGGCCGCGCCGCCTTGACGGCCACCGCTTACGTGGACGGAGCCCACAACCAGGTAGTCAGCGCCTGCATTGGCATGAACATAGCCGCCGGGCACGACAACCACTTTCACGACAACCGCCTCGTTACCTGCGGCTTGCTGCCCGACGGCACCCGGCTGGCGGCGAACTATGCCGGGGCAGGCCTTTGGAATGCCTACCATCAGCCCAAGGACGTATTCTTTAACAACGATTTCAGCAACAATACTATCGGGTTCTATTTCGAAGGCGGCACCACTCCTTATCCCAACCGCCAGGATATCCGGCCCGAAGCCTGCGGGGCCTGCTCAAACACCTTGCACCTACCCAACCCCATCACCCTGCAAACGGAACAGGCCGAGTGGACCCGCTGGCAGTTGAAGCTCCGCACGCACCGGCTGCGGGTAGGTCCCCTCCCGGCCCTACCGGCACGCAAAAATGCGCTCATAACATCTGGTGCCACTTATTACCCCACCAACGGGCACTTCGCGCCCGTCGCACCAGAACTATCATATTATAATATATTGTTTAATTAATTATATTAAAGAATGCTTTGAGCGGCAAAAAATAAATATAAATTATATTGTATATTATTTATATTCACCAAAACATATTATTGCACTTTTTCAATTAATTGATATTTTATTTTTCTCATATACTTAGCTTTTTGAGAAGTTTACCGCTTCAAAACCTTCCGTTATCAAGGATTGCACCTGCGAGTTTCTCATTAGCGCCAGCCGCTCATTTCGTTGTCGGGCAGAATGAAAAAAATCCGCCAATTATGTTGATTACGGCATCAAAGGATTGATTTCCCCAGAGGCCAGCCATTTATTAACGGGCATCCAACAACGCATTCTCAAACTTGGAAAGCTTTTCAAATCAGGACAGCTTACGCATGTACAATAAAAAATTGCATTTTATGATATATAACAAATACAATTCGAACGCTTGGAACAAATAGATTTTTGGCTAGGTTGAGGGGGCCATCGCCAATCATTCTTTTCGTTTCAAGTTTTTCAAGAATGCAAAAAATTTCAAAGCACACCTCCGCTCTTCTTTCTGCGCCGCATCCTTTGGCCGGCATTCTTTCAACTGCTCTTGTTGCGCTCCTCGCCCTATTACCGGGCCTAAAACCAGCCTTCGCACAGGCTCCCAACATTACGTACTCCAGCCCCTTGGTTATTACACAGGGCGGCACCTATTCCGGCAATTATCGCAGCACCAACTCTTCGGTGCCCGTTATCACTATTCAGACCACCCAGCCTGTTATCATCGAGAACTGTGTGCTGGCGGGCGCCGGCGACATCATTGATGCGAAGAACGGCGGCAGCAGTATCACTGTCCGCAACAACAAAGCGTATGGCCTCACCCAAAGCGCCGACGGGGTTCGCCACGGCCGCTTCGTGGAGGTTAACTCGGCTAAGTCGGTGGTAATTGAGCACAATTACCTCGAACAAACCACTGGCATTGCCATCTACCAGTGGAGCGGCAACGGTTCGACGGCCCAAACCCTTACGGTTCGGTACAACTCGGCCAAAAACATCGACGGCCGCTTCCGCAACAACAGCGGCAGCGAATTCTCTAACTTCCTGGGGGCAGACAAGGTGCCGAACCTGGCGAACGTAGAAGTGGCCTGGAATCAGGTCATCAACGAGCCCAACCAGTCGCTTGTAGAGGACAATATCAACTTCTACAACTCCGGGGGCACTGCGGCCAGCCCCGTCCGCATCCACGACAACTACGTGCAGGGAGCGTACCCCTACCCGGCCAACGGCAGCGATTTTACGGGCACCGGCATGATAATCGACGGTACTCAGAGTAACACCCAAGGCTTCTTTGAGTCGTACAACAACCAGTTCGTATCTACCTGCAACTCGGCCATGAACATCGCCGGCGGCCATGATGTACATTACTACGACAACCGCCTAGTGACCAGCGGCCTGATGCCCGACGGTTCGCGCCTGAATGCCACTTACACCGGGGTTGCCGTATTCGACTACTACGGTCAGAGCGGAACATTCACGAACCAGTCCGTAACCAACAACACGATTGGTTACGTGCAATGGGGCCGCAATAGTCCTTTTCAGGACCGTCAGGATGAGGGCGACTACGGCTTTCGAATTGCCACCGGTACCATCCACCTGCCGAACCCCATCACCCTCCAAACCGAGCGGGATGAGTTCACGCGTTGGAACCAAAAGCTGCAACAGAATGGCATCACGCTGGACCCCGGCGCTACCACACCCACTACCCCAACCGCGCCTACCGCACCCAGCGCCCCCACCGTTAGCCTGAGCGCCCCGAGCACCGGCACCGTGGGCACGGCCCTGAACCTGACGGCCACCGCTGCGGCCGTCAACGGCACCATCACCAAAGTCGAGTTCTTCAGCGGCGCCACCAAGCTCGGCGAAGACCTGACGGCTCCCTACGCCCTCAGCTTCACGCCCGCTGCGGCCGGCACGCTCAGCCTAACGGCCCGCGCCACCAACAACGCCGGCGCCGCTACCTCCACCGCCGTTTCTTCGGTGACCGTGACGGCCGCTACTACAACCACGCCGACCACCACGGGCACCGGCACCACGCCGACCAACGCCACCTTCGTGCGCGCCATTAACGTAGGCGGCACGGCCACCACCGTCGACGGCCTGAGCTGGGAAGACGGCAACAGCGCCGGCAACTTCCAAATCAACGGCTCGCCCTTCGCCAACCAGGGCGTCGCCCTGAACCCGGCCACCGACGCCGCCCGTGCGGCCATGATTCGCGCTTCGGTGTATGACACGAACATTAGCGCTGCCGTGAGCGGCGTGGCCAGCGGTACCTACAGCGTGTACCTCTACATGTGGGAGGATAACAACCCGGTGACCCTCGACATTACCCTCGAAGGCCAGACCGTGCAGTCGAACTACAGCAGCGGCAACGGTGGCCACTGGGACCGCCTCGGCCCTTTCACGGCCAACATCACCGACGGCACCATCAACATCGGCACCGTGAGCAGCAATAACAACAACCTCTCGGGCATCGAAATCTGGAAGCAGAACGCGGGCACTACCGCACCCAGCGCCCCCACCGTTAGCCTGAGCGCCCCAAGCACCGGCACCGTGGGCACGGCCCTGAACCTGACGGCCACCGCTGCGGCCGTCAACGGCACCATCACCAAAGTCGAGTTCTTCAGCGGCGCCACCAAGCTCGGCGAAGACCTGACGGCTCCCTACGCCCTCAGCTTCACGCCCGCTGCGGCCGGCACGCTCAGCCTAACGGCCCGCGCCACCAACAACGCCGGCGCCGCTACCTCCACCGCCGTTTCTTCGGTGACCGTGACGGCCGCTACTACAACCACGCCGACCACCACGGGCACCGGCACCACGCCGACCAACGCCACCTTCGTGCGCGCCATTAACGTAGGCGGCACGGCCACCACCGTCGACGGCCTGAGCTGGGAAGACGGCAACAGCGCCGGCAACTTCCAAATCAACGGCTCGCCCTTCGCCAACCAGGGCGTCGCCCTGAACCCGGCCACCGACGCCGCCCGTGCGGCCATGATTCGCGCTTCGGTGTATGACACGAACATTAGCGCTGCCGTGAGCGGCGTGGCCAGCGGTACCTACAGCGTGTACCTCTACATGTGGGAGGATAACAACCCGGTAACCCTCGACATTACCCTCGAAGGCCAGACCGTGCAGTCGAACTACAGCAGCGGCAACGGTGGCCACTGGGACCGCCTCGGCCCTTTCACGGCCAACATCACCGACGGCACCATCAACATCGGCACCGTGAGCAGCAATAACAACAACCTCTCGGGCATCGAAATCTGGAAGCAGAACGCGGGCACTACCGCACCCAGCGCCCCCACCGTTAGCCTGAGCGCCCCAAGCACCGGCACCGTGGGCACGGCCCTGAACCTGACGGCCACCGCTGCGGCCGTCAACGGCACCATCACCAAAGTCGAGTTCTTCAGCGGCGCCACCAAGCTCGGCGAAGACCTGACGGCTCCCTACGCCCTCAGCTTCACGCCCGCTGCGGCCGGCACGCTCAGCCTAACGGCCCGCGCCACCAACAACGCCGGCGCCGCTACCTCCACCGCCGTTTCTTCGGTGACCGTGACGGCCGCTACTACAACCACGCCGACCACCACGGGCACCGGCACCACGCCGACCAACGCCACCTTCGTGCGCGCCATTAACGTAGGCGGCACGGCCACCACCGTCGACGGCCTGAGCTGGGAAGACGGCAACAGCGCCGGCAACTTCCAAATCAACGGCTCGCCCTTCGCCAACCAGGGCGTCGCCCTGAACCCGGCCACCGACGCCGCCCGTGCGGCCATGATTCGCGCTTCGGTGTATGACACGAACATTAGCGCTGCCGTGAGCGGCGTGGCCAGCGGTACCTACAGCGTGTACCTCTACATGTGGGAGGATAACAACCCGGTGACCCTCGACATTACCCTCGAAGGCCAGACCGTGCAGTCGAACTACAGCAGCGGCAACGGTGGCCACTGGGACCGCCTCGGCCCTTTCACGGCCAACATCACCGACGGCACCATCAACATCGGCACCGTGAGCAGCAATAACAACAACCTCTCGGGCATCGAAATCTGGAAGCAGAACGCGGGCACTACCGCACCCAGCGCCCCCACCGTTAGCCTGAGCGCCCCGAGCACCGGCACCGTGGGCACGGCCCTGAACCTGACGGCCACCGCTGCGGCCGTCAACGGCACCATCACCAAAGTCGAGTTCTTCAGCGGCGCCACCAAGCTCGGCGAAGACCTGACGGCTCCCTACGCCCTCAGCTTCACGCCCGCTGCGGCCGGCACGCTCAGCCTAACGGCCCGCGCCACCAACAACGCCGGCGCCGCTACCTCCACCGCCGTTTCTTCGGTGACCGTGACGGCCGCTACTACAACCACGCCGCCTACTACCACGCCGCCCACCTTTGTGCGTGCCGTGAACCTGGGGGGCAAGGCCATCACCCTCGATGGCAAGAGCTGGGCGGCCAGCGCCAGCGCTTCTAACTTCAAAGCTACCGGCCTCACCACGTTTGCCAACCAGAACGTGACCCTGACGCCTTCCACCGATGCCACCCGCGCCAGCATGATTCGCGCATCGATGTACGGCGGCGACACGGGCCTGGCCCTGGGCGGCGTATCGAGCGGTACCTACAGCGTGTTTCTATACGTGTGGGAGGACAACAATGCGGAAAACTTCAGCATCTCCCTCGAAGGCAAGACTGTGCTGAGCAACTACAACTCCGGTTCGGCCGGCCACTGGGACCGCCTCGGCCCCTTCACGGCCAACGTGACCGATGGCACCGTGAACATTGGCACCACCGGCGGCATGGCCAACATCTCGGGCATCGAACTCTGGAAACAAGCCACCCCGCTGCCCTAGTCTGCACGCCTGATTATCGCGCAACGCGCACCTGCTCAAAAGCCTGGCCCCTGCGGCCAGGCTTTTTTGGTTTCGGGCCGCCCGCCCTACCCGGAAGTATACCCGGTAGTATAACAGGTTTTTTTTGTCGATAGCATATTTTAAAACATTATTAATATATGAATCTTGATATAATTTACTATCTTGCTATCACCAAGGCTATCCGAGGTATCTGAAGGTCATTTCTCCCCTAATTTTCATCGCTGCTTATGAAATGTGCATTAATTACTGGAATTACGGGCCAGGACGGGGCCTATCTGGCCGAGCTGCTGCTGGCTAAAGGGTACGAAGTGCACGGCATCAAGCGCCGCTCGTCGATGTTCAACACCGACCGCATCGACCACTTGTACCAGGACCTGCACGAGAAGGACGTACGCTTCAAGCTGCACTACGGCGACCTGTCGGACGCCACGAACCTGATTAGAATCGTGCAGGAAGTGCAGCCCGACGAGATTTACAACCTCGGGGCCATGTCACACGTCAAGGTTTCGTTCGACACGCCCGAGTACGCGGCCGATGTGGACGGGCTGGGCACGCTGCGCCTATTGGAGGCCATCCGCATTCTGGGCCTGGGCAAAAAAACCCGGCTCTATCAGGCTAGCACGTCCGAGCTGTACGGGCTGGTGCAGGAGGTGCCGCAGCGCGAGAGCACGCCCTTCTATCCGCGCTCGCCCTACGCTGTGGCCAAGCTTTATGCCTACTGGATTACGGTGAACTACCGCGAGGCCTACGGCCTGTATGCCTGCAACGGCATCCTGTTTAACCACGAAAGCCCGCGCCGGGGCGAAACCTTTGTCACGCGCAAAATTACGCGGGCCGTGGTGCGCATCGCGCTGGGCCTGCAGGACCGCCTCCACCTCGGCAACCTGAACGCCCGGCGCGACTGGGGCCACGCCAAGGACTACGTGGAGGCCATGTGGCGCATGCTGCAGCAGGACGAGCCGCGCGACTACGTGATTGCCACCGGCGTAACCACCCGGGTGCGCGAGTTTGTGCGGCTGGCTTTCGCCGAGCTGGGCGTAGAAATAGACTTTGCGGGCGAGGGCGTGGCCGAAGTGGGCTACGTGGTAGCCTGCCACAACCCCGATTTCCAGCTGCGGGCCGGCCAGGAAGTGGTGGCCGTGGACGCGGCCTACTTCCGCCCCACCGAGGTAGAGCTGCTCATCGGCGACCCCAGCCGGGCACGAGCCGAGCTGGGCTGGGTGCCCAAGTATGACCTGGCCGGCCTGGTGAGCGACATGGTGCAGAGCGACCTGACGCTGTTCCGGCGCGATACCGTGCTGCTGCAAGCCGGTCACGCCGTGCTCAACTACCACGACGAGTAGCCGGCCCCGGCCCCGTACACCCTTCCTCCGTTCCGACTTCGCTTTTTTACTCATGGAAAAGACTTCCAGCATATACATCGCCGGCCACCGGGGCATGGTGGGCTCGGCCCTGCTGCGCGAGCTCACGCGCCGGGGCTACACCAACCTCATCACCCGCACCTCGGCCGAGCTCGACCTGACCAACCAGGCCGCCGTGGCCCGCTTTTTTGCCAAAAACCGGCCCGAGTACGTGCTACTGGCCGCCGCCAAGGTGGGCGGCATCCACGCCAACAACACCCTGCGGGCCGATTTCATCTATGAAAACATCATGATTGAGGCCAACGTGCTACACGAAAGCTACCGCTGCGGCGTGCGCAAGCTGCTGTACCTGGGCTCGTCGTGCATCTACCCGAAGCTGGCCCCGCAGCCCATCCGCGAAGAGTACATCCTCACCGGCCCGCTGGAGCACACCAACGAGCCCTACGCCATTTCCAAAATCGCGGGCGTGAAGATGTGCGAGGCCTACCGCGACCAGTACGGGTGCAACTTCATCACGGTGATGCCCACCAACCTCTACGGCCCCAACGACAACTACGACCTGGAAAGCTCGCACGTGATGGCCGCCCTGCTCCGCAAGTTTGAGGAAGCCGTGCAGCACCACCGGCCCCGCGTGGACGTGTGGGGCACCGGCACCCCCCGCCGCGAGTTCCTGCACGTGGACGACCTGGCCGAGGCCTGCCTCTTCCTGATGGACCACTACGACGAAGCCGCCCCCCTGAACGTGGGCACCGGCGACGACCTGAGCATCCGTGAGCTGGCCGAGCTCATTGCCGACCTCACGGGCTTTGCCGGCGAAATCTACTTCGACTTCTCGCGGCCCGACGGCACCATGCGCAAGGTGCTCGATGTGAGCAGGATAGAGGCAATGGGCTGGCGCCACCGCATTTCGCTGCACGCCGGCCTGCGCCAGGTGCTGGCTTCGGCCGAGTGGCAGGCCGCCAACCAGGCCGTGCCCGTGCAGTAGCCGGTAGACTGGCGATAAAGGCCCGTCATGCCTCGGCGGCGCTCGGCATGACGGGCTAAACCAATACACCTCCTGACCACCATCCGCCTTCATCCTTTTTCCGCTGTGAAAATGACTGATATTCTGAACCGTGGGCAGCAGCGGGCGGGCCGCCTGCTGCGCGAGCTGCTGCCCCGCCGCCAGCACTACCGCCCCGTGGGCGTGCACCCCAGCAGCCGGGGCGTGGCCACCCGGCCCGACAGCGGGGCGCGCTACACCGAGGTGTACCCCACGCAGATATCGCACCTCAATGTGACGCCCGACCTGTATGCCCACACCACCGACTACGGCGGCCTGCATGCCAAGCCCAACCGCCTGGAGCAGACCCCGGCGGCCTTCGTGCTGGCCCTGGCCGAGGGCCGCCTGCTGGCCGACAACGCCCTGAGCGTGGCCGTCATCAGCGCCGACAACCGGCTGGTGGGCGATGCCTCGTTTCAGTACGACCCCCGGCGCTCGGACCTGGCCCGGCCCGAGAAAAACAACGTGTTTGCCCAGCGCTGGTTTTCGGAGCCGCGCCGGGTGCGCGGCACGGTGGCCAGCCTGCTGTCGGGCGGCGGGGCGGCGATGGGCAACTATTACCACTGGCTGATTGACTCGCTGCCGCGCCTGCACCTGCTGAAAAAAGCAGGTTTCTGGGACGAAATCGACTATTTTCTGGTGTACGATGGGCAGCGGCGCTTCGTGGCCGACTCGTTGCGCGCCCTGGGCATCCGGCCCGAGCAGGTGCTCGACCTGCGCACCCACCGCCACCTCGTGGCCGACCGCCTGCTGGTGACTTCGCCCGTGCGCGGCGCGGGCACCCACACCCCGCAATGGGCCTGCTCCTTCCTGCGCGACGAGCTGCGCGCCGCCGCCGCGCCCCAAACTTTCAGCCCCTACGTGTACCTAAGCCGGCGCGACGCCCCCGCCCGCCACGTTCTCAACGAGCCCGATGTGGAAGCCCTGCTGCGCCCCTACGGCTTCGAGACGCACGTGCTGGGCGACTACAGCTTTGGGCAGCAGTTGGCGCTGTTTGCCGGGGCGCGGGCCGTGGTGGCCCCCACCGGCGCGGGTCTGGCCAACCTGGTGTTTGCCCCGGCCGGCACGCCGGTGGTCGAGCTGTTCCCCAAGCACTTCACGGTAGTGGAATACCCCGAGCTGTGCTTCCGCCTGGGCCTGCCCCACCGCTACCTGGTGGCCGATGCCGCCAATGGCCCGCTCACCTCGCGCCGCGCCGGCTGGCGCGAAAATCTCACCGTGGACCTCAACGCCCTCAGCAGCTGCCTGCACCAGGTGCTGTGATGCCGGGCCAGCCCCCGTCGAGCTTAACGCTTCCCACCAGTTAACCTATCTTATTATGCAAGAACTATTTACCCGGGCCCAACGGCACACCGGCCACCTGCTGCGGGGCTTGGTGCCGCACAACGAACACCTGCGCCCCACCGGCGTGCACCCCACTGCCAAAGCCCTGGCCGAGCAGCCCGGCAGCGGCGCGCACTACGTGGAAGTATACCCCGGCTACACTTCGCACCTCACCGTGCCCGACGCGTTTGTGGCCCTGGCTCCGCCCTACTACAAGTGCATTGCCGAACGGGAAGAAGTACCAGCCGCATTCGTGCTGCTGCTGCCCGACGCCCGCATCAACGCCGACCATTTTGGCAGCCTGGCCGTGATAGCGGCCGATAATTACCTGGTGGGCGATGTGTCGCTGCAATTTTCGGCAGGCAGCTTCGCGGTGGCCCCACCGGCGGAAAACCCCATTTTCCGGCAGCGCTACTTCCGGCCGCCGGGCCAGGTTTCGGGCACGGTGTGCAGCCTGCTGTCGGGCGGCGGCACGGCCGTGGGCAATTACTACCACTGGCTGCTCGACTCGCTGCCCCGCCTGCATTTGGTGGAAGAAGCCGGGTTGTGGGACGAAATCGACTACTTCCTGATTTACAACCGCGAGCAGCACTTCGTGATGGAAACCCTGCTGGCGCTGGGCATTCGCAACGAGCAGATTATCGACCTGCAAACCACCACCCACCTGCATGCCCAACGGCTGCTGCTTACCTCGCCGGTGCGCGGCACCGGCCACCACGCCCCGCGCTGGGTGGGCGAGTTTATGAAGGATGCCTTCCGGCCCCTGGCCACCACGGCGGCGCACGCCACCCACTTCAGCCCGCTGGTGTACGTGAGCCGGCGCGATGCCTCCTTTCGGCGGGTGCGCAACGAGGCCGAGGTGGAGGACCTGCTGGCCGAATACGGCTTCGAGAGCTACGCCCTCACCGAGCTGAGCTTTCGCGAGAAGGCGGCCCTGTTTTCCGGGGCGCGGGCGGTGGTGGGACCGGTGGGCGCGGGCCTGGCCAACATTCTGTTTTGTGCCGAGGGCACGCCGCTCATCGAGCTGCTGCCCCGCAACCTGGTAGTGCCCGACTACCTCGACCTCACGGCCCGCCTGGGCATGCCGCACTATCCCATCATCTGCATGCCGGACGCGGGCTCGCGCCACCGCGCCACCGCCGACCGCCAGGACGACCTCACCGTGGACCTGAAAGCCCTGCGCCAAACCGTGGAAGCCGCCCTGCGCCAGCCGGTGAATGCGTAAACCCGGGTCTGGTCTGACCGCCCTAGGCGGTCCGACCGGTTGAAGCACCACCGATGCTCATTCGCCCAGCCCCCGCCGACAGTGCGCTGCCGACAACCGGTCGGACCACCTAGGGCGGTCGGACCGGGGCCAACGCCAGCCCAACCTCAAGCCTTCGCCCAAATTCACCATGCCATCCGTTCTGATTTCCGTCGTCAGCTGGAACAGCGCCGACGTCATCGAAGCCTGCCTGCGCTCGATACTGGCCCAAACGTATGCCGATTTTGAGGTGTGGGTGGTCGATAATGCCTCGGCTGATGATACCTGCGCCCGCGTGGCCGCCCTGGCCGCCACCGATGCCCGCGTGCACCTGCACCCGCTGCCGCGCAATACCGGCTTCTGCGGCGGCCACAACTACGCCCTCGACCGCACCATCTCGGAGGCCGTGCTGCTGGTGAACCCCGACATTGAAATGGCCGTGAGCTACCTGGACCGAGCCATGGCCACGCTGCGTGCCCACCCCGGCGCGGGCACGGTATGCGGCCTGCTGCTGCAAAACTCCGGGGCCGCCCCACGCATCGACAGCACCGGGCTGGATGCCCTGCCCGACGGCCGCTTCCGGCTGCGCCACCACGGCCAGCCGCTGGCCGAAACCGTCCTCACGGCCGGCCCGGTAGACGGGGCCGATGGCGCGCTGCCGCTCTACCACCGCGCTTTTATCGATGATTTGCGGGTGAACGGGCAGTTTTTCGACGAACGGTTTTTTGCCCACAAGGAGGACTGGGACATTGCCTGGCGGGGCCGCCTCTACGGCTGGAGCACCGTGTTTGAGCCCGCCTGCCGGGCCCTGCACCCGCGCGAGTTCCGACCCGCCGACCTGCGCCGCCGCCTGCGCCTGAATGGCACCATCAAGGCCGATGCCGTGAAAAACCAGTGGCTGCTGCTGCTCAAGAACCCGCCGGCCCGGCAGCTGCCAGGCCTGTGGCTGCGGGCATTGCCCCGGCAGCTGGGCATTCTGCTCTACTGCCTGCTGCTGGAGCGGCCCTCGCTGCGCGCCTACCGGTATGTATGGCAGCACCGGGGCGGCATCTGGGCCACGCGGGCGCTCATTCAGGCGCGGGCGGCACAGCCGGGGCCGGCGGCGCGGGTGGCGGTGGCTCCCCGGCGGCCGGCGCACGCCCCGGCCACTGCTGTTTAGCGGCGATATAAACACCTCGTTATTAGAGCAATACTCTGTTTATCAGGTCGATTTTAAACGCCTGCACAGTTGGCAGTAGCCGTGTGGGCTAGTGTAGCCAGGGCAGCACGCAGCCTGCCTGCCACTACCGGACCAATCACCTAAAAAATTTCACACTAACTAAAATAAAAATCAGAAAAATTGATATTTATTACTTAATTATATATATTATATTTGTTATAAACCATCGATTGGCAATACCCCTGGAAACCCGTGCCCGGCTGGGCCGATGAAGTACTCACTTTAACGCTTTCCGCATTATGAAAATCAAGGTCTACTTATCACTGCTAATCAGCTTTTTTGCCTGGGCAACGCCACTGCTGCCGGCTTGGGTAGCGGGTACGGGCACCACGGTGGCAGCGGCCTCCATTATCGGCTTCACGCTGGTGAATGCCGATAACAACCTGGACCTTTTCGCCCTGACGCCGGGCATCGTGATAGACCTGGCCACGCTGCCTACCCGCAACGTCAACATCCGGGCCGATACCGACCTGCCCCTGCCGGGCAGCGTGGTGTTTGCCCTAAGCGGAGCCCAAACACGCAACGCGACGGAAAATATCGTGCCCTACGCGCTGTTCAGCGATTTCCAGGGCAACTACTTCCCGTGGTCGCCGCCCGTGGGCAGCTACTCGCTGCTGGCTACCCCGTTTGATGGGCCCGATGGGACGGGGGCCGGCGGCGCGCCCCTCACGCTCAGCTTCACGGTGGTGAATTCGGTGGGCGGCATCACGGGCTTCACGCTAGTGAATGCTGATACGAATGGCGACATCCAGCCCCTGACGTCCGGCACAATCCTCACGCTGGCCACACTGCCCACCCGCAACCTGAACATTCGGGCCAATACCACACCGGCCACGGTGGGCAGCGTGGTTTTCGACCTCACCGGCCCCCAAACTCACTCGGGCATCGAAAATGTAGCTCCGTACGCGCTGTACAGCGACTTAAATGGCAACTACACCGCCTGGACCCCGGTGGGTGGCACCTACACGCTCACGGCCACGGTTTTTGATGCGCCGCAGGGCGGCGGCACCCAGGGCTCAGGGCTGACTATCAGCTTCGTAGTCGTTGCCCCGCCGTTGCCGGTGCGGCTCACGGCGTTTCTGGCCGAGCCGCTAGGGCCGGGCGCGGTGCAGCTGCACTGGAACACGACCACCGAGGAGCAGAACAAGGAATTTGTGGTGCAGCGCAGCGCCGACGGGCGGGAATTCATCGCCCTGGCCCACCTGCCCGGGCACGGCAACACCACGCTGCCGCAGGCTTATCAATACAACGACAAGCAACTGCCCGCCAACCTCACCAAGCTATACTACCGCCTGCAGCAGGTAGATGTGGATGGCACGCGCACCTACTCGCCGGTGCGGGTGGTGGCCGTGGTGCCCGGCGCGGCCCCGGCCATGCTCCAGGCCTTTGTGCCCACGCCCGCCGACGGCCAGTTGCACTACACCTTCGCCGGCCCGGCCACCGGAACCGAGGAGCTGGTGCTGTATTCCATTATGGGGCAGCGGCTGGGGCGGTATCCGCTGGCGGCTTCGGGCACCGGCACCGTGCCGGTGGCAGGGCTGGCAGCCGGCACCTACGTGCTGCACCTCGTGAACGCGGGCGGCAGCTACGCGGGGCGTTTCGTGCTGCCGTAGCGGGACCCAAGAAACAAGTAAGGCCGTCAATGACGGTTTGCGCTGATTCGCACCGACCTCACTCGCGCGCAAACGTGCGCCGTACGGGGCCGCTGGCCGTTTCCAGCTCCAGGTGGTAGAGGCCGCCGGGCAGGCCGCCCAGCTCTACGGTGGCCGGCCCGGCGGGCATATTGCCCTGGCGCAATAGCTGGCCGAGGTGGTTGTGCATGCGGTAGGCCGTAGCGGCCACCCCCGTGATGAGGAGCCGCTCCCGGGCCGGGTTGGGGTAGAGCAGCACCGGCGCTACGACCCCCGGCCCCATCGCCACCACCGGCGACAACGTGGACGTGCCGCCCACATCTACCTGCCGCAGGCGGTAGTAGAGGGCCGGCAGGGCGGCGGCATCGAGTTAGGGTATAGCTGGTGGGCTGAAACATGGTGCCGCCCCCCGGCAAGGTGGCAATGGCCCGGCCATCGGCGTTGCGCTGCACCTCGAAACGGGCATTTTGTTGTTCGCTAGCGGTGGCCCAGCGCAGGTGCACGCCGGTGGCCTGGCGCTGGGCGGCAAACGCGGTGAGCACCACGGGCAACGGTCCGGCGGGCGCGAATACCTGCTGAAACGCAATTTGCTGCAAGGCCACGGCGGCGGCGGCGGTGATGCCGAGGGCCACGGCGGCCTGCTCGGTGGGGCCAAGCAGGCGCGGGTCGAGGCTGGTGAGCTGGGCAAACAACACGAAGACGGCCAGGCAGGAGCCCCACTTGCTGGCGTGAAAATGGTCGGGGCCCCACAGATTCAGCGGGCCGGGGCTGGGATTATAGGGGTTGCGCTAGGCCACATCGGCCTGTATGGCCCGCAGCCAGGCATCGCCCACGGGGGCCACGGCGGCGAAGCACGAGTTTTGGGCAGCCAGGTAGGCATAGGCCCGGCGCAGGTCGCGCATCATGGCATCGAGGGGCAGGCCCGAGTAGGGCTGGCCGGCCGGGTAGGTCATGTCGGCCCGGGGCCAGGTCTGAAACAGGTAGACCCGGGCGGCGTGGCTGCCGGTGTGCACGGCCTGCTCGAGGCGGGTAGCGTAGGTGAGAAAACTGGCGGGCTGGCCGGTGCGGGCCACGAGCAGGGGCTGCGTGCTGCTTTCCTGAAGCACCACCTGGTCCCACGGCCCCGGCTGCACTACGACCAGGGCGTTGGTGTAGTGGTACACGAGCGAGGCACCATTCACTAATTCGATGGGGACATCATAGGGCCGGCCGGCCTGGTCGGCCATTTTTTGAAGATGCCCGGCACGCCGCCCCAGGGCCCGGGCGTGGCGGGGTCTAACTGATAGCGCGGGCTGCCGGGCGGCTGGCTGTGGTTTTCGTCGGTGATGGCGGCGGCGTTGTAGTTCAGCACCGGCTCACATGCCGTGCGTGAAGCTGTTGCCGACGAATAGAATGCGTGTTTGGGCGGTAGCCGGGCCAGCCAGCAGTGCGGCCCAGCAGCAGCTCAGCAGCCAGCAGGAGTATAAGCGGTGCGCCATATCGGGGGACTGAAGAAGAGAACTGAAACGGGCGAAAAAATCCCTCGCGGTCCGGACCGGACCGCGAGGGTAAAGAGAGTAATAGACTATCCGATTCGAGAAGAAAATCATCATTCCGATACTCCCCTGGCCGGCGATGTGCCAAGCCGCCATCACTGCCGCAGCAGCTTGAGCCGGGCGGCGGCGTGGTTATTTTCGAGGAGCAGGTAATAGAGCCCGGCGGCATTGATTTCGTGCGCGAAATCGAGGTGCTGCACCGGGGCCTCGGCCGGGAGGATGCCGGTGGCCAGCGTGGCCCCCAGGGCCGTGAGCAGGCGGTAATGCACCGCGCCCTGCAAGACCTCGGGCAGGCGCAGGAAGAAGCGGCCGTCGGCGGAGGGGTTGGGGTAGGCGGTGGCCGTCTGAACGAGGCCTGCCCGGGCGGGCGCAGCAGCCGTAGCCGCCGCGACGCGGGCCGCCTGGTTGGTCACCGTGAAGCTGATGCTGAGCGGCGTGCCGGCCGTACCGCCATTGTCGGCGGCGGTGTAGGGCGTGACGGTGAGCGTGTAGCTGCCCACCGCAATGGCCGGCGTCCAGGGGTTGTAGTCGCCGTTGGAATCGGCAAACAGCGCGTACGGAGCCAGGTTTTCGTTGTGATTCACCGACTGGGTGCCGCCGAGCACGAAGAGCACGCTGCCCACCGTGGCCGGGCTGGTATTGGCCCGAATGGTGAGGTTGGGCGTGGGCAGGGTGGCCAGGTTCAGCACCGCGCCCGTGGTCAGGGCTTGCAGGTCGAGGTCGGTATCGGCGTTTATCAGGGTGAGGCTCGTCACCTGCGGGCCATTGGCGGTGAAGATGGCGTTGATGGATTTATTGGCCGTCATTGTCACCGGGAGCGGATTGACGGTGCCGGTGGCTCCACCGCTCCAGCCGGTGAAGGCGTAGCCAGCGGCCGGCGTGGCCGTAAGCGTCACCGTGCTGCCGCTGAGATAGGTGCTTTGGTTGGGGCTTTTGGTGATGGTGCCGCTGCCAAACACAGCCGTGGTGAGCGTGTAGCTGGTGGTGGTGGCCACGAAAGTGGCCGTGATGAATTTGTTGGCCGTCATTGTTACCGACAACGGATTAGTGCTGCCCGTGGCGTCGCCGCTCCAGCCGCTGAAGGCGAAACCCGCCCCCGGCGTGGCCGTCAGGCTCACGCTGCTGCCGCTGGCGTAGGAAGCCGCATTGGGGCTTTTCGTCACCGTGCCCGTGCCCACCGTGCTGGTGGTTAGCGTGTAGCTGGTGCCGCCCGCCTGGTCAATCACGCTGAAGGCCAGCGTGAGCGGCGTACCCGCCGTGCCCCCGCCCCCGCCGCTGGTGTAGGGCGTGGCCGTGAGCGTGTAGCTGCCCACCGCCGGCGTCCAGGAATTATACACCCCGCCATTGTCCGAAAACAGCGCGTAAGGCACGACCGACTCGGTCTGGTTCTGCGTATCTGCGCCGCTGAGGGTGAATACCACGCTGCCCACGGTGCCCGGGTTGGTATTAGCCCGCACGTTCAGGTTGCGCGTGGGCAGCGTGGCCAGGTTCAGCGTCGTGCCGGCGGCAAGGGCCTGAATGTCGCCATTCGTGTCGGCGTTTATCAGCGTGTAGCTCGTCACGCTTTGCCCGGCCGGAAGGGCCGTGAAAGTGGCCGTGATGTTCTTGTTGGCCGTCATCGTCACCGATAGCGGGTTGGCCGTGCCCGAGGCATCGCCGCTCCAGCCACTGAATTGGTAGCCGGCGGCTGGCGTGGCCGTCAGGCTCACCGTGCTGCCGCTGGCGTAGGAAGCCGCATTCGGGCTTTTCGTCACCGTGCCGCTGCCTACCATGGCGGTAGTCAGGGTGTAGCTGGTGGGCGTGCCGCCGGTTTGCTGCCAGAGCTCCATGCCCGAAAAATTGGGCCAGCCGCCGGTGCTGGTGAACTGCACCGAGCCCGTGGCCGCCAGCGTCACGTTGTAGGGCCCCAGCCGGTTCCAGGTACCGGCGGGGCCGGTGCTGTAGTTACTCAGCTTAACCTGCCCGTTCAGCGAGAGGTTGATTACCTCGGGGCCACTGTCTTCCCACACGTACAGGTAGGCCTGGTACGTGCCGGCGGGCACGGCCGAGAGCGCCACGCTCAGGTCGGGGCCGAAAACAGCCTGCCGAATCATGCCCGCGCGCACGGCATCGGTGGTGGGCACCAGCGCCACGGCCTGGTTCTCGAAGGTTGAGCCGTTGGTTGAATAGTTGGCCGCCGTGGAGCCGCCCCAGGCGTTGCCATCCAGCGTGAGGGCCGGCCCGCCCAGGTTGATGGCCCGGTAGAAAGTATAGCCGCCCCCGCCCGAGGTAGCCGTGAAGGTAGCCGTGATGGATTTGTCAGCCGTCATCGTCACGGCAAGGGGGTTGGCCGTACCGCTGGCATCGCCGCTCCAGCCCGCGAAGGTGTAGCCCGCCCCCGGCGTGGCCGTGAGGCTCACCGTGCTGCCGCTGGCATAGGTAGCGGCATTGGGGTTTTTGGTCACGGTGCCGGTGCCCACCGTGGCCGTGGTGAGCGCAAACGGCCCGGGAGCGTTCGAATCCGTCACCGTGAAGTTTATGGTGAGGGGCGGGCGGGCGGTGCCGCTGCCATTGGCCCCGCTGTAGCCGGTGGCCGTGAGCTGGTAGTTGCCCACCGGCGGCGTCCAGGAGTTGTAGTCGCCGTTCACATCCAGAAACAGCGCGAAGGGCGCCGCGTTATCGGTCACGGCCTGGGTTTGCGGGCCGGTGAGGGAAAACACCATGCTGCCGGTAGTGGCCGGGTCGGCATTGGCCCGGATGTTCAGGTGGCGAGTGGGCAGCGTGGCCAGGTTGAGAATGGCCCCATTGGTCAGGGGCTGAATGTCGGCGTCGGAAGCGGCGTCGGCATCAACGAGCGTGAAGCTGGGCGTGGTGCAGTCGGGGTCGAGGCGCACCTGCTGGGTGGTCGAAAGCCCGCCGGCATCGGTCACGGTCAGGGCAATGGTATAGTAGTAGGCTTCGGCCCCGCAGCCGTAGGGGCCCACAATGGTGCTGGTTTGCCGGATGGTGTCCACGGGGTCGGGGTGCAGGTGCGTGAGGTGGTGCAGCACCGTTTGCCACTTGTAGAATAGTAGGTGGCCGCTCTGCTCATTGTCGACCACGGTGGCCCGCAGCTGGTAGGTGGTGTTGCCCGTGAGCGGGTACACTGTGCCCGCCGCCGGACTGGTAATGGTGACCTGCGGCGGGGTATTGTTGGCCGAAATCGTCAGCGAAGCCTGGTTGGTCAGGCCCTGGGAATTGGTCACGGTGAGCATGACGGTGTATTGCGTGGCGGCCGAAGTAGCCGGCGAAAACGTGTGGCTGGGGTTGGCCGCCGCGCTGGTGGCCGTGCTATCGCCGAAATTCCAGCTATAGGTGAGCGGGCTACCGTTGGGGTCGGTCGAATTGCTGCCGGTGAGCTGCACCGTGAGCGGGCCGGGGCCATAGGTTTTGTTGGACGTAGCCACCGCCACCGGCGGGCTGCCGGTAGTCACGTAGCTGATTTTGCGAATTTCCGAAGGGTAAAAGTTGACGTAGAACAGGCCCGTTTCGCTTGGGCTGGTGCCAAAAAACACCGGCACGGCCCCACTGTCCACGAAGCTGCGCACCGCGCTAGGCTGGTTGCTGCTGTTCACGGTCATGCTCTTAATCCAGCCGCCCACGTAGTCCCCAAAAAAGTAGGAGTTGGCGTACGGGGCCGGAAAGTCGCTGTAGGGATAAAACACCCCGCCCGTCACCGAATTACCCCCGAACTGCGCCCCGCTCACCGGCGAGTCCGCCGCCCCGATATTAACCGTGGTGGGCGTTTGCCCGCTGAAGGTGCCCGTGCGCGACGGCCCCGGCCCGTGGCCCCAGTCGATGAGCGGCCGGGTGTGCACAAACGTGGGAATGCTGGCCGGAATCGATTGCGACGTATTGCACGAATTAGTGAACGTAGCCGTGCCGTTCGGCGTGGCCGGCTTCAACAGGTCCTGAAAGTAGAAGAACTGCTTGGTGCAGCCGCCCGTGTTGTAGAGCGGGTTGGGCGCATCGAGGTTATACACGTTCGAGTTGGTGAACGCCGAATAGGGCGTCAGGCCCTCAAACAGCGGCCAGCCCAGGTTCACGCGGGCGCGGTCCACCACCGTTATTTCTTCCCAGGTGGAGGCACCCACCATGCCCACGTAGAGCGTGCCGGGGTTACCCTGGGCGGGGTCGGGGTTGCCGGTGCCGGGCCGCAGGCTCATGCGGAAGGGCGTGCGCAGGCCCAGGGTCCAGACTTTGGAGCGGGGCGCGCCGGGGCTGGCGGCGTCATAAAAGGGGTTGCTGGCCACACCGTTGCCGGTGGCGGGGTCCAGGCGCAGGATTTTACCACTTAGGCAGTCTACCAGCTGGGCGCGCAGGGCGCCTACGTTCTCCTTGGCGGAGATGATGCCATCGGCCAACGCCTCCGCGTAGTAGGTTTCGTTGTAGCTGCCTAAATCCGGCGCCCAGTGGGCCCCGTCACCGGTTGAGACCAGCAGCGTGCCATCGGTGCCAAACACCAGCGAGCCGGTGCAGTGGCCGTCGTGGGTCGAGGGAATGCCCGTGGACTTGGTGGCCCCGAGCAATATTTTGCGGCTGGCCGGGTTCACGGTGTAGCCCGTGCCGCTGGGCGTAGCCGTGTAGCGGGTGATGCGGCCAATGGTGGCGCTGTAGTAGTTGTTGGTCGTGGCGCTATAGCTGGCCGTGCCAAAGTTCAGCAGGTAGTGCCGGTCCACCACGTACAGCAGGTACATGTAGCCGTTGGCGTCGAAGTTCGGGTCGAGGGCGAAGCCCAGCAAGCCGTGGTCGGCCCAGGCCCCTACTTCGGGCGAAAT
Organism: Hymenobacter siberiensis; assembly: GCF_018967865.2. Lineage (NCBI taxonomy): Bacteria > Pseudomonadati > Bacteroidota > Cytophagia > Cytophagales > Hymenobacteraceae > Hymenobacter > Hymenobacter siberiensis. The sequence continues at coordinate 4,001,249 of NZ_JAHLZY020000001.1, forward strand.
GTCAATCAGCTGCTGGCGCTGGCCGTTCACCACCACCCAGACTTTGCCCGGCCGCTCCCACACAAACATCTTGCTGCCGCTGCTATTGAAAGTCAGCCCCACCGCCTCATTCCAGCCCGAGGAAACGGTGGTGGAAGTGAAGCCCGTGGGCGGCGTCTGGGCCTGCACCTGCGCGTTGCCTAGCAGCAGCAACGCGCAGAAAATGGCGGTAAAAATATTTTTCATAACGGAAAGGGTGCAACTGCATCGGAGGTAAGCGTGAGGTGGGTAAAAAAATGAATGGGTATCGGCGGCTGCCGCGTGGCCCGGCCATAGCCGGGGCCACGCGGGCCTAGTCCTCGTCGGTGAGGAAGCGGTAAAGCTTGGTGAGTGGGTCACCCAGAAAAGCGCCCACGCTGGTATCGCGCAGCGCAAACTGCACGTCATCGGCCCGGCGCACGCGGCGGCCGTAGCGGTACTTCAGGTAGTTGGCAAACGGGATGTAGCGTCCCTCCCGAAACGGTGCGGGGGCCACCGCCCGGCCGGCCGCCACCTGGCAGGCCAGCAGCGGAAAGTTCACGCCCGCCGCCAGTGCCGAGCCCACTACCGTGAGCCAGAAGCGGGTGTTTATTTCGATGACCTTGATTTGGCGGGCGCGGGCATCGTAGCGCAGGTCGAGGTGGGCCACGCCGTTCCAGCGCAGGGCTTTCATCAGGCGGTCTACCACGGCCAGCACAGCATCGTGGTGCACAAATTCGATGGCCTCGGTGGGCGCGTACTCGTCGCCGGTAGCCACCAGGCCCTTCTGAATGGAATGAGCAACGAGCTGCCCGTTCTGGTACAGCACGTTGCAGTCGATGTCGTAGCCCTCGATGCAGTTCTGCACAATGTAGCGGCTGCCGTCGGGCAGCGCGGCCACGGCGGCCAGCAGCGCCTCGGGCGTGGCGTAGCACACAATGCCCCGGCCGCCGGCCCCCTCAATGGGTTTCAGCAGCACCGGAAATTCGAACTGCGCCAGCTTGGCCGCCAGGTTGTGCCAGATATCCACGATGGTATCGGGCGCGGGAATGTTGTACTCCTGCATGAATACGCCCAGCAGGCCCTTGTCGGTGGCAATTTCGTAGTATGCAGCGGCCGGCAGCGGCAGCAGCGGCACGGCGGCCGCCAGCGCCGCGCGGTGCTCAATCACGAAGCGCATGCCGGCCACATCCACCGGCAGCAGCACTTCGGCCCCGGTGGCATGGGCGGCATTCTGCACGAAGGCCACGAATACCTCCGCCGGGCTCTCGGGCCCCAGCAGGTGAAACGAGCGCACGTAGTGCGAAAACTGGTACGGGCTCCGCGCATCGCGCGACAGCAGATGCGCCCGCACGCCCGGCTGCCGGCTCAGGCAAAACAGCACGGCCCCGGTGAGGCGGTACTCGCCCTCCAGCACCAGCACCGTGAGCGGAGCCGTGGCGGGGCGCGGAACGGCGGTTTTGGCCGGAGCGGCAGCGGCGGCATCCGGCCGCGCGGGTAGTTGGCCGGGGTGTTTCAAAAATTCAACCAGAGCGGGGTTCATGGCAATGAGGCTTCGGTAAAAGGGCAGAAAAAAAGGCAGCGTTAGTTGCTGGTTGATGGCTACAGGTTGGCCAGGGCAAAACCGGCGGGCACGAGCGGCGCGGTAGTGGCAGCCAGCATGGGCGGGTTGAAATAGAGCTCCTGCTCGCGGCGCAGCAGGTCGATGAGGCGGCCGGGGGGCAGCGCCACGTCGTCGTAGGTCAGCACCTGGTCTTTGGGAATGTCGCGCAGCAGGCGACAGCCCTCGGCCACGCCAATGGGCAGCAGGTTTTCGGTGCGGGCCACAGCATAGTTTTCGGCCAGCCCATACGTCATGTAATGGCCGATGCCGTCGAGCATATCGCCGGCCCGCAGGTCAATTTTAGCGGCCGTTATCACCTCTACTTTGGGCGCGCCGGCGGGGGCCAGGCAGGCATCGCCAAAGAGCACCGCCCGCGCCACCGAGTTCGGCGTTTCGAAATGGCACAGGTGGTAGGGCGTGTAGAAGCAGTACAGCGGCCCCGGCCCCAGCTTGTACAGCTTGAGGTAGTGCTGCTGAATGGGGTCGTCGTGCGTACCCAGGATGAACACGCCGGGGCCGGGCTCGGCCCCCACCACGTAGTCCACAATGCCGGGGCCGCCGTCCAGCAGGCGCTCCTGGGGGTACCATTCGGCGGCCTTGCTAATGGGCGTGCCCGGGGCCACGGTGGGGCCGTACATGCCGCGCCGAGCCACTTCCATGCCCAGCGCGTTGGCAATCACGGCCTGCTCGAAACTGATTTTGCTGCCGTCGGCGAAGCTCGTGACCATGCTCGGGTTCTGGCCCCACTGCTTCGCAAAGCCCTCCTGCGTGGTGGGGTTGCGGTAGGGGTCGTGCAGGCCCTTGATGTTACCGCACAGCACCGGCTTCACGCCCAGGCCCAGCACGAAGCGCGCCAGATTAAGGGTCACGCCGGGCTGGTCGCCGTCGCTCACGGTGTATACCACGCCGGCGCGGTCGGCGTACACTTTCAGAATGGCGCCGGCCGTGCCGTCCAGCTCGGCATTCAGCAGCACCACGTGCTTGCCGTGGCGGATGGCCTCCATCACCACCTGCGCGCCGTGCTCCACCGCCCCGGTCACCTCGATGATGGCATCGATGCCCTCGGCGCGGCTCAGCAGCAGCGCATCGTCGGTGATGGCGCGCTCGCCCCGCGCAATGCAGGCTTCCAGCGCGTGCACCGAGCTTACCTCGGTAGTGCCCAGCTCGCCGGCCTCGTGGTAGGCCCGGCGGGCCTGCCCAATGGTGCGGTTGGCAATGGCCACCAGCTCCATACCGGGCACATAGCGGCAAATTTGCAGGGCCACGCCCCGGCCCATAAAGCCCGCGCCCACCATGCCCACCCGAATGGGCTGGCCGGCCTGCTGGCGTTTCTTCAAGGCATTGTCAACGAGTATCATGATGCAGAAAGAGAGGTGAGAAAAGCAATTTGGGGGCACCAACCGGTCTGACCGCCTGGGGCGGTCAGACCGGTTGGTGCAAGCGCCATTAGGGTTCGCCCGAGCTTGCGCCGCTGGGTTGGTTCGGGGTTCGTTTGGCCGGGCGCACCGGTCTGACCGCCGAGGGCGGTCAGACCGGTGCGCCCGGCTCAAGCAGTCACCAGCTCCTGCCCCGGCACGGCCAGCCCCTGAAAATCGGGGTGCGCCCGGTCTTTTTCGGAGATGAGCACGGGCTCAAAGGGCCAGCGGATGCCGATGGCGGGGTCGTCCCAGCGCAGGCCGCGCTCGGCCCCGGGCGTGTATTTGGCCGATACCTGATAGCATACATCGGTATTATCCTCCAGGGTGAGGAAGCCGTGGGCGAAGCGGCCGGGCACAAACAGCATGCGGTAGCTGTCGGCCGTGAGCTCCACCCCTATCCACTGCCGGAAGGTGGGCGACTCCTCGCGCAGGTCCACTATCACGTCCAGAATCGCGCCCCGGGTGCAGCGCACCAGCTTGGTTTCCTCGTAGGGGGGCAGTTGGTAGTGCATGCCGCGCAGCGTGCCCCGGCGCGGGTTGAAGGACAGGTTGGCCTGCTGCGGCGGCATGGCAATGCCGTGGGCAGCAAACTCGTCTTCGCACCAGGAGCGGGCAAAAAAGCCGCGCTCATCACTCAGCCGGTTCACGTCGATGATGAAGGCCCCGGAGAGTTTGGTTTCGGTAAATTTCATCGTATCAAAAGCAAGGTTGAAGGGTTGATTATTGGCAGTTGATTCTTGGTTTCGGCCATCATGCTGAGCGTAGCCGAAGCATCTCGCGTGGATTAGTAATCCAATCGTATTGATTAGCTGAAGCACGCGAGATGCTTCGGCTACGCTCAGCATGACGTTCTTTTGATTGACGTTCTCCTAGCTCAGATGGCTCACACCACCATCAGCTCAGCCCGGTAGAGCGGCACGGCGGCTTTGGTGGGGCACAGCGCCCAGGTCAGGTCCTCGGTCAGCTCGTCCTGCTCGCGCAGGGCGGCCAGCACGCGCAGCCGCATCAGGCGCGAGGCCCGGAAATTGGGGTCGCGGAAACCCATTTCCACCAGCTTGCGCTGCAGCTCGCTGATGGTATCGGCCAGGGTATGAATGGGCTGGTGGTCGGGCGCAAGGCGGCGGAACAAGCTGAAATCAACGCGGTACGAGCGCAGGTCGGGGGCGGCGTCGGGGTTGAGGCGCACCGTGGTGCCGGGGATGGCGGCGGCCACGGCCTCGGCCAGCTCGCGCACCCGGTAGTTCCAGGTGTTGGCCCCGGCGTTCACAGCCACGAAAGCCCCGCCGTTGCTGGCTTCCCGCGTCACGGCCCAGCCAATGGCGCGGGCCATGTCCAGCACATGAATGAGCGGCCGCCAGGGCGTGCCGTCGCTCAGGATGCTAATTTCGCCGGTGGCCACCGCGCCGGCCACAAAGTCGTTCAGCACCAGGTCGAGGCGCAGCCGGTCGCTCCAGCCGCAGGCCGTGGCAAAGCGCAGGCAGGTCACCCGGAAGTTCGCATCGGCCAGCGGGGCGAGGTCGCGCTCGCTGGCTACTTTAGAGCGGGCGTAGGCCGTGAGCGGGTTCAGCGCGGAAGTTTCGGTTTTGGCATCCTCGCCGCCCAGCCCGTACATGCTGCACGAGCTGGCAAACACGAAGCTTTTCACGCCGTAGGTTTTGGCGCGCTGGGCCAGGGCAATGCCGGCGCGGTAGTTCACGTCCATCGTCACGTCCTCGTAGGCGGTGCCCATGGGGTCGTTGGAAATGGCGGCCAGGTGCACCACAGCATCCACGCCGGCCAGCAGGCCCGAGGGCAGCATCCGCACATCGCCAAAAACCTGGCGGTCAAGCCGCGACTCGGGCAGGCGGGTAGCCCCAGTGAGGCAGTGGGCAAAAAAGCCCATGTCGTAGCCAATCAGCTCCGCGTTGGGGTAGGTTTGTCGGAGGTGGCGCACCACGCCAGGCCCCACGTAGCCCATGTTGCCGGTGATGAGAATGCGGGCAGGTTTCATAGCACAGTCAGTTATTGGTGAGGTGTATACAGTCATAAATCGACCAGAATATCGTGCCGGACTCGCCAACCCATCGCGACCGTGGGAAGGGGCTCCGTTCTATCTTAGCGGAGCTGCGGCAATGCGCCAGCGGCACCCGGCACGGCGTTCATGGCTGGTGTTTTTAGTCGCTGGGCATGAGGCAGGTAGCGGCGGCGCGGCCACGGCCGGCCGGCTCGGCCAGCGGCGCGGCCAGAATGGTTTTGAGCTCGGGCGCGGTTGCGGGGGCAGCGGGGGCCTGGTCCCACAGCTTCCATTCGGCCTTGCCGGCCTGCCAGAGCTCCTCCAGCATGTTGCGGTCGCGCAGGGTATCCATGGGCTGCCAGTAGCCGGCGTGGCGGTAGGCGGCCAGCTGCCCGGCGGCGGCGAGGTGCTCTAGAGGGGCCTTTTCCCACACCGTCTGGTCGTGGTCGAGGTAGTCGAAAATGCCCGGCTCCAGCACGAAAAAGCCGCCGTTTATCCAGGGCGTTTCGCCGCCCTCGGGCTTCTCCATAAAGTTGCTCACGTGGCTGTCGCCGTCGCCCAGGTTGAACACGCCGAAGCGGCCCGGCTGCCGCACCGCCGTGAGCGTGGCCAGCACGCCCTGCGCCCGGTGGTATTCGATGCTGGCCGCGATGTCGACGTTACTCACGCCGTCGCCGTAGGTCAGGCAAAACGTTTCATCATCCAGGTATTTCTGCACGCGGCGCAGGCGGCCACCGGTCATGGTTTCCAGGCCGGTATCTACCAGCGTCACGGTCCAGGGCTCGGCGTTGTTGCGATGAATCTGCATCTCGTTGCGGTCCATCCGGAAGGTCACGTCCGAGTTCAGCAGGAAATAATCCGAGAAATACTGCTTTATCATGTGCCCCTTGTAGCCGCAGCAAATCACGAAATCGGTGATGCCGTGGTGGGCATAAATCTTCATGATATGCCACAGAATGGGCTTGCCGCCGATTTCGACCATGGGCTTGGGCCGCACGCCGCTTTCCTCGCTGATTCGGGTGCCGTAGCCGCCCGCTAGTATCACTGCTTTCATGTGAGTTGGTGAGTTGGTGAAGTGGTGAGGTGGCGAGGTGACGAGGTGGCGAGGTGGCGAGGTGGCAAATGAGACAAACTCACCATCTCGCCACCTCACCATTTCACCACTATCCAAGCGTGGCGCGGGCCATCAGGTAGATAAAGCGGGTGTTGGTGACGAAGTAGCGACGGGCCAGGCGGCGCGGCTCCTGCCACAGCCGGAACGCCCATTCCAGCCACAGCTTGCGGGCCCATGCCGGCAGGCGCGGCTCCAGGCCGGCATACACCCGGAAGGCCTGCCCCACCCCCAGCATGCACGCCCCGATGCGCCCCTGGTGGGCCGCCATCCAGCGCTCCTGGCGCGGGCAGCCCAGCGCCACAAACAGTAAATCCGGGTCGGCCGCGTTGATGGCCGCTACCTCGGCGGCATCCTCCGCATCCGTGAGCTCGCGGAAGGGCGGCGCATACGCCCCTACTATTCGGAGGGTGGGCAGTTCCCTGCGCGCCCGCCACACCATGGCCTCCAGCACATCGTCGGTAGTGCCGTAGAAATACACCGACTGCCCTCGCTCGGCGGCGGCGCGCAGCAGCGCGGGCAGCAGGTCCATACCGGCCATGCGCTCCTGCGCCGGCCCCCGAAACCAGCGCACAGCCGCCGCTACCGGGCTGCCATCGGGCGCGACCACGGCCGCGTTGTTCAAAATCTGCCGGAACTCGGCGTTGCGCTCGGCCTCTACCAACATGTGCACGTTGGCAAAGCACACGTAGGCCGAGGCCCGCGCCGCGCCCAAGCCCAGAATGGCGTCGACGAAATCGGCGGTGCACCCTGTCGAGATGTTGGCGTGCAATACAGCGTGTTTTGGCAGCATTATTTTTTGATGTGGGAATGTGGGAAATGTGGGGAATGTGGGAAATGTAGGAATGCGGGGAATGCGGGAATACATTGACTATCAACACTATCATATAGCCTCATTTTCACACTCTTCACATTTTCACATTCTTATATTTTAATATTTTCATATTTTTCAATAAGCGTTTTCCTCGCCCTTCACCATGTTGCGCACGGTCTTGCCGATAATCTGCAAATCGAGTACGAACGACCAGTTCTGCACGTATTTCAGGTCGTATTCCACGCGCTTTTCCATGGCGTTGGGGGCGCGGGTTTCGCCCCGGAAGCCGTTCACCTGGGCGTAGCCCGTGATGCCGGGCGTCACGGCGTGGCGCAGCTGGTAGGTGCGGCCGCGCTTGGAGTATTCCTCCAGCTGCGACACCATATTGGGCCGCGGCCCCACCACCGACATATGCCCGAGCAGCACGTTGAAAAACTGCGGCAATTCATCGAGATTATACTTGCGCAGGTAAGCGCCCACGCGGGTCACCCGGGGGTCGGCCTTGGTGGCCTGCAACTCGGTCTGGCGGTGGTCGGCGCGCATGGTGCGCAGCTTGTAGCACGGAAACAGCTTATTGCGCTTGCCCGGCCGCATCTGCCTGAAAAACACCGGCCCCGGCGAATCGAGCTTGATGAGCAACGCCAGCACCGGCAGAATAATGGGAAACAGCCCCAAAATCACGAGCAGCGAAAACGCCAGGTCGAACCCCCGCTTCAGCACCTGGTTGGTGCGAAAGCCCAGCGGCTCCTGCCGCACCATAAGAATGGGCAGGTGGTCGTGGAAATACACGCCCACATCCTGGCCCACCGTGCCCTGGTAGTCGGGCACGATGCGGAAGGCCAGGAAATGGTCTTCCGCGAAGCGCGACAGCTCCTCAATCAGGTCGTGCCGGTCGAGCGGCAGCGCGTAGTAGATTTCGTCTACCGACGTGCTCAGGCAGTAGCTCATCAGGTCCGTTACCGCGCCGCGCCGCAGAGCCCGCAGGTTGGTGGGCAGCGCCTCATCCGTAAAAAAGCCCTTAAACTGGTAGCTGGTCGAGTCGTCGGCCGTGAGGGCGTGGTACAGCTCCTGCCCGCTCTGGCTGGCCCCCACTATCACAAAGCGGTTGTGCAGCCGGGCAAAGTACCGCAGCCAGGTGCGGTAGCCAAACGTGATGCCGAAGCGCCCCACCACCACGCCCACCACCGAAAACCCATAAATGGCCGCCAGGTAGCGCGTCGACAGGTAATCGATGCGCAGCGCCACCACCGTGCCCACCACCAGCACGCCGTGCAGCAGAAACGCCTTCAGCAGGTGCCGCAGCTTCTCGCCGTAGGAAATGCGGCGGTCGCGGCGGTACACGTTGGCGTACTGCCGCGAGAGCAGCCACCACAGCAGCGCAAATGTGATGATGAAAAAGGGCATGTCGCTCCTCATCGCCCACGAGTGCCATACGACCAGTTGCGCCGCATGAAAGGCCAGCCAGATAAGGATGCCATCCATGGCCAGCAGAATAAAGCGGGAAGTATCCGAGTACCGTACATATCGTTCCATAGCTCAGGAAGTAACAAGTTGCTCACTGCCCCCAGCCGGCAGCTGCTCCGGGGTGAATATAGAAGTAAGATAATGCTTTAATATTTAGTTACCAATATTAAATATGATTAAATATTAGTTTAATAATCTTAGTTGTAGAAATAGTTATACGTCTTATAATTGAAGCACAGAGCATTATCTCTTTTAATATTAATTAGTTTATATATTTATTTTTCTAATTAAATGCGTACTACCCGCATCCTCAGGGCTTTACTGCTTTCTGGCATGGCTATCACCGTCGGGGCTCACTACCCAGCGGCGCGGCCAGGGTGCCCGGGGGCATTGCCAATCCAGGGCTTATTTCTACTACCGACATCACAACAGCACACATTTATTTTTGAATCAATTTAATAAAGCTTGTGCGGAATAATGCGTTAGATTGATGCGCGAGATTCAGCAGTGGCCGAAAAGCATCCCAAGACGCATTGTTGCAAATCGTCTGTTTGTGCATATAAGCATTTTTCCCGCATTAACATTAATATACAATATGTAATTCGTAAAATCATATGTACATTTGAGGGATTTTCAGCCTTAAGCATCTGTTGCCCTTCTATTCTGCTCACAGTAGGCAGCAGTCTGGTCTAAAGCGTGTAGTATGGGCCGGCAATGGCATTCAGGGCCACTGCCAGCGTCGCCGGAAGCCCCGCCAGCCCTTTCCAGGTAAGCCTTTCGTATTTGTTATCGCCGCCACGGCGGCCTCAGCAGCTTTCCTACCATGGGCTTGTATCACCTTCTATACCAAAGCCAGGCTCTGGCCAGCTTCAGTCTGCCAGAGCTGCTGGAGCTGCTGCACCAATCCCACACGTACAATGTGGCACGGGGCATCACGGGCATTCTGCTGCACGCCCCCAACGGCCAGTTTCTGCAGCTGCTGGAAGGCGAAAAAGCGGCCGTGCAGCACCTGTACTACCACCGCATTGCCACCGACCCGCGCCACGAGCACCTCATCGTGCTGAGCGAGGGCCACAACATAAAGCGGGTGTTTTCGGACTGGAGCATGAGTTTTCGCTCCGGGGCCGGGCCATTGGCGGTACCGGGCTACCTGGCCCCCAGCGCGGCCTACTTCCGGGTGAGCAACCTGCCCCACGTCCTGCCCGAGCTCAAGCGCCTGCTGCTGGATTTCACGGCGGGCTACGACGATAGCCCCATGGCTGAGAGCATGATTGGCAGCCGGCGCTAAGCTCAACCCCGGTTTGTACCGTAGATACTGCGAGTAGGGACCAAAAAAATACCGCCCGGCCAAATTGGCCGGGCGGTGCAGCATACCCAGAAAAATGAAGGCGGGCTTAGCGCGAGAACACCGACGTATACACTGAGGCTTTGCCGGCATCGCCTTCCGAATAAGCGAGGCGCAGCGTGGTAGCCGTCAGCTCGGCCACGGCGAAGCGGCGGGTGCGGTCGGCCTGCGTGAGGATGAGCGAGTCGGCCGAAGCCGTCAGGCGCCAGGTGCCGCTCACGGGCTCGGCGGTTTGCTTGCCGGGGCGCGGGCCGCGCAGCAGCGTATAGGTGCCGTCCGACTTATACATGGCATTTTGCACCAGCATGGAAGGCCGGACCTGGGCAAACAGGTCGGAGGTGGCGGCCGGGGCCGTGCCTTCGGCGGGGGCACTCACGGTGAGGCCGGTCTGGCGCCAGTTGCCGGTGGTGAGCAGGTCCGGCTTGGCCAGCGTGGAGGCCGCAGTGGACGATTGAGGCGAGCTATTTACTTGCTCGAGCTCTTTTTCGCAGGAAGCTAAGGTCAGCGCGGCGAGGGCTACACCCAGGAATAGGGGCATTTTTTTCATGCAAACAACTTTTGGGGTTACGCCGTCCCGCAACAGGGACGAACATAGTGAAACATCTAGTTATTTAACGGGTAAGCATTCGGATTCAGCATCAGGACTATATCTGACACTCGGGAGCCTAACTTTTCTCATTTTATTTTGGTTCAGCCATTCGCGGAAAAAGCCTATTATTAGAATTTTCTATTTGGAAAGTTACATTGAATATTTTTAGATAAAAAGGCTCTATTGCAGCACATTATAAGTACAAAATATGGCTATCAGCCAATTTACCTTACATTTCTCTTATGGTGATATTGGTTTTGTTTTAAATCCACTTTTATTATTACGCAGCGGCAGTGTGCCGGCGGCCGGCAGCCCTGGCCGGCCCAAGGCCAGCCCCACGGTGCAGTGTTGTAGCAAGTCGCCGACCTGTTTCGTGGCAAAGCATGGCGCGGCACCAACAGGCGGGCGCTCATACCAGACCACTATTTTTTCATTAAAAAAGCAAATGCGCATAATCAGAAGATAAATATAAAAATATATTATTACATTTAAACTATACCTTTCTACATTATCCACATGATTAACCCTTACCTCCCTGCCCCATCCGTTGGGGCTCCGGCTCTGGCGGCGGGCCAACTGCTGCCCATGTTCAGCACGTTTGTACACCCCAGTGCAGCCCAACGTGTTGGCAATGTGCTGGCCAGCACCTACTTGAGCGAGGGCAAGCTGGTGCAGGAATTCGAAGCCCGGCTGAGTGCCGAGCTGGGCATGCGCCACCCGGCGGCCCTGAACTCGGGCACCAGTGCGCTGCACCTGGCCCTGGAAGTGGCCGGCATCGGGGCGGGCGATGAGGTTATCCTGGCGCCGCAGACTTTCATCGCCTCGGCCCTCACGGTAGTGCAGGTGGGGGCCCGGCCGGTGTTTGCCGATATTCAGTACGAAACCGGCAACATCGACCCGGCCGACATCGAGCACCGCATCACGCCACGCACCAAGGCCATTATGGCGGTGCACTGGAGCGGCTACCCCTGCGACCTGGCCGAAATTCAGGCCCTGGCCGACAGGCACGGGCTGGTGGTGATTGAGGACGCGGCCCACAGCCCCGGGGCCAGCTACCGGGGCCAGGCCATTGGGGCCATTTCGGATTTCACCTGCTTCTCGTTTCAGGCCATCAAGCACCTCACCACCGGCGATGGGGGCGCGCTGTGCGCCCGCTCGCCGGAGCTGGCCCGCGAGGTGTTTCGGCGGCGCTGGTTTGGCATCGACCGGGCCCACTCGCCGGTGAATGAGCTGGGCGAACGCGAATACGACCTCACCGACGTGGGCTACAAATACCATCTATCAGACTACGCCGCCGCCCTTGGGCTGGCCAACCTCGACGGCTTTGCCGGGCGCATGACGGCGCGCCGCGCCCGCGTGCAGCAGTACCGCGACGGCCTGTGCCGGGTGCCGGGCCTCACGCATTTTGTGCACCAGCCCGACCGCGAAAGCGCCCATTGGCTGTTCGGCTTCCACGTCGAGAACCGACTGGGCTTCGTTCGGGCATTGCGGGCCCGGGGCGTAGCGGCATCGGTGGTGCACGATGGCATCGACCACAACGCGCTGTTTGGGGGCAAGCGCCCCGACCTGACCCGGCAGCGCCACTTCGACGAAACCCAGATTCACATACCCCTGCACGATGCCCTGACCGCCGAGCAGGCCGCTTATATCGTGGATGTAATCAAGCAAGGATGGTGAGCCCGGCCATGAAAGTCGTACTGTTTGGCCATACCGGCTTTGCCGGCCGCAACATGGCCCGGGAGTTGTGCCAGCGCGGCGTGGCCTACGTGGGCGCGTCGCTCAGCACCGGCCTCGACCTGCGCGATGCGGCGGCCACGGCCGCTTTTCTGCGCGCCCAGCGCCCCACGCACATCGTGAACTGCGCGGCCCACGTAGGCAGCCTCAACTACGTGACGGAGAAGGCCGCCACGGTAATTGCTGATAATTCGCGCATGATTCTGGGCATGTACGAAGCCGTGGCACAGGAATGTCCGGACGCCCTAGTGGTGAACCCCATCGCCAACTGCGCCTACCCGGCCGAGGCCGATGTGTTTGAGGAAAGCGGCTGGTGGAACGGCCACCTGCACCGCTCGGTGCTGAGCTACGGGGCCAGCCGTCGCCTGCTATGGGCCACCGCCGAGTGCTTCGAGATGCAATACGGCGTGCGCAGCATCCACCTGCTCACGCCCAACATGTACGGGCCGTTCGACTCAACCGACCCCAACAAAGCGCACGCCCTCAACGCGTTGATTTCGAAGTTTGTGAAGGCCGAAAAGCTGGGCCAGCCCGAGCTCTCCATCTGGGGCACGGGCCTGCCCATCCGCGAGTGGCTTTACGCGGCCGATTTTGCCCGCCTGGTGTGGGAAGTGCTGCAAAACCCTGCCCGCCCCGGCCTCGACCAGCCCACCAACCTAGCCCAGAACGACGGCCTGAGCGTGCGGGCGCTGGTGGACATCATCCAGGCCAAATTCGGCTACCACGGCCAACTCCGCTGGGATGCCAGCAAACCCGATGGCGCGCCCAAAAAGGTGATGGACGACGCCAAATTCCGCCAGGTATTCCCGCTGTTCCGCTTCACCGATTTTCAGGACGGCATCGCCGAGACTGTCAAGTATTACGAGTCGGTGTTTCCGTATTGAGTTGCCGGGAATGCCGCAAAAACGACCTGTCATCCTGAGCTTGCGAAGGATGACAAATGTGCGCAACAGCCGAATTGCTAAATGGCTTCATTAACGAAGCGCCCTCAAAACCAGAATGGAATCTCCAAAATAGCTCAGCTTGGCGAATACGCGGACTTTTTTGCCCCCTGTTCACGTAGTAAGGGCCATTACCCTCTTGCCAACCGATGCACAACACTCTCCTGCGGTACTTCCGCCTGCCCGCCCTAGCGCTGGCCCTGCTGCTGGCTGCCTGCCAGAAAGAAGCCGTGGCCCCCACGCCCGGCAACCCCACCGCAACCACCCAGCCGCTGCCTGAGCATCTCACAATGGGCAACCCCAGCGGAGCTACCGCCGACATCGCGCAGCCCACTAACTACCTGCTGATGAAACCTCCATATGCGCTCAGCTACCACCGCGACCGGGGCATTCCCAACTGGGTGAGCTGGCACCTGAGCGCCGACTGGCGCGGCAGCGCCGCCCGCCAAGACGACTTCCGGCCCGACAACACCCTGCCCGCCGGCTGGTACCAGGTGCAGGCCAACAGCTACACCGGCTCGGGCTTCGACCGCGGCCACAACTGCCCTAGCGCCGACCGCACCAGCACCGTGGCCGATAACTCGGCCACGTTTCTCATGACCAACATGATGCCCCAGGCCCCGCGTAACAACCAGCAGACGTGGGCCACCCTGGAAAACTACTGCCGCACCTTCCTCGACGCCGGCAATGAGGTCTACCTCATCTGCGGGAGCTACGGGCGCGGCGGCACGGGCAGCAACGGCTACGCCACCACCCTCGACCAGGGCCGCGTGACGGTACCGGCCCGCTGCTGGAAAGTCATCGTGGTGCTGCCCACCGGCACCAACGATGCCGCCCGCGTCAGCGCCAGCACCCGCATTATTGCCATCGACACCCCCAACGACAACTCCCTCAGCACGGCGTGGGATACCTACCGCACCAGCGTCGATGCCATTGAAACGGCCACGGGCCTCGACCTGCTTTCGGCCGTGCCCACCGCCGTACAGCAGGTCATCGAAGCCCGCGTCGATAACGGCCCTACCAACTGAGCGGGCGTGCCTAGAGCGGCTTGCAGACTGGCATACAGCGCCATTGTTGCGGGATGCTGGCGAAAACGGGCCTGCCGGTCCGACTGCCCTAGACGGTCGGACCGGTTGAAGCACCTTCGATTTCGTCCTTACGACAACCGGTCGGACCGCCTAGGGCGGTCCGACCGGAGCATACAAGCACTTCTGCATAAGTATTTAGATAGCTGAAAATCAGCAAAAACTCAATCAGCGCTACGCCTCCTCAAGCAAGTGTTGCAGGTCGAACAGGCGGCGCTTTACCTGGGCCAGCAGGTCGGCGGGCACGGGGATTTGAATGCCATACCGGGTAAAGAGGTACCGCACCAACGCCGTGAGCTCGCGCAGTTCTTCCTGTAGAATGGTGCGGAGCTGCTCCCACTGCGCCGCGCCCACGGCAGCCCGGGCCAGGCAGGTGTGCCGCACGGCAATGAACTGGCCAACCACGGCAGCCAGATGGTCGAGCACCTGCTGCTCATCGGCGCTGAAGGTGCGGGGCTGGCGGTCGATGATGCAGAGCGTGCCGAGGAGGCGCTGGTCGGGCAGACGCAACGGGGCCCCGGCATAAAAGCGCAGCTTATTATCCTGAGCGGCGCGAACGGCTTCGGGCGTGAGCCGGGCACTGTCTTCGAGGAGCAGGTCGTGGTAAACCACGGTGCGGGCCTGCTGAATGGCCGTAGAGCACAGGGCTTCGACGCGGGGCTGCTGGTCGTTGCCGGGCATGCCGTGGTTGGCGGGGTAGTGCACCTCGTCTTCCTCAACCACGGCAATGAGGGAGATGGGTAGGCTGAATACCTGGGCGGTGAGGGCCACAAACTCATCGAACAACGGCTCGCTGAGGGTGGGCAGCACATCATATGCGCGAATACTTTGTAGCCGCTCGGGTTCGTTGGCGGGCAACAAATGGGCAGGAATAGCGGACATGGGCGACGGGCGAATGGAAAGCCTGCAAACATAGCGGCTACTGAGGCCAATAGCTTTCCGGGCTCAATGAATAAACGCCGGCCAGTCGAGGACAGGCTTATTTCCTGATACGGATAAATCTGCTTCCTAATGCATTATCGGCTCCTCAGTTCCCTGGTTTCAGGAAGGTAGCACGGCTTCCGGCTCCGGCGCGGGCGTGGCGGCTTCCTGGCTCAGCGTCTCGCGGATGAAGCCCTGGCGCAGGTGCTCATACAGCGAGTGCGGGTCCACGAGCGCGGCCACGGCCTGGGCCAGCATGGCCCCAATCAGCAGCTGGAAAATGGCCGAGTGCCGGTCCGTCATTTCCAGCACCAGAATAGCGGCCGTGAACGGCGAGCGCACCACCCCCGTCAGGAAGCCCACCATGCTCACCAGAATCAGCAGGTTGCGGTCGGCCACGGCTACGTGCGCCAGCTGCGCAATGCCGTCGCCGAGCAGCGCACCCGCGCTCAGCGAAGTGGCAAACACGCCGCCCGCCCCGCCGCTGCTGTAGCTCAGGGCCATGCCCACGAAGCGCACCGGAAACAGGTAGCCGGGCATCACGCCACTGTTTTGAAACAGCAGCCGGTTGATGATGGGCTTGCCCGTGCCCACGCCATCGGGCCCCACCAGGTAGGCCATTGCGGCCAGCAGCAGGCCGCAGCCCACCACCCAGCCCGCCTGCGTGAGCGGCGTGGTGAAGCGCTTGCGGTAGCTGTTCAGCCAGAGCAGGGTTTTGGCAAAATACGCACCTGCCAGCCCGCAGGCCACGGCTGCCACCATCACCAGGGCCTGGTACCAGCCGGCCGGCGAAGTAATTTTGGGAAAGCCCAGGTACAGGTAGGAACCCAGAAACTGCTGGGCCGTGAGGCCCGCGATAATCACGGCGCTGAACACGGCCATGCGAAAGCGCGAGATGTGAATCTGGGTCAGCTCCTCTACCACGAACACGATGCCGCCCAGGGGCGTGTTGAAGGCCGCCGCCAGGCCGGCCGCGCCGCCGGTCACCAGCGCAATCTGGCGCGAGAGCTGGGGCCAGCCCGCCGGCTGCAGCCGGTTGATGGCCCGGAAAATGGCCGCCGAAACCTGAATCGTCGGCCCTTCGCGGCCGATAACGCCACCCCCCAGCAGCAGCACCACGCTGCTGAGCACCTTCACGCCGGCCACCCGCAGGCTGAGCAGGTAGGCCGTGCGGCGGTGCTGCACGGGCGTCGAGAGCTCGATGCCGGCCATTACCTGCGGAATGCCACTGCCCCGCGCCGCCGGGGCCAGCCACTTCACCAGCGCCCACGAGGCCAGAAAGGCCAGCGGCGTGAGCCCGAAGGCCAGCAGTGGCTCGCGGCGCAGCCAGGAAAAACTAATTTCTTCGGCCCAGGCAAATACTTTTTCGTAGCCCACGGCCATGAGCCCGGTCAACAGCGAAGCAATCCAGAAGGGGAAGCTTTGCAGGATAAGACGCCGCACCCGCGCCGTGTACAGTGGTTGAATGAAAACGTGGTCGAACCAGGCCAGGACGCGGGCGTATCGGAAGGGAGAATCGGGCATATACTGTACAAAGGTGCAGGTAAATCGAGCGGGGAGCCGCCAGCCACCGCCTGTTTCTAACCGATTTGGCGGCTGGATAGTGACACAACCAACGTTATCTATCGTCCGTTTGGCTACCAGAGGCCGCCGTTCCAAGGGTTAGAATCGGCGCGCGTTTGCCAATTATCCATTTTTCCCGATGATGCATCCCACTACATCTACTACCCCCGCGCCCCAGGGCCACTATCGCAAGTTTTTGCTGATGATGGCCATTTCCTTCGTCATCATGTACGTGGTAATGTACCTCAACACCTACGCGCTCGGCCACGTCTATTTCAGCCTCACCCGCTTCTACATGACGGTACTGATGGTGACGGTGATGGCCGTGGTCATGCTGCTGATGATGCCCATGATGTACCCCAACAAAACCATGAACGGCATCATCATGGGAGCCAGCCTGACGCTGTTTGTGGGTGCCCTGATAATGGTGCGCAGCCAGACCTTCGTGAACGACACGCGCTGGATGAAGGCCATGATTCCGCACCACTCCATTGCCATTCTCACCAGCGAGCGGGCCAACATCCAGGACCCCGAAGTACGCAAGCTGGCCGATGACATCATCACCGCCCAAAAGCGGGAAATCTCCAAGATGCAGGCCATGATAAAGCGCCTGGAGCAGCAATAGCCGTTGATAGTCTGGTACCGGTTTGGCAATTCGCCGGGCCGATGCAGTGACGCATTCCAAACAGCTTTGCTAGAACGGCACTACTACCTTGGCGCTCAGGCTGCGGCCGGGGCTGAAAACCCCCAGCCGGCCGGTGGGCGAAGCGCGGTAGTACTCAAAGTATTTCAGGCGGTTGAGGTGGGCCTGATAGGCCACGTCGAACAGGTTATCGGCCTGCAATACCAGCTGCATGGCTTCGCGGCCGGCTTTGGTGCGGAAAGTGGTGCCCACACCGGTGCCGCACAGCACGTAGCCGGGGGTGCGGGTTTCGGCCCCGTCCACGGCGTAGAAGCGATTTTGGGCGGCGGTGACATCCACCGTGAAGCGGAAGTAGCTGTTGGTGAGGCGGCGGCCGGCGCGTTCGGGTGCCACCAAGCGCAGCTCAGAACGCGAGGTGGGGGCCGGAATCAGGGGCAGGTAGCGGCCGGCATCGCCCACCCGCTCGCGCAGGGCCGCATTTTCGTTGAGGCCGATGACCAGGGCCGCCCCGGTGCGCAGGCTGGCCCAGGGCAGGGCCGTGGGGTGGAAATTGAGCGCTATTTCGCCGCCGTAGAGGCTGGCCGCCGCCTGCTGAAACTGGTAGGTGGAGTTGCCCACCGCGTCGCGCAGGGGCTGGCCTTGCGCATCGTACTGCCGGGCCTGGTAAATGAAGTTATCGACGTGGTTGTAAAAAACCTCCGCGCTTCCCTCAAAGCCGGGCGTTTTGTAGAGGATGCCCAGGTCTTCCTGCACGTTGAATTCGGGGGTGAAGTCGCGGTTGCCCAGGTACACGATGTGCGCGCCGGGGTCGAGGCCATTGGAGCCGATTTCGGGCACGTTCGGGGCGCGGTAGCCCCGCGCCACGTTGGCCCGCAGCACCAGGCGCTCGCCTAGCGCGTAGCTGCCGCCCAGGCTGGCCGACAGCCCGGTGTAGGTACGGCCAAAGCCGGGATACTGCAGGTCAGCGCCGGCCGTGGCCGGGTCGGCCACGGCATCGAAGCCCGTGGCGGGGTTGGGGGCCACATAAAAGTCGTCCCAGCGCACCCGGCGCACGTCATAGCGCAGGCCGCCGGTCAGCTCCAGGCCGCCAAACGTTTTTTTCAGCACTCCGAAGCCGCCGAGGTCGAACAGCTGGTAGGGCGGAATGGCGAAATCGGTGGCGTTCAGGTGCTGGTTGGCCTGGCTCATGCCGTTGGCGCCCACCGTCAGTTCGTAGCCGCGCACGGCGGCCAGCAGGTAGCGGGCCTGGTAGTTCACGGTGGTGAGCTGCAGGTCGAGGCCCGGCTGGCTGGTGGCGGTGGGGTGGTTGAATTCCTGGCGGTGGTTTTGCTGCACGCCCAGCAGCAGGCGCAGCTCGCCGGCCCCCAGCTTCACCTCGCTGGTGGCAAAGGCCCGGTAGTGGCGGATGCGCTGGCGCAGGTCGGCAATGCGGTAGCTTATCAGCTCGTCGTCGCTCACCAGCGGGCGGTTCCCGATATCATCCCTATTGGCCTCAAACACCTGCCGCGTAAAGCGGCGGCTGAGCGAGTCGCGACTGCCGTCGGGAATTTCCTGGCGGTCGTCGTAGCTGGTCAGCCAGAGGTGCACCCCGCCCCAGGCCCTGGCCAGGCCCACCATGCCGGTGAGCTGGGTTTCGGCAAAGCCGGTGTTGTACACGCGGCCGTCCACCGGGTTTTGGTAGTCGCGGGCCAGGCGGTGGCTGCCGCGCAGGCTGGCCTGAAACCCGTTTTTTTGGTAGTTGAAGGCCAGCGAGTTGCCAATCAAGCCGTTCACGCTCTGGTATTCGGTCAGCGCCTCGCCGTGCAGCTGGCCGGCGGGGCCGGCGGGCAGGGCCGGCAGCAAGTTCACCACCCCGGCCACGGCATCGGAGCCGTAGAGCAGGCTGGCGGGGCCCTTCACCACCTCAATGCGGTCCACGCCGTAGCCATCCACTTCAATGCCGTGCTCATCGCCCCACTGCTGCCCCTCCTGGCGCAGGCCGTTGAACATGGTGAGCACCCGGTTGTAGCCCAGCCCTCGGATAAACGGCTTGCTGACGTTGGGGCCGGTGGTGACGGCGCTGAGGCCCGGAATGCCCCGCACGGCCGCATCAATGGCATTGGCATTGGCATTGAGGCGGATTTCCCGGCCCGACAGGGCCGCGATGGGCACTGGCGAACGGCGGATTTCGGTACCCCGGCTCACGCCCGTCACCACCACTTCGCTCAGGGTTTTGCCCTCGGCAGTCAGGCGAATGGTCAGGGGCTTATCGGTGGGCACCGTTGCCGAGGGCGTAGCGGTGGCATAGCCCACGGCGCTCACTTGCAGCTGGTGGGAGCCGGCGGGCAGGTTGGGCAGGGCAAAGCGGCCGTTTTCGTCGGCCGTCGCGCCCCGGCTCAGCACCGGCACCGCCACGCTGGCGAAGGGCAGCGGCCGGCCGGCCGCGTCCAGCACCTGCCCGCTCAGGCTTTGGGCCCGCAGGGCAAATGGGCATACAAACAGCAGAACAAACAGATACAAGCACTTAACAGACATGGCAGGCATGGCTTGGCGTAAAAAACCAAGGAGTGCCCCTGCCCTACTAACAAGCCGAACAAAAGTACGTACATTTTTTAGGTTAGTCTAAAAATTAATTTAGCATGTACTAAAAATTATATCTAATGGCGTTGATAAAAGACCTCATAATATTGTTATACAGAATATTACGCAAATCAAACAATACTGAACACGTAACCCTTTGCATCTCGTCGTTGCTGCTGATGTTTGGGTACTTGTGCAAATGCGCAACCCTTGTTTTTTCTTAGCCCGAAGGCAGCATGGCGGGACAATTGGAGCCCTGGCGCACCCGAATCAGTTGAGGCACCTGCCCTGTGGGCCTCCCGATGGGTTCTGCTTTTATGACTGTGCCCTCCCCTTAACACCAGAAATCGGTTTCCGCACCCTAATCCACTTATAATAAGCCGATAAATGGCGCGAATCAGCCCAGACTCACGCCAACAAGCCATCGCATATTATCGAAATGCTGCAAAAACGGAGCGTTGCCGGCTTCGACGGTTCATACAACTTTAGTACCCGAAATTCCGTTTCGAAGACACAGCAACTCTGGCCGCCGACCTTAACTCGAACAACCCCAGCCTGATGACCCAGGCCCGTAGGGTGCAACGGCTGCAAGCCACCACCTAGGCCGGGCCGGCTACTCTGCGGGCCCTGCAGCAACCGCTCGGCCGGAACAGGCAGGCCCTGCCCGGCACAAAGCCGCCGGCCGCGGCCACGCCTTCAGTAGCCGGAAAGCTCCGGGCCGGCGCTTTACTGTCCGGCGGGCGGGCGGGCTGTTAACTTGCCAGCCGGGCAAACCTGCTGCCACTGGCAGCGCACGGGCAGGCGGCCGGTGGGCGGCACCCCCCACTTACTTTTTTTTCTTGATGAGCTTATTTACTTTTTCCGCCTCGCTACTAACGCTAGCAGCGTTATTTTCCTATCTGAATGCCCGGTTTATGCGCCGTCCGGCGGGCATTATGTTTTTGCTGCTGGGCGTGGCCGTGGCGCTGGGCGTGCTGGCCTGGGGCCACATTGTGCCGAGCTTCACCGTTGCCGTGCGCGGGGCGCTGCTACGGTTCGATTTCACGGAGTTTCTCATGGGCTCGGTGCTAAGCTTTCTGCTCTTTGCCGGTTCGCTGCACGTGCGGGTAAATGCCCTGAAAGCGGTGTGGCGCAGCATTGCGGCCTACTCCACGCTGGGAGTGCTGCTGGCTACCGGGCTGGTAGGCCTGGGCACCTATGCCCTGCTGAACCTGGCTGGCGTGGAGCTGCCGCTGCTGCCCTGCCTGCTGTTTGGGGCGCTCATTGCCCCCACCGACCCCATTGCCGTGCTGGGCATTCTGAAAACCACCGACCTCGATAAGAACATTGAAACCAACCTGGCCGGCGAGTCGCTCTTCAACGACGGCTTCGGGGTAGTGGTGTTTGTGACCTTGCTGGAGCTGGCCACGCCCGGCGACACGCCCAGCGCCGGCTCGGCGGCCCTGCTGCTGCTGCGCGAGGCCGGCGGCGGCTTGCTGGCCGGGGGGGTGCTGGCCTATGTGGGCTACCGCCTCATCAAAACCGTGGACCACTTCCAGACCGAAGTCATGCTGACCCTGGCCCTGGTAATGGGCGGCTACGCGCTGTGCCACGCGCTGGGCGTGTCGGGGCCGCTGGCCATGGTGGTGGCGGGCCTGGCCATTGGCAACGTGAGCCGCAGCGGGGCGGTGTCGGACACCACGCGCGACTACCTGGAAAAGTTCTGGGAGGCGCTCGACGAGGTGCTCAACGCCGTGCTCTTCGTGCTCATGGGCCTGGAGCTGGTCGTGATTGGGGTCAGCCCGTTTTACCTGGGGCTGGGCGTGGCGGCGGCCGTGCTGGCCCTGCTGGTGCGCTACGTGGTGCTCACGCTTACCACGGGGCTGTTGGGCCTGTCGCGGCAGCTGCCGCCGCGCACGCTGGCCATTCTGAGCTGGGGCGGACTGCGCGGGGGCATTTCGCTGGCCCTGGCCCTGGGCCTGCCCACGGGCATGCACCCCGAAGTATTTGTGCCCATGACGTTTGCCGTGGTGCTGTTTTCGGCCGTTGTGCAGGGGCTTACGTTAAAGAGGCTATTAGGCTGGCTCACCAGCCGCCCAGCTTAACCGGGCCACCGGGCCCGCGTTTGTTTTTGTCCCCTTTATAATGCTCCCCACCCAAAATTATTTTGCCAACGCCGTTGGCTCGGTCGATTTCTCCCCTGAAGACGGCTACGTGCACCTGCACTGGTCGGGCACGTCCATGACGAGCCTCGAGTTTCGGGCCCTTTACACGCATGCCCACAACCTGCTGCGCCGCTACCCGCTGCGCGGCCTCCTGGCCGACCACCGCGCCATGCCCGCCGCCCCCGACCCCGCCGACCGCGACTGGCTGCTGAATACCTGGCTGCCGGCCGTGCTGGAAGACACCGCCCTTGAGCGCTACGCCGTGGTGCCCACCCTCACGCCCGAAACCCGCCTGCACACGCCCACCATGGCCGCGCAGATGCGCCGGGCAGTCACCACGGCCTTTTTTGAGGAGATTCCGCCCGCCACAGAATGGCTGCGAGCGGATAAGGCCGTTTACAGCGGTTTCCAAATCACTGTACATGATATCCGCAATGGTCAAACCAGTTCTTGGCATCCTGTTCGGTTATCCAGTCGGCGGCGGTCCGGATGGCTTCCTCCAGCAAGTCGCGGGTGCGGGCTTTCGCGGTGCGCAACCAGGTCTTGAGTTTGCTAAAAGCGAGTTCAATGGGATTGAAATCCGGCGAATAGGGCGGCAGGTAGCGCAGCCGAGCCCCGTACTTTTTCACGATTTCGTCCAAGCCTTCCACCTTGTGTACCGACAGATTATCGAGCACTACTACGTCGCCCGGCCGCAGGTTGGGGCCGAGCACCTGGTCGAGGTAGGCGGCAAACACGTCGCCATTAACGGCCCCGTTAACGCTCAACAAGGCTCCGAGCCCGTCCGGGGTCAGGGCGGCGATGAGCGTCACGTTCGGGCCGCCGTGCAACGGCACGGCCTGGTCCAGGCGCTGGCCGGCCGGGGCCCGGCCGTAACGGCGGCAGTAGGTGAGGTTGGTGCTCGTCTCGTCCACGAACACGAAACGGCGCACATCTTCTTCCTGAATGGCTTCCAAAAATAAGCGGCGCATGGCTACGACGCGTTCGGTGTCACGCTCGGCGGCGTGGACGCTTTTTTTTTGCGCCCCCATCCCAGGCGCTCCACCGCCCGCCACGTACTCGTGCGGCTCAGGGCCGGACCGTCGGCGGCGAGCAGGGCCGTGGCCAGTTCGGCCAGGGTCGCGTCGGGCTGCGCCACCAGACAGGCCCGCAATAGGTCCTGGCCAGCCGGGTCCAGGCGCGGCAGTGGGCCGCCGTTCGCGGGCAGGGCCGCCAGCGAACCGCTCGTGCGCTGCCGGCGCAAAAGCTTGTCCACGAAGGAGATGGAGACGCTAAATTGCGCCGCCACCTGATAAATCCGGGCCTGCGGTGCGGCACATGCCGCCGCTACCCGTTCCCGCAAATCAATCGAATATGCTTTCATAACGCAAGGTGCATCAGATTCTGTACACTAAATTGGAAACCGCTCTAGGCACCCGATGAGCATGTTGTTCCCGTTGATTTTCCTAGATTTTAACGAGCCCCACTCCCTCAACCAGTTGCATCTATGCTAGCGGAATTTACCACTGTATTCCATACTTACTGGACGCAGTTTCTGTTTGTGCTGCCGCGCCTGGTGATGGCGGCGGTGCTGCTGGCCGTGACGTGGCTGGCTTCGAGCCGGCTGCGCAGCTTCCTTACGGCCAGGCTCGCGGCTCATTCGGCCGACCCACTGCTCACCAACTTCCTCACCCAAGTGGGGCGCTGGCTGCTGGTGCTGAGCGGGCTACTGCTGGCCCTGCAAATCATCGGGTTTTCGGGCGTGGTGGGCGGGCTGCTGGGCGGGCTGGGCTTGTCGGCATTCCTGGTTGGCTTCGCTTTTAAGGACATTGCGGAGAACTTCCTAGCCGGCGTCATTCTGGCGTTCAACCGGCCCTTCAACGTCAACGACAGCATTCAGGTGAAGGACCACATGGGCCGGGTGATGGAGCTGAACCTGCGCACGACGCGCATCAAAACCTACGACGGCAAGGATATTTACGTGCCCAATTCGGTGCTGCTGAAAGAATCGGTCACGAACTTCACCCGCGACGGTTTCATTCGGCAGAACTTCCTGGTCGGCATCGACTACGATGCCGACGTGCCCACCGTGATAGAAGCCATCAGCGGCCAGCTGCGGCAGGAGGACGAAGTGCTTCAGACGATTCCGCATGAGCCCTTTATTATCGTGCACGAGCTGGCTACCAGCACCGTAAACCTGAAAGTGTTTTTCTGGACGGAATCGGAAGAATACCGACGCGGCGTGCTGGAGCTGCGCTCGCGCGTGATGAACCGCGTGAAAACCGTACTCATGGCCGCCGACAATGTGTCGCTGCCCGCCGACATTGTGGAGATGCAATTCC